>JBGSMF010000382.1:0-55324 GCA_041740315.1 Thermoflexales bacterium
ACGACCAGTCACTTTTTACCACCACCGCCTGCCCGTCCGCGCCGACCTAGTCGTTACTGCGGTGTTGAAAACGGCCTGCCTAAAGGCAGGGGTTTCTACCCTATTTACAGACAATGATCCATTTGGGATTGGAACATTCCATGATCCATGGTGGCTCCATGCGTAAAGGCGATAGACTGCTCGCCATCACCGTCAATCCAGTAATGGATTGTGCCTAGCTTGCTCGATATTGTTTTGTGAATCATGCCAATGTCCTTGATGAATAATTCTTTGCAGGTGGGTTACAGCGGCATAACGAAGTACAATATGTTCATAGTCCAATTCCTTTTGAGTACAGCAAGAACACTCCCGCCAGGTAGACAACGATAATCAACAGCGCGTCCAGCTCGACAAACAAAAAGCGCCGTTCCAGCCGGGCCAGGTTGCCCACCAAAGCCAGGTTGGTTAATAATAATCCCAACAGCCCCACTAGCGCAAATGCTGGGTCAATCGCGCCAAGGAAGCGCCCTTGTGTGTAAAACACATCCACCAGCGCCAGCGCAAACATGTTGAACACATTGCTGCCAAACAAATTACCCACCGCCATGTCAAACGCGCCCAGCCGAACGGCGGCCAGCGCGGCAACCAGTTCGGGCAGCGAGGTGACAAAGGCCACCAGTACCGCGCCGACAAAGCCCGTGCCCAAGCCGGTGATAGTGGCAATCTCGGCGCTGGACGAGACCAGGTAGGGCACGACGACGATGAGCACGGCTGTCGCCGCGCCAAAGCCGAACAAGGCGCGTTTCAAACTCGGAACGTGAGTGGGCACTGGCTCGTGAGTTGGCTCGATGGCCGCGCCCGATTGCTGGCCCTGCTGCTGAATCAGGCGCACGCCGCCGACGTAGGTCAGCATTACAATGAGGCTGTCTATGCCAATCCAGCCGATCTGCCCAGTAATGTTTGCCAGCATAAAGAATACCACCAAGCCAATCAGCAGCGAAGCCAGCGCAACAGTCAGCGCGTGGGTAAAAGCCACCTGGCGCAAGATGCGCGCGCGTTGATTGAGCAAATCCAACACCGCCAGCAAGAACATGTTGACCATGTTGCTGCCGAAAAAATTGCCCGCCGCCAGATTGGGCACTGTTTGCTTGATCGAGCTAATCGCCGTGACCAGTTCCGGCAATGAAGTAGCGCCCGCCAGCAACAGCGCGCCGACAAACATCCCGCCCAGGCGCGTGCGCACGGCAATCACGTCGCCGTATTTGGCCAGCTTGATGGCGGCCAGCACAATGACGACAGAGCTTGCAACAAAGACTATCCAGGCCATTGCCCCCTCCATCACTCGGTTGCTGCACCATATTGCTTGGGTAGGCCCCAGGCTGCCTCTACCGGCAGCGCAAACAAGACGCCGGTGTGCGGGCCGGCCAAGTCGCCAGTAACCGCCTCGGTTGCGGCGACTGCTTGCTTGACGGCGTCCATATCTTGAACAACGGCGAACAAGGTGTTGTGGCTGTATTGATCGGTGCGCAGCAATCGGCTAAAGCCCATAAATAGCGGAACGTCTTCTTGACCGGCGCGCTGCCGGATGCGTTGAACGCCGGTGCTATCCAGCACGGTGATGCCCAGCACACCAGCTTCAGTCCAGCCATCCAATACGGCGGTCAAGTGTGAAGGATTATCCAGCACGCAGACTAGCAGATACATCTTTGCCTCCTGTCATTACCGGGTGAACAATGGATAAGCTAACACAAATAAAAGACTGGCGATGGTGCACGTGACCAACATCACCGGCAGCCCGCGCCGGTTCCACAATATTGGCGTAATGGGCGTGCGGGTTCGCTCGGACAGCGAGGCGACTACAATGTTGGCCGTCGAGCCAATGATGGTGCCATTGCCGCCAAAGCCAGCGCCGAGCGCCAGCGCCCACCACAGCGGATACACCGGCACTCCGGCCGCGCCCAGCTCGTGAATCACCGGGATGAGCGCAATCGTGATGGGTACATTATCTACCACAGCGGATAATATTGCAACAATCCAGAGCAATATCACGCCCAGCCACACCGGTGGGATGCCCCGGATATGCATAATGAGCAGGGCCACACCGTGCAGCACGCCGGCTGCCTCCATGCCGCCTACCATCATAAACAAAGCGGCAAAAAAAATCAATACGCTCCACTCGATTCGCTTGAGCGTGTCGCTAATGGACGGACGCACCCAAACCAGCGCGGCGGCGGCGGCGCTGGTGGCAATGTAGGCCGGGGTGAGGTGCAAGCTCTCCTCGGCAAAGAACAGCAAGATAGCCACGCCCAAGATAGTGAGCACCCGCCGCGCCGTTACCTTGTCGTGCAGGGCTTGGGCCGGGTCCAGTTTCAGCAAGGCCTCGGCGTCGGCTGGACGTTGCGCCAGTTCAGCGCGAAAGAGATAGCGCAGGAGCAATAGGGCAGCCAGCCAGGCCACTGCCACAACCGGCAAGGTGTGAGTGAGAAAATCGTTGAAGGATAGATCGGCGGCCGATGCAATTAAAACGTTAGGGGGATCTCCAATGAGAGTGGCTACACCGCCCGTATCTGAAAGCAGCGCCTCGGCCATCAGCAGCGGCATGGCGCTCATGCCCAAAATCTCGCTGATCAGGATTGTCACCGGCGCGATGAGCACGACAGTCGTGACATTGTCCAAAAACATTGAAAGCACCGTTGTCACCGTGCCAAGCAGCACCAACAAACGCACTGGCTGACCGCGTGACAATCGCGCGGCCCAGATCGCCAGGTATTGAAAAAAGCCAGTGGGTTCCAGCAGCGCAATGAGCATCATCATGCCAAGCAGCAGCCCCAGCGTGTCAAAGTCAATAGCTGCAATAGCCTCTTCTTCAGAGTAAAAGCCGAATGCCATTCCCAGCCCAACCATCACGGCCGCTCCCGCAATGGCGGTAATGGTTCGATTGAGCTTTTCGGAAAAGATCAGGTATAGGCTGACGCCAAAAATCAGGCTGGAGAAAATGAGGGGCATCATAGCTGGTTATCCTTTGAAGCGGCTCGCCAACTGGATAAAAGCGCCGCTCCAATATCTACTCGCGAAGCGATGCCCACCAACAGCCCGTCGGAGGTGACCACCGGCATATCCAACAATTCGTGCTGGCGCAACAGCGCGGCGGCGCGCAGCAGGCCGCAGTTCTTGTCCACAGAGATGGGAGGCTGCATCACTTCCCGCACCGATCGAGCCAGCATCTCTGGCGATGGTTGCCGCGTCTCGACCGCGCCAAAGTCCTGGACAAAATCAAAGTCTTCCATCAGCCGCACAAAATCAGGCATGATCAGCGCCAGCAGGTCACGCAGTTGCAGCAGGCCCACCAGCCGCCCGGCGGCATCTACCACTGGCAGTGTGCCAATGCGACGCACAGCGAAAAGCGCCGCCGCCTGGCCAATGCTGGCTGAGGCCGAGATAGATACCACGTCTTGTTTCATACAATCGCTGATTTTCATCTGCTTCCTCCACAAATAAACACTATGCCACGCCGGCTATTCTCACAGGATATAGCAAAGTCGTTGGGATTGCCTCAAGTTTAGCTCAAGGGAACCTAAAGATTACCTAAAGAAAAAACGAGGGATGCAGGAAACACATTACAGGGGATAAAAAAACGAGCATTGCTTGTCCGCTTGTGTTGCACGTTGCGCGTTATGCCGCCTGTGGTACAATCGCTTGTGCCTGCTCAAAAAACACATCCGCCAGATTTTGGCCGCGTCCAGGTAGAACAAGACGGGCTGTTATTGTCATGCCGTGTTGTCTATTGTGAGCGCCAGTCGAATGATATTGATGCCGTCAATGACGCCGTCAATGACGCCGTCAATCAGGCCGTGTCCCAAAACGTCACGGCGCTCATTGCCAGCGTGCTCTCGATGGTGGGCATTCTGGTGGCGATGGCGAATATGTACAATTCGATTCAGGCGGCGCTGGCCGGGGCCAAGCGAGTGTTTCAAGTCATTGACACCCCGCCCGAAATGCAAGATGCGCCGGGTGCGCTATCGCTGGATTCACTCCACGGCCGCGTGCGCTTTGAGCACGTTCATTTCGGCTACCAGCCCGACATGCCCGTTATCAAAGACATGTCATTGGAAGCCAACCGCCAAAAACTGGGCTTGGTGTTGCAAGACACTTTTTGTTTTCCGATAGTGCGGGTTTTACCATCACCTCTACGTCAGCCAGTTCAAGGAGCAAGCTATATGAGGTCTGCGTCATGAGCGAAAAGCCGCTGCATGCCGCCTTGAAGGCGTGGTACGCCCAGCCGGGCGACCAACTTGAGGCCAGGGTGGATGGCTATATCATTGACATTGTTCGCGGCGATTTGCTGATAGAGGTTCAGACGCGCAACTTTGCGGCCATCAAGCCCAAGCTGCTCACGCTTGTGCCACACCACCCGGTGCGGCTGGTCTACCCGCTTGCGCGTGAAAAGTGGATTGTCAAACTAGCCCAGGATGGCAGCCGTTCCAGTCGACGCAAATCGCCCAAGCAGGGCGTGATTGAGCAGGTTTTTGAAGAGCTGGTGAGTTTGCCCCAGTTGCTGGCCGAACCCAACTTTTCCACCGAGGTGCTGTTCATTCAAGAAGAAGAAATCCGCTGTTACACGGGTAGACAAAGACGGCGGCGCAAGGATTGGGTGGCACACGAGCGGCATTTGCTGCAAGTTGTGGGCTGCCAACTATTTAAAAGCCCGCTAGATTGGATGGCGTTGATCCCAGATGGCCTGGACGAGCCATTCACAGTTTCGGATCTGGCGGCACTGGGCCAACCGCGCTGGCTGGCGCAAAAGATGGTGTATTGCCTGCGAGAGATGGGCGCGATTGCGCCGGTTGGCAAACGCGGGCGAGCTGTCTTGTATGTGCGCGCTATTGCATACGGTCAAGACACTGGTACAGCGCATCGCGCAGAGCCTTTTCGCGCGGATCGTCAAAGGCTGTATAGCCCATCCGATTCATAGCATAGGCGAAACCGACTTGGGCGTCAGGGTCGGCAAAACAGAAAGAGCCGCCCGCCCCGCGGCAGCCAAAAGCCTTGTGACTGCTGCCAAACGAATAGACCGAAGACGATTTCAGAAAGCCAAGCGAAAGAGCCACTTGCACGCAAAGCACCTCATCATAAAAGCCCGCAGCCGGCGCCTGAGCAGGCTGGCTGAGGACTAGGGTTGTTTCCGGTCCAAGCTTGAGCGCGCTATCGCCATTTGCAAAGGCGCTATAGGCCTTGGCCATACCGCGCACCTGGCCGATGCCGTTGCCCGCCGGCATTTCCAGCGAGCGGAGCGCGCGGGTATTAAAGTTGTCGTGTTTTAGCAACATTTTTGGATCCGCCATGCTGCGCCAGGTAAGTGACCTGGGATTTAAGAAGGCCTTGAAAAACGACCAGGGTATTTCGTTCAAGTGCAAAGCCAGTTGGAGTGGGTGATTAACTCCCTTGATGGTGGCAATGCGCGAATCGGGCACCTCGGGCGGCAGGCCGATGTAAAACTCGATTCCCAACGGTTGGGCAATTTCCTGCTGAAAGAATTGCCCCAGGCTGCGATGTTGGGGATCCACCCGGCGGACAAGCTCACCTGTATACCAGCCGATACTCCAACAGTGATAACCTTGCCGGACGCCTGGCTCCCAGGCTGGTTTTTGCCTGGCTAGCGCATCAGCCACGGCGCGCGTATCCAGGTCAGATAAGGTCTGGATGCCCAATTGGTCAATGGCCGAAAGGCCGGCCTGATGCGACAAGAGCTGCCGGACGGTGATATTGGCCTTGCCTTGTTGGGCGAACTCGGGCCAGTAGGCAGCGACCTTTTCTTCATAATCCAACCAGCCACGCGAATGAGCCACCGCCACCGCCATCGCGGCAAAGCCTTTGGTGGAGGAAAAGACCAATACCAGTGTGTCTTCTTCCCAAGGCGCTAGCGTCTGGCGGTCGCGATAGCCGCCCCACAAATCCACTACCTTCTGGCCTTTGTAATAGGCAGCACAGGCCGCGCCCAGCTCGTCTCGCTCGGCAAAGTTCCGCCTGAATTCCGCCTGCACTGGCTCAAAGCCAGGCGACACCTGGCCATGAAGCAAGCTTTCGCTTATCTTGATCTTGGACATAGATTACCCCTTCACCAGATAGGCCACCACCAAATCAATCAGCAATTCTATCGTCTGAGGGTAGGCATCTTGGCTGAAATCGTCTTTGTGCAGGCTGACAAAGAACAATGCCTTCATCAGTCCCGATACCCCCACCGGCTCGCCTTCAATCTTGACCCCTTGATCCTTCCACCTTTCCACAAGCTGCGCCACAAACACATCGTCGCTGCGAGCGTGAGCCTGAATCCTCTCCTCCGGTAACTTGCGCATGAGGGCAGCCAGCTCGCTCTGATCAAGCTTGCTGAACAAGGGATTCTTGCTCCATTCGGTGAGCGCCGTGCGCAACATACGCTTGAAATTTTGTCGGGGAGACCGGCGGCGATCTATGGGAAAGTCGTACAATCCGGCGCGGTACTCGGCTTCAAACTGCTCAATCACTTCCAAGAACAATTCTTCCTTTGAATCAAAAAAAACATAAAAGGCGCCCTTGGAAATGCCGGCTGCGCGGGTGAGGTCTTCGACATTCGTCTTGCGGATGCCGCAGGTCATAAAGAACTCTCGACCTTTTTCCAGCAGCTTGTCGCGGATAACAGTTTTTTCTTTTTCCGAAAAACCTCTAGGCATAACTTCCCCGCAACTATATGACCAATTTGTTTATCTAGTCATAGATATGATAGCAAACATCTGCTTTCTTGTCAAGGGGGTGTTTCTGGCTTTTCCAGATTACAGTGAGGCGTTAACCTACTTGGAAATCATAGTTCAGACGCCCTCTGAACCCAAGTCAGCCAATCCATAACGCAGCGCCAGCACGGCGGCTTGGGTGCGGTCGGCAACACCCAACTTGTCCAGGATCGCGCTGACATAGTTGCGCACCGTGCCCTCCGAAAGATACAGTCGCCCGGCAATCTCGGCATTGGTCAATCCGCGCGCTAACAGACCCAAGACTTGGCGCTCGCGCTCGTTCAACCTATCGGCGACGGATGTATCGGGCGGCGCGGCGCTGTGCGCCACCTGCGCGAACAGCTTGCCGGCGACGGTTGGATCAACGGGGGTCTTGCCCTCGGCAGTGTCTCTGATCGCCTCGATCAGTTTTTCCCTCGGCGTATCCTTGAGCAAGTAGCCGGCCGCTCCGCTGCGGATAGCGTCAAATACCCATTCATCCGCGTCGTAGGTGGTGAGCACCAGCACGCGCACCTCGGGGTGGCGCTCCCGAATCAGGCGGGTGGCCTGGACGCCGTTCATCGCCGGCATCTTGAGATCCATCAAGACCACGTCGGGCCGCGCCTCGGCGACCATCTCTACCGCCTGCGCGCCATCGCTGGCTGCCCCCACCACCTCAATATCGCGCGCTGTGCTGAGGATAGCGCGCAACCCCTCGCACACAATAGCCTGGTCGTCACAGATCAGGATACGAATCACAGTTTTTCCTCCACGCTCAAGCGAACCCTAGTGCCCTGCTCTACGTTGCTCGTAATTTCCAGGCTGCCTCCCGCTGCTTCGGCGCGTTCCTGCATTCCCCGTATCCCCAGGTGAGACGCGGCGTCAACGCTCCCCGCATCAAAGCCGCGCCCGTCATCAGACACACTCAGCACGAGGCGATTGTGCTCCCGCAGCAGGCAAAGCTGGACACGCCGGGCCTGAGCGTGTTGGGCGGCGTTTGCCAGGGCCTCTTGCGCGACGCGGTAAATGCACTGCTCCACATCTGGCGCTAAATTGTCCAGGCGTTCTGGAACTTGGAACTCGAGCGCCAGGTTGGCGCGCTCGGCGGCTTTTTCGGCCTGCTGGCGGAGCGCCAGCGCCAGCCCCAGGTCCTCCAGTGAACTGGAGCGCAAGGCCTGCAACGCGCGGCGGGTTTCGGTCAATCCGGCGCGAGTGGCGGCCAGCGAGCGTCGCAAGAGAGCACGCGCTTGAACCGGGTCAAGCTCCCATAACGAATCCACTGCTTCCAGTTCCACGGCAACGGCGCTCAGGGTATGGGCCAGCGTGTCGTGCAGCTCGCGCGCCAGGCGATTGCGCTCGCGCGTGGTAGATAGTTGTTCGAGCGTCGTGGCATAGTGGGTCAGCCGCGTGTTTGCCTCGGCCAGCGATTGGCGCTGCTGGCGCTGGATTTTCATGATGCGGGCGACCATGTAGCCTACCAGCAAGAGCGAAAGCGTCCGGCCAAGGATACTGTGGGCAGTGGAAAGAAAGAGCAGGCCATCACCCCTGACCACTGGAATAGCCAGAATCAGGTCTAGCAAAGCAGTGCCCAGGCAGTACACAATCACATCGCGCAAGGGGTGCTGCCAGGCAATGATGACCAGAGGAACAAACAAGATCGCGGCCAGGGGCCAGGTATCAAGGGGAAACCGAGCGCCTGAGGAATGGAAGGGCAAGAGCGAAACCAAACGGCTGATAACGATTGGCCCGGCAGAGGCGATGACGATGCCAACGAGCAAGTACCTGCTTCCCAGGTAGCGTGACAAGCGCGGCCACATGAGATAGCCCAGCAGGACAAGCGCGTTGGCGATGCCAGCAAGGTAAAAGACAAGAGCCTCTTGCGAGAACGCTTCCGATGCAAGCAGAATACCGCCGCCCAGCAGGAACAGCCCCAACCACAGAATGGCAAAGAGCCTGAAAACGGGCAGCGCGCCTGATTCCAGTGTCGTATGCTCCATAGTTCGTATTATATCCGATTTTCCGCTCAAACTATACAGAGCCTCGTCACATCCCCATGTGACCAGAGTCATATCGGCAAATGACTGGAATCACTACAGGTTGTTATCGGATTCACTACCATGCGCTTGACCAATCTGCTATGCTTGCTCTAGGAGCTTGTCGGAGAGGGCCGTTCGTAGTGCGCGCTTTAGCGCGCTAAAGCGCGCACTACGAGCCTACCAGCCCGCTCTCCGACAGCCTGCTAGCGATACGTCATGTCAGAGGAAAAATGGCAACAAGCGCCGACATAGATGCGATTAATAAATCCCAGTCACTGGCACCTTTCTTCATCATCTTTGCGGGACAGGCTGTTTCTCTGCTCGGCAGCGAGCTGGTACAGTTCGCCTTGATTTGGTGGTTGACTCTGGCGAGTGGCTCTGCGACGACGCTGGCAATCGCCGCATTAGTGGGCCTGCTGCCGCCTGTATTTCTGGGCCCTTTTGCCGGCGCGCTGGTTGATCGGTGGGATCGGCGCGTTGTGATGATGGCTGCCGATGGGACGATTGCGTTGGCGACACTCGCGCTGGCCGGCCTCTTTGCGCTTGGCATTGCACAGGTGTGGCACCTCTACGTTCTAATGTTTATCCGCGCGCTGGGTGGGGCTTTTCATTGGCCCGCCATGCAGGCATCGACAACGCTGATGGTGCCGGGGCGCCATCTCTCGCGCGTGGCCGGGATGAGCCAAGCGCTGCGCGGCTTGGCAAACATTGCCATGCCTCCCTTGGGGGCGCTGCTGCTGGCTGTTGCGCCGCTCTCGACTATTCTGATGATTGATGTGGGGACGGCGCTATTGGCCATCGCCCCGTTAACCTTTGTTCACATTCCACGGCCAGCGCGCGCCGGAAAAGAGGCGCAGCGCCCGTCTGTGGGGTCAGATTTGCGTGAAGGGATCCATTTTGTGTGGAACTGGCGTGGATTGGCGCTTTTAATCGCCGTCATTTCGCTGCTGCATCTGCTGGCAACACCGGCCTTTGCGCTGGTGCCCATCGTGGTGACCCAGTATTTTCGCGGCGGCGCATTCGAGTTGGCCTGGATGCAATCAGCGTCAGGGTCGGGGATGTTGGCTGGTGGAGTGCTGCTCAGCGTGTGGGGTGGTTTCAAGCGCCGAATCGTGACCGTCTTGGGGGGCATCTCGCTGATGGGCGCTTGCATGGCGGCCGTCGGTGTGTTGCCCAACACCGCTTTCTGGGCAGCCATCGGGGCAATGTTTTGCGCGGGCGTTCTGGCGCCGCTGGTCATGGGCTCGTTCCAGGCAATTCAGCAGGCGGTCGTTCCCCCGCACATCCAAGGTCGTGTGTTCACATTGGCAAGAAGCGGGATGGACCTAATGTCGCCACTGGGGCTGACCATTGCCGGTCCGGCAGCCAACGCGATGGGAATACGTTGGTGGTATCTGCTGACCGGCGGCGTGATGCTCTTGATGAGCGCGGGGGCATTGGCTGTCCCGACGCTGACACAATTAGAAAAGAAAGGAAATCTGTGATAAGCGTGAAAATTGCTGTTGTCAGTCTATCCCAATTCCCTGTCGTGGCGTTCGCCGTGGAGGACATGGATGCTGCAGTCGAGCGGCTGCGCGCGCACCAGGTCGAGTTGCCCTGGGGAGTTGAAGAAAGTCCGACTGAGCGATGGGCCAATTGCGCCTTTGCATCTTGGCGACTAGGCGTTAAAAAGATTCGTTCACGGGTATTAGAGTTTATCGGAAATTAGCCACGAACACATGCGCCTGCGCGCCGTGCAGGTGTTACACAAATGTTCACGAATGTATTGGGAAATTGGTGTCAATTCGTGAAATTCGTGGCAAAAAGATTATTCCCGATAATGTCTATTGGGTGTAATAGAAATCAAGTCAAAGGAGATCAAATATGACCAAAAGAAAAGTGGATCGCAGAACATTTCTTAGGGTTGCCGGTGTGGCAACAGGAAGCGTCATTGGCGGAGGGATTGCGGCCCATTTGGGATTGGACGACAGCATGCTCTTGGGGCTGTGGCGCACCATGCTCCCCATCCCGCGTCCCGTGTGGCAAAGCCAGGTGCGGGGGGATGCCGACCTTGATTTTATGACCGAGGCGCATCACTGGGTGCGTGACCTGGTTGTAACCGAAATACCCCGGGTTGGCAAGCCGCTGACGCCCGAGTTCATCGCGCAAAAGCTGGATTTACCCCTGGCTCAGGTCGTATCCATCTTGGACGACCTGGAGACTCATATGACGTTTCTGTTCAGAAATGAACAGAGAGCCGTTACGTGGGCCTATCCCGTGACAGTTGACCGCACGCCGCATCACGTCACCTTTAGCACCGGCGAGCGGGTATACGCCGCTTGAGCGATTGACGCGATTGCGACGCCCTTCGTGCAAGGGCAATTGCGAAAAGAAGCTTTATCCTTTAGCATCGAAACATCGTGCGCGCACTGCGGTCAGCCGATTCACATCGAAATGGATAGCGAGTTGGGCTATCGCGTCATGGAGGAAGGAGCCAAGCCGCTGGTCCATGTCCCCATGGTGGACCTGCACAAGCTGGAGGATCCCAGCATCATTGACGCATTCTGACGCAAATCTGTATTCTTCTGGTCAGAAGAACACGCCAAAGAATATCGGCGCGCAACCGGCGGAGAACGCGGGTTGTACATGACGATGGACCAGGCTGTGTATATCACCCCTATCATACAGGGAGCAATCTTTGGATTTCCGCCCTATAGCCGATAGAAAAGATCCCATATAATGGATGGGTGTATTTCAAATGAGTTGAAACGGCGGCCCAGAAACCAGGTTTTTCGGAAAAACCTGGTTTCTTTCAACTGAAATGAAACACACCCATAATGGATTGTTGCCCAATGTCCCCTACTTGCCTGTTTTGCCATTGGGTTGCCGTCATTTTCGGGTCGGCTACGCCGACCCGCCTAATTTTCTTTGTAAAAGACCCACAGATTGCGAGGCAGAACAGCCAGGTCGTCTATCAACTCGAGCCGTTCTAGCTTGGCCACTGTGGCAGCGGGCAACTGATCGCGTGAGGCGCCCTCCAAGAGCAGAGCGGTTTCCTCGTGAGAGAATTCTTCATTGCCCTCAAACCACCTCAGGAATGGCTTGTTCTCTGGGCAGTATTGTTGGCAGACCATACAGCCTATCACGCAATTGTGCGCTGCCGGGTCAATCCAGGCGGGGAACGGATGCTTGGCCGGCCTTTCATTGTGAAATACGATGCAGCGCTCAGCGTGGAGCAGGAAACGCTCAGCGGTAATCGCCCCGGTGGGGCATTGAATCAGGCAGGCTCGACAATCCTGACATCTATCCATCATGCGAGGCTCGCGCCAGGTGTCTTGATGACAAGGCAAGTCAGAGTAAAAGACGACCGGCTGAAAAAAGCTTCCCATGCCAGAAACGTAGCCAATGTTATTCCGCCCATACTCGGCCAATCCACTGCGCACAGTGACAAGCTTTTGCGGCAATTTGGCCAAAGCAACACCGTATCCCTCTGGAGCCAAGAATCTTGCAAGAAGGTCTTCCACCTGGCGAGAAATCTCCCGATGACCCCAATAAGTTGGAGGTAAGGTAAGCTCCAATGTTTTTCCATTCCAAGTAAAGCTGACCAAAGTTTGAGGGCGCGGCACAGCCACCACAATGAGCGATGTAGCCGCAAGAAAATCAAGCGGAGGCCTGAATTCAAAAAAGGCCAATCGCTCCTGGTAGAATGTCTCGTCCAAGGGGCCGCAAGTATGCCGGCTCTCAAGCTCGCGTTGCAGCTCTGCAAGGCGCTGGATAGACAAAACTCGTCCCCTAAACCCACATTGCTCCAGGTAAAGCTCCAGCCTTTGAATCAATTGCTCCATTTTGCACCTGCTTTCTTTAAAAATGACAGCTTGACATTTCTCTAGTAACCTGCTAAAGTTTAATTGATGGTTATATTGTAACAGATGAATTATAACCTGTCAAGTTGTTTTTGAAGGTTATGTAAGGATTATCTCAGCCATGAAAAAGCAAAAAGAAATACCCATTCCAGATACACTAGAGTTATGCCTGGACTTTAGCAACACCGCCGACTGGCACGCCAGTGAGCATCCAGAAGAGCAATTGAATAACTATGCCGACTTGGTGAAATGGGCAGGGGGCAAGGGACTGATCTTGGCCTCTGAGGCTAGAGAGTTGAACAAAGAAGCAGGCCATCATCCAGAGCAGGCATCACAGGTGCTTGGCCGAGCCATCGAGTTGCGCGAGGCCATTTATCGCATTTTTTCGGCGCAGGCGCACGGACGCATCTTGCCGCAAACCGACCTGGGAATCATCAATAGAGCCTTATCCTACGCGCTATCAAAAGCACAGGTCATCTTGACAGCGAACGGCTTTCGGTGGGGGTGGGTCAGTGATAAAATAGCCCTGGACCGCATGCTTTGGCCAATAGCGCGCTCTGCCGCCGATCTGCTGACCTCAGACAAGTGGCTGGCGCGAGTGGGGCAATGCAATGACGACCGCGGCTGTGGCTGGCTCTTTCTGGACAAGAGCAAGAACCACAGCCGGCGGTGGTGCGATATCAAAGATTGCGGCAATCGAGCCAAGCAACAACGACACTATCGCCGGCTAAAGCAACCTGCAAAACACACATAAAACAGCCAGACCCCCTACTCTTTCCGCGTGCCACAGCGGTCACAGCCCAGCACAGTGGACAATGTGCAGACACCGGCCACGATCCCAATAAACACCCTGAGAGCCAATGTGAGCGGCTGCCATAATCCACGAGAAATCAGCCGATAACCCGGCCAGGCCCAGCCAAGCGTAAAACTCGAACAATGCTCCAAGCGCCGGCAAAACGACGAGCCAACTAATGACCAGAGGCACAAGTGCAAGCAACACGGGCGCAATGGTTGCAATCGCCCACTGGCGAAAGGTGAGTTTGCCATAGACTTGGATGTAACTGTAGTGAACGCGCAAATGCGCGGCAGGCACACCCATCAGGCGATAGCCGGCCCAGTGAATGAACTCGTGAAGCGGGCCAAACAAGAACAGCGCGAACAAGAGGGTGGCAGCACTAACGGCAATGACAACTTGGGCCGGTAGATTAACCCATACCTCCATCCACCCCAAGAGCCGCACGGCAGGCAGCAAGACAAGCATCAGCACGATGGGGCGTGAACCCTTGATCGTCGTGTGACAATAGCCGCGTCTGGTGCGCGTCCTGGAAGATAGAAAGCTGAACATTGTGACAATTTTACCATGCGCGGCATCTTTTGACCTTTGTTGGAATTGGGATAAAATGGAGGATGGCTTGAACAGTTGAAATTTCGCCCTATGGCTGGAATCCTCAACTTGGCGGGGCATACTCGCGCCGAACAAGTTCGGCAACCCAGTAAGTCAACCAATGCAAGTAAAGGCGATATTGGGGAGGGAAAAATGTTAAAGGCCACACCGGATCAATTGCTAGGAATGACTGCGCGCTGGACTGCCGCAGTACGCGCGAGAGAGAGCGAGCGCCAAGACAGCTTGTTCAACGACCCTTGGGCAGCCGCGCTGGCGGGCAAAGAAGGCCAAGAGTGGATAGAGTCCCGCTCGGCAGATAGCGTCTCTCCGATTGTCTTGCGGACCCGCTTTTTCGACGACTTTATGCAACGGATCACGTTCCAACACAGAATTCTTCAAGTTGTGCTGGTGGCAACGGGGTTGGATACGCGCGCCTTTCGGCTCAAGTGGCCCGAACAGACACGCCTATTTGAGCTAGATCAATCTTTGGTCTTGCAACATAAAGACCAGGTTCTCGGCCTGGCCGGTGCACAGCTAAGCTGCGTGCGGCAAACCGTCCCGGTGAACCTCACTACACCCTGGGAAGAGCCGCTCATCAAAGTTGGCTTTAATCCGCGCCAACCCTCTGCTTGGCTGCTTGAAGGCTTTCTCTTCTATATCCCCAACGAGAGCATTTTGCGTCTTCTTGACCAAGTGACGAGCCTGGCAGCGCCTGCAAGCTGGATGGGCTTTGACATCGTCAATAGCATCACGCTGAGCTCTCCATTGACAAAGCAATGGGTTGAAATGCAGGCCCAATTGGGCGCGCCCTGGATTGGCACACTGGACGATCCAGAAGAGTTTTTGGGTGTGCGCGGTTGGCAGGTCACGCTTAGCCAGGCCGGTCAGCCGGATGCCAATCATGGCCGCTGGCCTTATCCCGTCATTTCCACCAAAATGCCCGGCATCCCACACAACTGGTTTGTGACCGCGCAAAAAGAAGGGACAAGCAGGGGAGAGTGATAAAAAAACAACCTGAACAATTAAAAGGCGATCCACTCGGCTGGCTGCTAGAGCCAGATAATCCTTCTGTGCGCTACTGGGCGCTGACCGATATCCTTGGCCGCCCCGCCGGCGACACGGAGGTACAAGCAGCCAGGGCGGCCATCGCCCGGCAACCCTTGGCGCAAGAGTTGTTTGCTTGCCAGCATCCCGAGGGCCACTGGGGCGATGACGAGACCAAGCCCTACACGGCCCAAGGGACATTGGGGGCGCTGTCTTTGCTGTACACGCTGGGCGTAAAGCCAGACAAGCGCACGAACGCAGGCTGTGATTCCTTGCTGCGCTTTTGCCAGCACGACAGCGGCGGCTTTTCGCTGACCAAGAAACAACGCAGCGGCATCTTTCCGTGCACCACCGGCCAACACCTTCCATGCCTGGTCTACTTTGGCCTGGGCGATGATCCGCGTGTGCGGCAGGCGTTTACCTTTGGGCTCGAATCAATGTCGGCTGAGAACGCGCTTGACTGCGGGCGCTACCAACATCGAGACTGTTTGTGGGGAGCAATCGCCGCGCTCAACGGCTTGACGGCGCTCCCGGCAAATATGCAATCGTCGCAGTCCAGAAAAGTAGTGAAGCGGTTGGCCAATGCGCTATTGGACGCCGATTATGATTTTGAGGGCGAGCACAAACGCTGGCTCACTTTTGGCGTGCCGCGTGGCTGGGATCTGCTCAGCGCGTTATTGGTCCTGGCCGCTCACGGCTTGGCCCGCGACAAGCGTTTTACTCGATTATTCAAGCTGTTTCTGTCTCGCCAAGATGATCAGGGTCGCTGGCTGTGCGGGTCGGCTTCTCGCACCTGGCCGCTGGAAAAGATCAACCGTCCCAGCAAGTGGGTCACCCTGGATGCGTTGAGATTGCTCAAAAGCACAGAAATGCAAGGGGGGCATTATGGCCTACAATCCTAACCATATCAAGGCAGCCTATGACGAAATCGCCGAGCGCGAAGACGAGTTCGAAAAAGGTTTTTCTTTGCGCAACGAGATCCCCAAAGAATTTATCCGGCGATATATCCAGGCTTCTGATGTCGTCCTCGACGCGGGCGGCGGCGCGGGCATCAACGCCATCATGATGGCCCGGCAGTGCAAGCGAGTCACGCTGCTGGATATTTCGCCCAAGATGTTGGAACTGGCCGCGGCCAATATCCATCAGGCCGGTTTGGGTAAAAAGATTGAGCTGATCGAGGGCGACCTGAGCAATCTGGAGCAATTTGGGAACGCCCAGTTTAGCTTTGTGGTCTGCGTTGGAGGCGTACTGTCTTACGTCCTCGAAAAGGGGCCTTGGGCTATCCGAGAACTGGTTCGAGTTGCCAAACCAGGCTCTATTTTGATCATCGGCTGCGATTCCAAGTATGGCTTTGTGCGGTGGCTTTTGAATCAAGACCAGGCAGATTTGGACCAAGTGATGCAAGTATACGCGGCGAACGAGTATGAAGCGGGCGAGGAAGCCTATGCCCATCTTTACACCGTCGCCGAGCTGAGTGGGTTGCTGCAAGCCGCCGGTTGCCAAATCGCAGAGATGGCTTCAACGCCAACCTTGGTGAACTCGTGGGATCAAAGCGAGTATCCCAAAGAAAAGAGGGAGCCATTAAAGGCATTGGAGCTAGAGGTCTGCACCGCGCCCGAATTGCTTGGCGTGGGGCATCATTTGATCTGTGTGGCAAAAAAGTAGGTGACCACGAAAAAGAAATGCCTGTGTATCAGCCCTTTCTGCTCATCGCCCCGACGCTCCCTGAATATTCAGCAATCCGGGCAGCCGTCGCCGAGCGGTTAGTGAATGACGCACAAGTGGTGTTGTGCGGTATGGGACCGGCGCGCGCGACGGCGCTGTGCCAGCAGTTGGAAAAATCAGGCTGGGTGGGAAGCATGGCATTAATAGGTTGGGCAGGCGGCTTGCGCCCCAACCTGGCCGCAGGTGATAGTGTGCTGGCCGATGCGGCTATAAATATTCATGGGCAGCGATTGTCCCTTGCGCCACCCAACTTGCCAGGCCAAGTGGGCGCGCTGCTTTCCGTGGCCGCGCCGCTTCTGACACAGCAAGCCAAAAAGGCTGTTCAGGAAAGCAACGCCTTGGCCGTGGAAATGGAAGCTTTTCCGCTGGCCGCCTGGGCCGCTGCGCACAAGCTGCCCTTTGTGCACGCGCGAGTGATTTTGGATGCGGCCCATGAAAGCTTGCCCGATTTGGGGGATGCGCTCGATGCGTTTGGCCGGGTGCGCCCAGGGCGGTTGATCCAGCGACTAGCAGCGCAGCCGCGCGTGGCCCTCGATTTGCTGCGCCTGACCCAACGCGTCAAGAAACTCGAGCCAAAGCTCAAGGCGCTGGCGCGCGCTGTCGCCGCACTCTGGCAACAATCGGGCCAAGCATGAGGGCCGCCCACAAACAACCCACCAGCCCTAACGCAATCTGGCCGATGGCAAACGTGACCGCCAGATTAAAAGCCAGCACACCAGCGAACAAACCCGCGCCCCATAATGCATCGGCCGGGTAACCGCGCCACTTGCCCCATCGAGGCCGCAAGAAGCGCCCATCAAGCGCCAGGAACACGCCTGTAATGGCCCAGCTCACCAACGCCCAACCGATAAAATTGGCTATGGGCACGCCAAAGTATGGCCCGCCGCCAGGGTAATAATAGATACGCCCCAGAAACCATTGGTCGCCGCGCAGCGATGCCGGATCAATAATCACATCCAAGCCCATCGTCAGCAGACCGGCCAACAACCACGCGCGCCAATGAGGAGGCCGGTCCAATTCGGCCCAGCGCACATCCCACCATCCAAGCGGCCCGCGTTTCAATGGCTCTACAGCCAGGCGCGCCGTCTGCAAGCCAGCAAACGTGAGAAAGACGAACGAAAGGCTATCCATGAATGGCACGCCGGCTACCCACAGTTCTTTCTCCAGCGTGGGCGCGCTGATATAGGTATAAAGGCCAAACGGGAAACCGACGTGAGTGGAGGCGTACTCGGCGGCCCAGGCCACAATATAGCCCATCACTGTGTAAAGCGCCGTGCGCCGCCAGCCCCACGATGGCACAGCTAGCGCCAGGTATACTGACAAAAACACAAACACATAGGGCCGCAGCACGAGCGTTCCGGCGAGCAGGCGCAATACGTCCATGCCTAGCTCTCAATCACAGCAATCACTTGGGCTACATCCACATCGGTATCCACACAACCATCGCGCAACAGGGGAATCTGGATGATGGGCGGCGCCATGTGCTCCCACTCTAAAGAGTTTACCGCCGCCACGCCCTCTGCCAACTCTTTATCGCAGGCCACGGCAACAATGGCTGCCGGCCGGGTTTCGGCCACGCACCGCACCGCCAAGCGCCCACCCGGCGCAACGCACACGCTCAGATAGCCCGCCTTGATAGCCGCCTCTCGAATCGGGCGAATCTTGCAATCCGTTCGCGTGCATCCATCGCACATCAAACCCTGACGGGTCATCTTGCCAGGGCAATCTTGGCTGGGGCGCAGGCAGTGCGGCAACAGCAGCATGCGCTGCTCCGGCGCATAGTCGCGGATGTCGGCCTTGTGGTTGTCTCCACCGTTCCCACCAGCTAATATATTTTCAGACATGGTTTCCTCCTGTTCACATTCTGGTTGGCCTCTCTCTTGGGTGAGGACAAAGGCAATTTACCACGGAGACACAGAGTTCACGGAGCTTGCTTATTAGGGATCCTCTGTGCCCTCTGTGCCTCTGTGGTTCAAAACCAAACCAGTCGCTGCACCAACACTTGGTGACCAGCACATTTTATTCATCGCTCTTGCCAGCGCCAGCAATGAGAAATAGTTGCGGTATTCGTGATATTTGATGTAAAAGTCGCCTGGAAAGCCCGTGCCGGTGAAATAAGGCTCATCCCAAGTGCCATCGGCGTTTTGATGCTCGAGCAGCCACTTGACGCCGCCGGCAAGCGAGTGGTCTGTTTGAGCGACACCTTCTTGGGCGGCAATTGCCAGCAAGCCCAGCACCGCCCAGGCTGTTTGCGAAGCTGTGCTGGGACCGCGCCCGCGCCAGGCTGGTTCAATGTAAGAAAGACATGATTCGCCCCACCCACCATCATCATTTTGATGGGCGCGCAGCCAGCCAGCCGCTCGCGCTATGCGCGGGTCGCGCTCATCCAGCCCCAGTGCTCCCAACGCCATCAGCACGGCCGCCGTGCCATAAACATAGTTGACCCCCCAGCGACCGAACCAGGCCCCGTCTGCTTCTTGCTGGCGCCAGAGATAGGCCAGGCCGCGCCGGACATGCGGCTCATCAAGGCTATAACCAAGCCGGCCCAACAGCTCCAGAACATGAGCCGTTACATCGGCGCTGGAAGGATCGAGCACCTCGCCAAAATCACAGAATGGGATGTGCTCTACCAGTTGGGTGTGATTTTCACGATCAAAGGCAGCCCATCCGCCATCGCTGTTTTGCATCCCCAACAGCCAGGCCAGCCCAGAGGTCTGCGCCGCCTCTGAGCGCACGTCGGCGCACCGCAAGGCCAACAACACCAAGGCCGTATCATCTGTGTCGGGATAGTTGGCATTGGCAAACTCGAACGGCCAGCCACCGGCCGGCACGCCAGGAGCGCGCACCGACCAATCACCATAAAGCGTGCTCTGTTGGTCCAAGAGCCAGCGCGCCGCAGAGCCCAGCGCAGGATGATCGCGCGGCAAGCCCGCCTGGGCCAGGGCCAGCATGACCCAGGGTGTATCCCAACCGGGCGAAACGCACGATTGCAAGCGAAACGCGCCGTCGCGCAAAATGCCAAAACCATCTATTGCCGCAATACCCTTTTCGACAGCCGGGTTGTAATGATGATCGAACGTAGCCAGCGCCAGCGTGCTGTTTATCATAGCGGGGATGATACCGCCCCACCCTCCGTCGGATTCTTGATGACCCGCGATCCATTGGCGAGCTTGCTCAAGCGCGCCCGCCCGCCAGGGATTTTTCCGCAGCAAGCCATCCGCGCGTTTGAGGATCGCATCCAAAGCCAAAAAAGCGGCGCGCCGGCTAAGCCAGGAGGGATGCGGCAGGGCAAGCTTGCCTGGCCCGGCATAAAACTGATCAACGTGTGGCGCCGGCCCGGCATAGCGCGGCGGCTGTGCCAGGACAATTAACAACGGCACAATGGTGCTGCGCGCCCAACTGGCAAAACGGTAAATACTGAGCGGAAAAGAATGGGGAAAAAGCATCAACTCGGGCGGCATGCTGGGGACGGTATTCCACGGCAGCGCCCCTAACAGCGCCAGCCAGATGCGCGTGAAAACTCGCGCCGCCTCCAGGCCACCCTTGGCGCGAACAAGCTCGGCGGCCTGCGCCAGGGCCGGATCATCGAGCGGCACGCCGGCCAGTTGCAAGGCCACGGATGCTTCGATGGTTGTGTTCAGGTCGGGTGGAGCGCCATAGTAAAGAGGCCAGCCGCCATTGATTTGCGAGGTGAGCAATTCATGCGCCACGGCCCGTTCGCGTTCTGGGTCAACCCGGTTCAAGAGCCGCCGGAAGAACAGATACTCGGCCGTGATGGTCGCATTCGATTCCAGCTCACCGATCCAATAGCCCGGCGCGTGTTGCGCGCGCAAAAAATAGTCCACGCTGCGGCCAACGGCGGCGCGGAGTGAAGCAGAGAGTTCATTCACTTCCTCAGCCTCCCAGTTGCCAGCGAACCATCTGCCCCCAGTCACGCAAGCTGCGCAAGCTGTTCATAACCGATGGCTCAAAGCCGCTGTGCAACATACAGTCGGCGCAACGAGCATCCTTGCCAGGGCCGTAAGCATCCCAGTTGGTATCGTTCATCAACTCGTCAAAAGATGGCACATGCGCATCTGTGAGGAGATAGCATGGACGTTTCCAGCCTTGCGGGTTGTAGGTCACAGTTCCCCACGGCATGCAACTCAGCTCGCGTTCGCCGCTCAAAAACTGCATATAAAGCGGCGTGTGGTACAAATTCTTTGCGCCCCAGCCGGCCCGCAATGCGCGGAAACGCTCGCGCGCCTCGGCGCGGGTCAGAGTGCCGGCTTGCACCCCCACCTGATAAGCAAAGGCCGGCGCAACCATCAAGCCATCCACGCCCATGCCGGTCAACTGGCTAAAGAGCGCAACTAGATCGTTGACCGACGTGTCGCGGTAAAGCGTTGTGTTGGTGGTTACGCCAAAGCCGGCCGCCTTGGCCCGGCGAACAGCTTCCAAAGCGCGCTCGGTCGCGCCGGGCAGGCCGGTCAGCGCATCGTGAACTGGCGCCGGGCCATCCAGATGCACGTTAAAATAAAAGCGCGGATGCGGCGCAAACTCGCCCAGTCTTTGGGCCAACAACAAGCCATTGGTGCAAAAGTAAATCACCTTGCCCAAGGCCAGGGCGTCGGCGGCGATAGCGGGGGCGTCGGCGTGCAGCAATGGCTCGCCGCCGCTGATTGAAACAAAGGGCGTGCCAGCCTCGATTATGGCTGAGCGGGCTTGCTCGCGCGTCAGACGGTTCGCCTGCGTGTCGGCATATTCACGGATGCGCCCGCAGCCGGCGCAGCGCAAGTTACAAGCATGGGTCAATTCAAGCATTAAAACAATAGGCACTCGCGCAGGATGTCCACGTAAGCGGGCCAGCGCCATGTGGCGAGCCACCTTTAGATTGACAGATAGTGGAAGCGGCATAGTTAACTCCGAACCAGGGTTGAATGTTGGAACCAATCTACGGCTTGGCGCAAAGCCTCATACGGGTCGCTTTGGGGCAGGCCAAGTTCGCGCACGGCACGAGACGAATCAAAGAACATTTGCTTATGCGCCAGACGGACTGTATCGAGCGTGGCGCGCGGAATGTGCGCCGGCAATAAATGGCCCAGGGCAGTGTCGCCATAGGCAAACAGCGTGGCTGCCCATAGAGGCAAGCGGACCCGCGGCGCCGGCCGTCCGCAAATCTGGGCCAGCGCCTGCAAAATTTCCTTCATCGTCATGTTGCGATTGCCCAGGATATAGCGCCGCCCGGCCTGCCCCTTTTGCGCCGCCAGCCAATGTCCCACAGCCACATCGTTTACATCTACAATGTTCAGGCCGGTGTCTACGTAAGCCGGCATGCGACCAGTGATATAATCCAGCACGATGCGGCCGGTGGGCGTGGGTTTTACATCGCGCGCGCCTATCGGTGTGGAGGGGTTGACGATGACGAGCGGCAGACCCTGCTTTGCAAAATCAAGCGCTATCTGTTCGGCCAGAAACTTGCTGCGCTTGTAATCGCCGATCATGTCAGCCAATGTGGCGGAAGTATCTTCGTTAGCGGGAGAGCCATCGGCGGGCAATCCCAGGGTGGCAACCGAACTGGTGTAGACCACGCGCTCCACGCCCTCGGCTTGAGCGGCGGCCAACACATTGCGCGTGCCGGTCACGTTGGTATTGTAAATGTCAGCCGGGCAATGTGTCCAGTAGGTGTACAGCGCGGCAACGTGATATACGTGTTGGCAGCCATGCATCGCAGCGCGCACGCTCTCGGCATCACGCACATCCCCGACAATGCGCTCAATAGGCAAGCCGGCAATAGCGCGCTCATCTGCGCCGGACCGCACCAACGCGCGTACATGGCAGCCAGCTTTCAACAGCACGCGCGCCACACTTGATCCAATGAAACCGGTCGCGCCGGTCACAAATGTGCGCATGAACAATCCCTATATCATCGAGCCAGAGTTTATCGGAAATAATGACGGGCATGGGGATGCCCATCCTGCTATTTCCGATAAGGTCTATTGTAGGACGCCGGATGAGCTTTGTCCATACGTATATCTACGGTGTTTTAAACGACAAAAACCCCGTACCAAAGATACGGGGTTTACGGTAAGTGTCTCGGCTTTACTCTTCTTCCATGGGCAAAATCCCTCGGCGCAAAGCATAACGAACCAGGTCGGTCTGGTTTCGAAGACCTAGTTTGCGCATCATGCGCCCACGATGCATTTCCACTGTGCGGGCGCTGATGGACAATAGGGTCGCAATTTCGGCGTTGGTATGACCTTCGGCGACCAGGTGCAACACCTCTCGCTCGCGCTCTGTCAGGGTATCATAAGAATCCGCCGCATTGGCAGACCTGGTCTTGAGGATATAGGCGTCAATCAGATGTTCGGACAGGGGAGGGCTCAGATAACGCCGGCCGACGGCTGCTTCGCGGATGGCCCGCACCAGTTCAGCCGAGGTGGATTTCTTGAGAACGTAGCCAATAGCCCCTGCGCCCAGCGCCTCTACCACATAGGCCTCGTTCGCGTGCATCGAGAGTATGACGACGCGCGTTTGGGGCGCTCGCTGGCTGACCTGTCGCGTAATCTCCAGGCCGCTCAGACCCGGCAGCATCAGGTCGAGC
Source organism: Thermoflexales bacterium (assembly GCA_041740315.1). GTDB lineage: Bacteria > Chloroflexota > Anaerolineae > Fen-1058 > Fen-1058 > JBGSMF01. The sequence continues at coordinate 23,337 of JBGSMF010000382.1, forward strand.
AGCAGCACATCCGGCCGCAGGTGTTCAACCAGCGGCGCCACCTCCAGCCCATCTCCCGTCTCACCAATCAGGTCGAAATCTGGATGGCTTCCCAGCATGGCGCGCAACGCCTGGCGGACAACATTGTGATCTTCGGCCAGCACAATTTTGATCATCGTCACTTGCCCCCCACCTGCGCTGGATGCGCCGAGCCAGCCAGGGGCAGTTCAGCCACCAGGTGGGTACCGCGCCCTGGGGTTGATTCGATGGTCAGGCGTCCCCCCAACAGAGCTGCCCGTTCGTGCATACCGGTCAGTCCATTGGAAACGGCCTTTGACAGCGCCTCCTCAGGCTCAAAACCAACGCCCTGATCATCAATCTGTACACCGAGCGTGTCCTGATCGGCCCACAAACGAATCTTTACCCGGCCAGTTTTAGCATGCCGGGCGACGTTGGTAAGCGCTTCCTGCACAATGCGATAAGCCGCCGTCTCGATTTCTGGCGCAAAGCGCCGCTCCAGGCCGCTGTGTTCCCACGTAACATTAACCCGGGTTTGGGCCATATAACGCTCAAAAAGCCACAACAGCGCAGGCAGCAGGCCCAAATCATCTAGCATCGCCGGGCGCAAGTCGAGCGACATGTCCTGCACGCGTGCCATCAGTCCAGTTACCATTGCCTGGGCCTGGCTCAGATCTATGGCGCTGGCAGGCAAACCATCATACAGTTCCAGGGTGAGCTTGAGCCCGGTCAGCCATTGGCCGATTTCATCGTGCAGCTCGCGGGCCAGCCGGCGGCGCTCGAGCTCTTGCGCTTCCACCAACTGCCGAGAGAGCATTTGCAAGCGAACGGCAGCTTCTTGAACTTGCTGGAACAGGTGGGCCATCTCTAGCGCGGCTGCCACTTGGCCGGCAAAGACCAGGGCAGCCGGAAGATCGCTTTCGCGCAGGTCTGGCCCCCACATCACCAACATCCCCAGCGTCCTTTCCTCAACGGTCAATGGGAGCGAAATGGTTTGGAACCCCGGGCTCACGCCCACCAAGCGGAGAGAGTGCTTGACCACCTGCGCTGGCACGCCGGGCAACAAAGGCAACGCGAATGATGTTACATCCTGTCTGAACATGGCGTGCCGGTGCTCAACGAGATCGGTATAGAGAGACCACCGTTCGCGCGGGATGCGAAAACCACGCGCCGTCAATCCAACCAGCTTTTCGGCCTGCGCCAAGAGGTTCGACTCGATTGAGACGTGGCGGACGACCAAGGTTTCCTCGCCTGGAACCAACAAGGCAATCAGGCTATTGATTCCAAGCTGCACCAGTTCAGTTCCCAGGGTTGCCATGACTTGATCGGGATCGGGTGTGGCCGCGATCCGGGCTGCCACTCGACCCAACGCGGCGATAAAGGCATTCGAGCGAGACAGCTCTTGGGCGTTTCGCGCTGACTCTTGCTCTATGCGCTTGTGTTCCGTGATATCCTGGGCTGCGCCATAGAGATGCGCCACCCGTCCCCGCTCCCCAGCCGCGCCCGCCGCCGAATCCCATACCAAGCGGCCATAATCGCGCAGCCAACGTGTTTCGCCATCTTGTGTCACAATACGATACTCGCTCACGTCCGATTGGCCCGCAAGCAGAGTTTGTATGTGCTGAAGAAAAACGGGCTTGTCGTCAGGGTGCAGGAAGCTTGTCCAGGCGTCGAGGGTATCCGCCTTGTCCAAGGCAATTGCGGTGGCGCGAGTAAACGCATCAGATATCCATTCAAGGACTATATTCCCGCCCGGCTCAATGCGGACGACATAGGCATAGTCAAAGATAATTTCCGCAATGGTGCGGTAACGCGATTCGGGTTCTTGCGCCGCCGGGGGTGTGGCTTGCAACTGCGACACACTCATAGGTCTCCTTTGCAGGATAGAGCGAGAATTATATCTGCCCATATCCTGGACAAGTATAAGGCACAAATCCGCGCAGGTCAATCGCCAAATTCTGTTTAAGGAGTACAATAAGAGCAGCGCAACAAAGGAGCTTTCGCTCATACAGGCTTTATCGGCCAGAACGTGTATTTGTATTGCGCTTCTGATGCCAAGTAGTCGCTCACGACTTTCGAATGAGCTATACACAAGCCATCCAATTTGTCCAGAATAATGGTAACCCGATTGAGCAAGCAAGGCTCAGTTATTTGCTATTCGATCAACCTGCCTCACCTTCCATCATTGCAGAATTTTGTTCTTTGCAAAACCAGGATGGGAGCTGGAGCCCTTTTTGGGCAGAAAAATACAGTTCTCTAGATGCCACTTGTTTTCACCTTGCGCAGGCTTACCAACTTGGCGTCGGCAAGAGTGAAGCAGCAATTGCCAAAGCGTTCACCTTTATCGCCCACCATCAAAAGAGCAATGGCTCATGGGAAGAAGAACAGTCTGGTGGGGAAATGGCTCCCCCATGGGCAAAACCAGGTGAGCTGTCTGCTAAACTATACCTTACGGCCAACTGCGGATACTGGTTAGCGATATCTCGATCCTATCAGGAAAATGCTCGGAAGGCTGCACTGTTTTTAGCAAACAACCTGAACCACAGCGGACAGTTACCTTCGTTCTTGCAAACCCATTGGTTGGCGATTGGTATATGGCGCTATACTGGTCTGGCGCAACAAGCAGAGCAGACGACAAGATACTTGGCAACAAGACTGAGAGATTTTTCTGCTAACAACCTGACCTGGATGATATCTGTTTTATGGTCCGTGCAAGTGCCTGTCAACCATCCATTTATCATAGAGGCAGTAGCCCGATTGTTATCATTGCAACAAAGTAATGGCCAATGGCAAAGTGATGATGGGCCAGAATATGATGTTCACACTACACTCGAAGCTCTCTTTGCTCTCAAGCTTTGTGAGAGAATATGACATTGAGGAGGTGAATCTATGCAGTATCGAGAATTGGGACGCACAGGTTGGAAAATTTCCGCTGTGAGTTTTGGCTCATGGGCTATTGGCGGAACATGGGGGCCAGTCGAGGACACCGAATCATTAGCGGCATTAAACCGGGCCGTTGAGCTCGGGGTCAACTTTTTTGACACGGCCGATGTTTACGGTGATGGTCGCAGTGAACGGCTAGTGGCGCAATTGCGCCGCCAACATCGCGAGACCCTCTACATTGCCACCAAGGCTGGGCGGCGGTTAGATCCACACACTGCGGAAGGTTACAATCGCGCCAACCTCACCGCCTTTGTGGAACGTAGCCTCAAGAATCTGGACACAGAAGCGCTTGATTTACTTCAACTTCATTGTCCGCCCACCCAAGTTTACTATATGCCCGAGGTTTTTGGCATACTCGATGACTTGGTTCAGGCGGGCAAAGTTCGCTACTATGGGGTGAGTGTGGAAAAGGTAGAAGAAGCGCTCAAGGCAATAGAATACCCCAATGTGCAAAGTGTGCAAATCATCTTTAATCTGTTTCGGCATCGCCCCGCCGAGCTTTTCTTTGAGCAAGCCAAAAAGCGCAAGGTGGGGATACTGGCGCGAGTTCCGCTGGCCTCTGGACTGCTTACAGGCAAGCTAAAACCAGACACCGCCTTCACTGCTGATGATCATCGAGGGTTCAACCGCCACGGGGAGGCCTTTGATCGTGGAGAGACTTTTTCTGGTGTTGATTATGCGGTTGGCCTGCAGGCCGTTGAAGAACTAGAGGCGATCTGCCCAAGGGGAATGAGTATGGTGCAGTTCGCTTTACGCTGGATTTTGATGTTTGATGCTGTGACCTGCGCTATTCCCGGCGCAAAACGTCCGGCGCAGGCAGAAGAAAATTATACGGTTGCAGACTCGGCGCTCTCTGATGAGACTATGACCCAAGCACGATATATCTATGACCGTTACATTCGCGAACGGGTACACCATTACTGGTAGACTTGTCCCAATACTTGCTTTAGCCAACCGAACGCCGCTTTTTGCATTTCCAAGTCAAACTTGTGCGGCCCCGGATAAAATTGCCCGCTGTAGGCCTCAGGCTGGCCGACGCTCTGATAGTGCGCCTTCAGGCGCGCATCGGCATCGCGCATCCCTTGTTCTGTGAATAGATCATCTTCCAGGTTGTATTGCGCCATCAGCGGCGATGGAGCGCGACAGGCAGCCAGGTCGGGCCATTCTCCATAGCGCGCCCAACCAGACGGAAACAGCATCCACGTGTGCGACATGTTGTGATCAAGCAGTCCGGCGTAGGTGCTCATCAACCCCACAATCACCGCCGCCGCGATGCGGTCGTGCGTCGCGTTGAGCAGCGCCGCGCGATTCCCGCCGCCCGAAAGGCCGATGCATCCGACTCGATCCGATTGCACGTCGGGGCGCGAAAGCAGATAATTGACCGCGATGCGGTCTTCGTGGCTGACCACGCCGGACAGCATAGTGCCCAGAATGTTGCAGTATTTCGCAACCCAGTGCTCGTGATGGTCTGCCGCCATGTTGTATTGGGCGATGTCAAAGGGCACACTCGGGTCAGGCGGCGCGGCGCGGAGCACGGCGTGGGTAACATCGCGAACCTGGACAGGCATTTCTTCCAGGAGAAACTTGCGGCTGCCCCACAGGAACGTGTCATGCGCGAGCACAACAAACCCTTCTTTGGCCAACTCGTTGGGATAGGCCCGGCCGCTATAATACTTTTCCCGGTACTGAACAAGCACAAGCGAGGGCCCGGTTGCCCCATCGGCGATTTTTTCCTTGCCATAGAACTTGAACCCGCCGTGGTCGTGCAGCGCTACGATACCGGGCAAAGGCCTGTCAGCCCCGGCGGGCTTGAGGACGTAGGCGTGGGTGCGCGGGCCATAACCGACCGACCACGAGACTTCCTGGCCTATCAACCCGTCATGTTCCCATTCTTGTTCAATTTGAACGTCGAGCGGTGTCTCGGGCCCAGCGCAGAACCCCAAGACCTCACGCACACGGCGCTGCGTCTCTGGGCCAGGCGAGGCAACTGGAAAGAGCGGCTGCTGCCGGCGCGCCTCTTCCACCCAATCGCTAAAGATGCCCAGGTGTTTATAATGTTGCGACATAGTTACAAATTCAACGTCTCCAGGTATTTCTGAACAGTGAACCCTTCCATTGAATAACCTGCCACAATGGGCCGCTTTGGTAGCTGATTTGCCGCTTGCGCCACATCAACCACATAATCTGCGATGCTTGTCCAGAAGAGATGTTCATGTCCATGATTGCGTGCTTGATTATACCACCTAACTTTTACCAATGACAATTTCGCCCTTCTTTGTCATCCTTGCGCTGCACTTGTGAGTGTCGCTCATCCTGACACCGCTCTTTGACCTTTGCCTGGGTTGGCGATAGAATAGAGGGCAGAATGAGAGGGTGAAATGGAACCGATTTTGACAAGATGCGGTTATCGCTGCGACCTGTGCCTGGCCTATAAACCCAATGTCGCCCGGAATCCCTCCAACCAACAGAAACTGAGCGACGGCTGGTTCAAATACTTTGGCTTCCGGCTGCCGGCATCGGCGATTTGCTGTGACGGCTGCATGGCAGACGATCCCAAGCTGATTGATACAAGCTGCCCGGTAAGGCCGTGCGTCATCGAAAGAGGGTTAGACAATTGCTCGCAATGCGAACATTGCCCGTGCGAGAAACTAGCGCAACGCTTGGTCGTGTTTGAGGAAGTGAAAGCTAGAATCGGCGCAGAAATCCCACAAGACGATTATGTCTGCTTCATCCAGCCTTATGAGAACAAGCAGCGATTGGATGCGCTCAGGCTTTCAGGCAATGATAGTCACACCAAGTAGAGAGAGATGATAATCACCTTTCTGGGGACCGCCGCTGCGAATGCTTACCCGGAAGCCTTTTGCCGGTGTGACAACTGCCAGCGGGCGCGGGCGCTCGGCGGGCCTAGCTTGCGCAAGCGCTCTGCGGCGTTGATCAACGACGACCTGCTGATTGACCTTGGCCCTGACATTATGACCGCTGCCTCTATGCACGGGCGTCCTCTGACCAATGTGCGCTACTGCCTGCAAACGCACGCCCATGCCGACCATCTTGATCCTTCTCACTTGCTCTCGCGCAGCCCCGGCTACGGCGTGGTCGGCGCGCCCCGGCTACACTTGTATGCCTCGCCGGCCACCACACGACTGATGGCGCAACTTTTAGAGAGGGACTGCGCCCCAGCCAATCTACTCGACCCAGAAGTAGGCGAGCGGCTGAATTTAGAAATTCACCAGGTAGAGGCGCTACAATCCTTCGCTAGCGGACCTTATCAAGTGACGGCGTTTCCGGCAAATCACGACCCCACGGTAGAGCCACTGCTCTACGCTATTGAGGCTGATGAGAGATGCATATTTTATGGCATAGACACGGCGACGCTGCCAGAAGAAACATGGCAAGGCTTTCATCGGAGCAAGCTGCGCTTTGATGTAGTGATTCTCGATCATACCTATGGCCCCCATCAAGCCGGCAGTGATCATCTGAGCGCCCACCAATTCATTGAGCACGTGGCCCGTATGCGCCAGGAGGGTTTGCTGGCCGAGCAGGCCCGCGTCTTGGCAACGCATATCGCTCACGAAGGGAACCCCGTCCACCCAGAACTGGCGGGCTGGGCCGCGCAACACGGGTATGAAATCGCTTACGACGGCCTTACGGTCTAAAGCTCAGCCACCGGCGTGATATTGGGGGAGATTCTAGCTTGACCACGACTGCAGCTCGACCACATTTCCTTCAGGGTCGGTGACGTAGCACCATGTTACCTGTGCGCCAGCGGCAACTTGCAAAGTCACGATCTCGCCGATTGCGCGCCCGCCCGCTTGCAAGACAGCCTGCCGCGCTGCCGCTACGTCGTCCACCGAAAATGCAATGTGCCCCAATCCTGGGCGATTGACGGCTGTCTTGGCTCGCGCTTCGAGAATGTTGTAGTTGAAAATCTCTAGCGTCGGGCCGCTATCACCGTAGCCGGGCAAGCGCAAATGGATTCCGCGCAGATGCGCGCCTGGCAGGCCGGTCCCCGCTTCTAGTTTTTTGCCCTGAAAATCGCGTTCTGGCGGAACCGGGACACAGCCAAAGACTTGCTGGTAAAAGTCTGCCAGAGACCGCCAGTCTTGGGCGATGAGATTGGTGTGAACGTACTTGGCTTGGCTCATACTGACCTCCGCGTACATGAATTATATTGTTCCAGAATGGGCCTGGGCAAAGGCCAAGACGTGCCCGTCAGGATCGAGGCTGTAGGCAGCCCAATCGCCCCAGTCGCGCAGCTCAAGCCCACTCAATCCTATGGCGCCCAGGTTTAGCGCGCGGCGGTGATACTTTTGCGGATTGCCCACCGCCAGGTAGAGCTCGGCGCGGGGTATGCCTGCGCCGCTCGATGGGTCTGGCAGTTAGATTCTACCACTCTTTGCCGTCTTGCGATACGCTCTTTGATCTTTGTTGGGATTGGCAATAGAATATCGCCAAATTCTGTTAAAGGAGTACAATTCCCATGTCGGCGCGGGTCGAGATTTCTAACCGGATGGGAGAAAAGCGATGAATGAGAAAAAATTCCAATTGTATGGTTACCGCTGGGCAGTGCTGGCCGTGTTCATGTTCATCAACCTGACAATCCAGATACTCTGGATTTCTTATGCGCCCATCACTGGCCCGGCGGCGCAATTCTACGGCGTTTCTGATTTGCAGATTGGCCTGTTTGCCATGTCGTTCATGATTGCCTTTATCCCTCTATCTATCCCGGTGGCGTGGGTGATTGACACCTACGGGTTTCGCATCGCCGTCAGCATTGGAGCTGTGCTGATGGGGCTGTTTGGCCTGTTGCGCGGCCTGGCCGGAACGAGCTATGCGCTTGCGTTGGGAAGCACTGTTGGCGTGGCTGTGGCCCAGCCGTTCTTGTTGAACGCGTGGACCAAAGTGCCGGCCAAGTGGTTCTCTATCGAAGAACGCGCCACAGCCGTCGGGTTGGTGACGCTTTCCAACCTGATTGGCACTGCCCTGGGCATGGTGTTGACGCCTATCCTCATCCAGCAAATGCCCATCCCAACCGTGCAATTGATCTATGGCGGAGTGGCGGCTTTTTCGGCTGTGTTGTTCTTGGCCCTGGCGCGCGAAGACCCGCCCTCGCCGCCTTGCCCGCCCGGTATGGAAGCGCGCGCCCTGATGCTGGATGGCCTCAAGCATGCCCTCACCGTCAAGCCCTTTTGGCTGTATCTGCTGGTATCATTCATCGGCATGTGGATTTTCAACGGCATTACCACCTGGGTGGAAAACATTGTTCGCCCGCGCGGCTTTACACCCGCCGACGCTGGAACGCTCGGCGCGCTGATGCTGGTCGGCGGCATCGCTGGCGCGGTCATCATTCCACCCTTTTCCGACAAGCAGCACAAACGCCAACGTTTTCTCCTGCTCGGCACCGCGCTTGCGCTGCCCGGCCTCATCGGACTGACATTTGCTAGCAATTTGTGGCTGTTAATTCTTTCGGCTTTCTTTATGGGATTTTTCCTGGTCAGCACCAGCCCGATTGGGATGCAGTATGCCGCCGAGATCACTTTTCCCACGCCGGAGGGGACTTCGAACAGCTTGATCCAACTCTTTGGGCAAGCCTCGGTTGTTTTTGTCTACATTATGGAGGCGATGAAAAGTCCAGATGGCTCGTTCACGCCATCGCTGCTGCTGGCCAGCGGATTGCTAATCATCAGTGTGTTTATCATCACGCGGCTAAAGGACCCCCAACTCACCCCGCCCACTATGGGAGAGGAATAAAAGGCAAGGAAACCATGATGAATCACGAACCCTACATCCTCGCGGTTGACCTGGGCACGTCTGGGTGCAAGTCGGCGCTGGTTTCGGCTTTGGGCAAGGTGGTAGGCTGGGAGTTTCAAGCGGTCCCGCTTCACCTGCTACCCAACGGAGGCGCAGAGCAAAGCCCGCGGGATTGGTGGAACGCTTTCCTGGGCACATCAAAACGCCTCATCGAGAAAAATCTGGTTCCCGTGCAAGACATTGAGGCCGTGTGCTGCTCTACACAGGGAGAAGGAACAATCCCAGTGGACGCGGACGGCAACGCTTTGATGAACGCTATTTTGTGGATGGACATGCGCGGCGCGGAGCACCTGAAGCAGATCACGCGCGGCTGGCTCAACCTGGCCGGTTACGATGCGCGCAAGTTATGGCGGTGGATCAATCTGACGGGCGGCGCGCCCTCGCTGACGGGCAAAGACCCGTCTGCCCATATGCTTTTTGTCCGTGACGAGTATCCCGATGTCTACAAAAAGACGGCCAAGTTCTTGAACGTGCTGGATTACTTGAATCTGTGCTTGAGCGGGCAATTCGTGGCCACGCCCGATTCGATCCTGACTTCGTGGGTCACCGACAACCGCGATTCGGCGCGCGTCGTCTACAGCGAGGCGCTGCTGCAAGACTGCGGCATCGAGCGAGACAAATTTCCACAGATTGTCCCTTGCTCCGCCGTAATTGGAGACCTGAAGCGCGAGGCCGCAGCGGCGCTTGGGTTGAGGGATAAGGTGAAGGTTGTAGCCGGGGCGATTGATACCACCTCGGCGGCGGTGGGATCGGGCGCAGTCGGCGACTATGACGCGCATCTTTACATCGGCACGTCGTCGTGGATTGCGGCTCACGTCCCGTTCAAAAAGACCGATCTATTCGCTTCGATGGCCTCGGTGCCGTGTGCCATCCCCGGCAAGTATCTGATGATTATTATGCAGACCACTGCAGGCGGCAATCTATCTTATCTGCGCGACAATATCTTGTACCACAAGGACGAATTGCTGCGCGAAGAGCAAGCCCCGGACGTTTACAAAATTATGGATCGCATTGCCGCCAGGGTGCCGGCCGGCAGCCACGGCTTGCTCTATGCGCCGTGGATTTTTGGCGAGCGCTCGCCGGTCGAAGACCGCTTTGCGCGCGCTGCGCTCTTTAATATCTCGCTGGAAAACACGCGCGAGGACATGATCCGCGCTTTCCTGGAAGGCGTGGCGCTCAACACGCGCTGGCTGCTAGCGCCAACGGAAAAATTCCTGGGCCGCAAGCTGACCAGCCTGAATATGACAGGCGGCGGGGCAAACTCGGACGTGTGGTGCCAGATTTTTGCGGACGTGATGAACGTGCCGATCCGGCAGGCGCAAGATCCAATCCAGGTCAACGCGCGCGGGGCGGCCTTTATCGCGGCGGTGGGCTTGGGGCATATGACGTTTGCGGACGCGCCGCGCCTGGTCGAGTTTCGCGCCACCTACACGCCCAACCCAGAGAACCGGGCGGTTTACGACAAGGCCTTTCGCGAGTTTGTCAATTTCTACAATCAGACCAAGGGCATCTACAAGCGACTGAATGGTTAGGTTCCTTCCACGTCGCTCAGCACCCGCTCAAAGCGGTCGAGGGCATCGTCAATGATTTCGTCGGTGTCGGCCATGCTGGTGTACATGCGGCTGCCCGCCAGCGTGATGATTCCCTGTGCCATGTATGCCGCGCCCATTTCCTCCATCATGTGCTTGCGCGGCTTGAGCTCGCGGGCCAGCTTGATGGGATTCCGAAAATCCAGCAACATCACGCCCGCCGTTTCCAGGTGGACGATTGATCCCTGGCTATAAGCCACATACGGCAGGTGATGCCGGGCAATAATTTCTTCCAGTCCTTTGCACAGCCGATCGCCGGCAAGCCCGGCCTTTACCGGCGCATCGGTGCGCTCCATCTCCAGCAGGGCATAATAGCCGGCCACACAGCTCAGCGGGTTGGCCGAAAGCGTCCCACCCACATAAGCGCGCTCGCCGGTGCCGCCAATTCCGGCCGAAAGATGCATCATGATTTCGCGTTTGCCGCCCAGCCCGCCTGCCATGGGATATCCGCCACTAATGCATTTGCCGAAAACCGTCAGGTCAGGCTTGACGCCAAAATATCCTTGAGCGCCGCCCATTCCCAGCCGGAAGCCGGTGACGACTTCGTCAAAGATGAGTAGCGCGCCGAACTCGTCACACAGCTCACGCACTTTTTGGTTGAAATCCTGGTGCACCGGCCGCGTGCCGCTTTCCGGGCCGACCGGCTCCACAATCACCGCCGCCGTCCCGCCACGCAAACGGTTCAGCGTCAGGATGCGCCGCAAGTGGCCAAGGTCGTTGGGGTAGAATTCTTGGGTTTCTTGGCTGCAACCATGCGGGATGCCCGTCGCTTCATATCGCCCGGTGCCGGGGATGTGCAGCCCATAGACCATCTGGTCACTCCAACCGTGATAAGCCCCGCCCGCCTTGACGACCTTTTTCTTGCCGGTATGCACCCTTGCCACGCGGATGGCGGCCAAGACGCTTTCGGTGCCAGAACCGAGCATGCGGAACATTTCCACGGAGGGCATGTAACGGTTGACCAGTTGCGCCAGTTTGAGCTCGTATTCGTGGAAGAGGCCGGTGACCGGCCCGGAGGTTTGCAAGACCTCCAGCACTTTGGCACGCACCAGCTTGTAATTGCTGCCAAGCACGGTAGGCCCGCCCGCCTGGAGAAAATCAATGTAGCGGTTGCCGTCCACATCCCACATGTAAGCGCCCTCTGCCTTTTCCACAGCCAGGGGAAAGGGATAATTGAACGCCAGGTTGTGCTGCACGCCGCCAGGGATGTATTGCTTGGCCTCATCCGTGAGCGTTTTCGAACGCTGGCATTTGGTCTCGAAATAGTTTAGGACCTCTTGCATGGTATCGCGCCGGATTGGCCGGGGCGGCTGCTTGACCAGTTCCTTCAAGCGAGCATAAATCTCATCCGTGTCATGCCACTTGGAAATTGCATACTCACACTTGGTCATGGTTGCCTCCGTCAATTGCAATGGTGCTTGAATTAGGCGGATCGGCTGCACCGACCCTAAGCAGTTTCGGGCAATGCCTGAAACTGCAACCCGGCGGGCAAGTCTAAAACTTGCTCATTTGCACAAATTTCGGGTCATATAGATGGCTAGACTTGTGTCAGCCGTAATTCGAGCGAGCCGGCCAGGAGCACTGCCCGGCTGGAATCAAACCAGGTGCGAGTCAACTCTACAGGCCCCTGGGAACAGTAAGTGATGGCGACCACGCACGCGAGCGGGCAAGGCGATGGCTTCCAATATGCCGCCAACGCCTGCGGCAGAGGTAAGAGTGAAATCTCATAGTGCGCCTTGAAGAACTCTTCATTTGGAAAAGTCCGGCGCAACTGCCGGTAGACCGAAAAGTCACCCTCGCGCTCAATCTGCTGCATGGCAGCGTCTAAAAAACCGGGAACGCGAGCTGCGGGGATAAAAGACTGCTCGATAGTGACCATCCTCCATCGGCGCGCGCCCCGGCGCTTTAGCAGGCGACAGCGCGCCAGCACAGACACGGCATCCCCAGCGGCCAGGGTCAGGTCGGTCCTCACCCGCGCGAGTGGGCCGGCAAGTTCGCGGGCCTTGCGGATGCCACACTCTTCGGGGATTGCCTGCGAGCGGGAGTCAAGATCACTGCGTTGAGCCACCTCCGTCAGAGACAAGATGTGCTGGGTGAGCAAAGCCGGGCGTTCCGGCGCCGGGTGAATGACCTCGAACCCTTTATTGGGCAAGCGGCGCAGGAATCCCTGGCGCACCAGCTCGTCCATGACATGGGTCAATGTATTGCGGTGGATGGCATTGTGGCGAGCCAACTCTAGCGCGGTCAGCCGGTCGCCCACGCGGAACCCCGCGCGCGCTGTGCGGATCGCTTTAGCGATTGCCTCGCGCGCCTGATCACGGATGGTCTTGCTCCGGCTGCGGTCAAGGTCGAGTGTGTAATCGGGACTGGACATTGTGTTTGGCTTTATCCTTTGTTTGTAGGCTTGCCGGGTCGCGCGCCTGTGTCACAGTTGCACAGTGCATAAAAACCAAGTATAATAGCAATTGGCGCTTAACACAAGTCGGCCTGGTCACAACCAGGACAGGATATTCCTTGTTCTCGAAAGGTAGAGTCGAAATGAACTATCTGCTCGCTCACGATGTCGGCACGGGCGGCAACAAGGCAGTGCTTGTAGATACCAACGGCAATGTGTGCGCCTCTGCTTTTGCCCCTTATCCAATTCACTATCCTCATCCCGATTGGGCAGAACAAGAGCCTGAAGACTGGTGGCGTGCGGTTGTCTCCACCACTCGCCAGGTGATGCAGCAATCAGGAGCCTCACCGCGCGATATCCTCGGCATAGCGCATACTACGCAACTCCTGGGCATCGTCCCTATGGGCGCCGACGGCTGTCCCCTCCGCCCGGCCATCATCTGGTTGGACGCTCGCGCGCCGGAGCAAGCCGAGCGCATCATGCGCAAATTCCTGGGCCGGCGGGCCTTTGCTGCCCTGTCGGGCGCAGAACTATCGGGCAAGGACGGGCTGCCCAAGCTGCTTTGGCTCAAAGAGAACGAGCCAGACATCTATCAGAAGATGACGTGCTTCTTGGACGTCAATGGCTATCTCACCTACCGGGCCACCGGCCGGCAAGTCTATGATTGGTCATGCGCTTCCGCCGTGGGTTTCGACTTGCAGAAAAAGGATTGGCTGCAATGGATCATCCGCTACATTGGGTTGGATCAGGCCAAGTTCCCGGCGTTGGTGCGCTCGGTTGACCAGGTGGGCGGCCTGACGGCGCAAGCAGCGCGCGAGTGTGGACTGTTAGAGGGAACGCCCGTCTTTGGTGGTGGGGGAGATGCCCAAGGCGCAGCGGTTGGCTCCGGGGCAACCGGCGAAGGAGACGCCCACATCTGCCTGGGCACCTCGGCTTGGGTGGGCGTCGCTACCCGCAAGAGTCCCACCGGTCGCCATGGCGTCGTCTTCCTGCAGTCGGCCGATCCGGGCAAGGCGCTATTGTTTGCGGAGATGGAGACCGCCGGGGCGTGCCTCAAGTGGATCGCCGACGAATTTTACCAGGCCGAGCGGGCCGATCCGAATATCCCCAACGTCTATGCGCTGATGGACCAAAAAGTGCAAGAGGTGCCGCCTGGCTCCGACTCGCTGATTTGCACGCCGTGGATGTATGGAGAGCGCTCTCCCGTCAGCGACACCTGGGTGCGGACCACCTTTTTCAACCTGAGCGCCAATCATACCCGCGAACACCTCTTGCGCGCGGTTTACGAGGGAGTGGCCTATAACCTGCGTTGGATCATTGAAATCGTGGAGAAAGAATTTGGCTTTCCACTGCCAGTGCTGCGAGTCATTGGCGGCGGGGCGCGGGGCGCGCCGTGGATGCAGATCATTGCCGACGTGACAGGCCGGCGGGTCGAGTCCGTTGCCCATCCACAAGAAGCCGGGGCGGTCGGCATCGCCCTCACCACCGCGGTCGGCCTGGGACTGTATCCCGATTTTGAAACGCTCAAAAAGATCGTCCGCGTGGAGCGCGAGTTCGAGCCACAGGCCTGCAATGCCGAATGTTATAAGGACCTTTACCAGGCCTACCGGCGGCTCTACGGCTGCCTGCGCGGATTATATCGAGAGGTGAACGAAAAGCGATTTTGCAAATGCCGGGAGGCGACAGCGCCCGGTCAATCATAAAGACGGCTAACAGCCGACATGCGCCATTCGGCGCACCCATATTATTCAGGAGGAAAACGATGAAGATAGACGTGCAATCCCTACCCATTGCCTTGCCCGATGGGATAGACTATGGCGAGTATGTCATCGCTACATACCTGGTTTCTTACCCCAAAGCGGTCCCCGTTCCTCAATTGGCCCCGGCGCTGGCCATTGAGCAATCTACCGGCACGTGGGTGCCTGTGCCCGGAGAAACGCCCGAGGTGCGCCGCTGCCATGTAGCCAAAGTCATCGGCGTGTACGAGATGCCGGATTACGAGTGGATGGTTCCGTATGAAGCAGAACATCGCCACTATATCATCCAGGTGGCTTTTCCCCAGGTCAACTTTGGTTCGCAGATTCCCATGCTCTTGACCACGGTTGTCGGCAACATTTCGATGGCTGGGCGGATCAAGGTGCTGGATATCCGCTTTCCCGAAAAATATGTCGCCGGATTCCAGGGCTGCAAGTTCGGCATCAAGGGAGTGCGGGAAATCTTGGGCGTGCAGGGCCGACCGCTGTTGAATAACATGATCAAGCCTTGCACTGGCTATACGCCGGAAGTGGGCGTTGAGCTGTTCCGCGCCGCCGCCCTGGGCGGGTGCGACATTATCAAGGACGATGAATTGCTGGCGAACGCCCCATTCAACGAAATTCAGGCGCGGGTGAAATTAAACATGGAGGCGGAGAGGCAGGTCTATGAGCAGACGGGCGAGCACACACTCTACACGGTCAACGTCACCGACGAAGTGCCCAAGGTCTTTGAAAATGCCAAACGCGCAATCGAGCTGGGCTGCAACGCCATCATGGTCAACTATCTGGCGACGGGTTTCCCGGTGCTGCGGGCGTTGGCCGAGGATCCAGCTATCAACGTGCCCATCCTGGCTCACATGGATTTGGCCGGGGCGCTTTACGCTTCCGAATGGCACGGTCTCAGTTCTCACCTGGTCTTGGGCAAGCTGCCTCGCCTGGCCGGAGCAGACATTGTCGTTTTCCCTGCCCCCTATGGCAAAGCACCCGTATTGCCAGACAAGTTCCAGCGGGTGGCCCAGAATCTGGCCTTTCCACTATACCATCTCAAGCCCACCTTCCCCATGCCCAGCGGAGGCATTACGCCCAAGATGGTGCCTAGTGTGATCAAAGATCTGGGGCCAGACATTGTCATCGGCTCTGGCGGCGGCATTCATGCTCATCCGCAAGGGCCGGTGGCTGGCGCAAAGGCTTTCCGGCAGGCGATCCAGGCCACACTGCAGGGCCGTCCTTTGGAGGAAGCGGCAAAGGAATGTCCAGAGTTGAAGGTAGCCCTAGAAACCTGGGTGGATCCCTTCAAGGGAATGGGAATGTAGCGTGGCAGGAGGTCAAGAGCGCACTAGGATTTACGTGCTTCTTCTTTCTTCTGATCCTGGCGCAGTTTGGCAAAGGCGATTTCTCTGATAGCCAGCGGGATGCGCGTAACCTTTTTGTCGGTGCATAGGGCCAGCAGATATGTCAGGGCGCACTTTTCCAACAACTCTACGTTGAACGCGGCGCGTTCGGCCGTAACCCCCAAGCACAGCGCGCCATGATTCTGCAAGATGTATGCGTTGCAGTGATTGCGCAGCTTGGAAGCAATCTGCTTTGTCAAGAATCCGGTGCCAGATGGCGCATAAGGCACGATCTCGACCGACCTTCCCAGAAAGCGCACCTGCTCATCATAGAGCGCCGGAATGGATTGGTTGATCAGCCCCAAGACGCTGGCATATTGCTGGTGAGTGTGGATGGTAGCACTCACATCGGGGCGATTCTGGTAGACGGCCGTGTGCAGCCCTGTTTCGACTGAAGGCTTGAGGCGGCCTTCAATCGGCTGCTGATCCCAACTGACGACGCAGACGTCATCCAAGACCATTGCGAGGTAATCAAAATTGCTCGGCGTGATAGCCAGCGCCTTTTCACCCTCGATCCGCACCGAGAGATTGCCGCCCGTGCCCACCAGGTATCCCTTGTGCGCCAGTGATTGGCTGTATTCCAGGACCAGGCGCTTGTAATCGTCGTATTTACCCATTGGCGTTCCTTGCTGAAAAATATTCGTCCCTATCCGCGATGACGCAAGTCGTACACCGCGACCAGGTTGGGGATGCGCAATTGCTTCCCTGTGTATCACAGTATGCCCTGAAACAGCCAGAGTGTCAACACAAAAAGGTCAGCAACTAATCTCAGCCAAGTGACCGCTCAAATCACTGCATGCACCCAACCGTTCATACGCTTCGAGTTCCAGAGCTACTTTCGCATGGTCATCGTCTTTTACTGGGCCAGCGGCTGTAATTCAGAATGTGGCGTATGCTATCTCAGCCGAAAGCGTCATCAGCGAAGCAGCTACAGGCAATAGAGTTTATCGGAAATTAGCCACGAACACATGCGCCTGCGCGCCGTGCAGGTGTTACACGAATATATTGGGAAATTGGTGTCAATTCGTGAAATTCACTGACAATTTCTTATACTTGCCACTTGTTTTGAAGGAAAGATCGCAGATCGCACGATAATGAGTCAAATCGCACGGTTGACTAATGGGCGCATTTTGGATATACTAGCAATAGTAAAATCTCGGACGGCCTGGCCTAAAAGACAGACAGGAGGTATTTATGCCCACTCGTTTCCATGTGCAGGAAAAGGGTGCTGCACCCAAACAGACTCCGCGCCCAGCTCAGTCCAAAGTTTCACCCGAAAACTCTATTGACACCGCTCAACGGGTTGCTAGCGCGCCGGCTCCAGTAATCCAGCCGCAGGATATGGTTGCGCTCCAGCGCACAGTGGGCAATCGCGCGGTGACCAAAATGGTTCATCGGCAGCTTGCCCCCAGACCCGCCGACAAGAAAAGCCCACCGCCCATTATCGCGCCCAAGGGCCCACAAGATAGCGTTATCGGACTGGATGTGACGGGCAAGGTTCAACTCTTGAACTATTTAGGGTTGACCTCGGTCCCGCCGCTGCCCCAGCCCAAGTCTGCGGCTCAGGTCGACAAGGTGCTGGATATTTATTTGTACCGCTTTCGCGAGCAGATGCCGGTGCCTTACAGGTCGGGACAGAGCGGGTGGGAAGAAATCACTCACTTGCAAATCAAGGCTGACCTGGAAATTACCAAAGGCCAAAAAGTCTTTAACTATTACGATGTTATCCAGCAGTTGAATCGGCTCAAGCTGAGTGAAAAAGAGCTGCGCGAAATCCTGGGCAAGCTCCGCGCCATTCCCGAAATCCAATCTCATTTTGCCGGAATGAAAGAAGATGACTTTGTGCGGGAAACCAGCATCGAAAGTGTGATCAGCGGCCTGCCGGCCTTTGTCGTCAAAGACATTGGCGGCGGCCCAGATAATCGCTACGAGTTTATGCATTATATGCGGGCTTATTTGGGGCCCGACCCCGCTACCACCAATCACTTTAAAGCCATTCGCAAAGCCAATGTGCCCGGCGAAGTGTATTTGCACGACAAGGCCGCCAGCCGCCTAGAAGCTGTAGCCGCCAAGCTGGGCGGCAAGATGCCCGCCAGCTGGGTGGGCTATGGCTTGCGCGGCCGCTTTCGGACGCACACGCGCGAGTCGAACAGCCGCATGGCGCACCCGATGGGCTATGCGGTGGATTATCGCCCCTACGAAGCGCCAATGATTACGGATTCGCGCCTGGTGGAATTGTTTGACCTGCAAGCCGGCGGGGCGACGCATTTTGATCCCGACAAAGTGGGGGGCTATCGCCAGCGCCGCGACTTTATTCAGCAAATGGGGCAAGGCACGGCCGACCCGCAAAAGGTGGCTACTTTTTTCAAAAACTTTGAAGACGAGTATAACCGCATCAAAAAAGCGTCGACCGATTTCCAAACTAGCCTGGCGGATGACCTTAAAAAAGAACTGTTCAGCTTGCGCGATGAGTATGTGGGCCTGCAAAAAAGCATTGCCGATGTGACCAAAAAACTCAAAAAAGCCAAAAAACCCGAGGAACAGGCAGCGCTGGCTGAAGAAAAGAAAAAACACCAAGACGCGGTCGAGGTGATTCGCAGCAAGCTCTCTACCGTTTTCAAGCCCTGGCTAGACAAGCTAGCCGAGCAGAAAAAGGGCATTGAAAAGCTAGTGCCGAACGTGGGCCAGATCCCGGCCAAGGGGGAATTGAACAAACAAATCAAGGCGGCCCAGCAAGGAGTGGATGCTAAAAAGAAGCAAAAGAAAGACCTGGAGAAAAAGAAAGTCCCCCAAGACCAGATAGACGTCGTGACGCAAGAGATCCAGGCGGCGGATGCCAAGCTGCAAGAGCTCAAGCAAATGCTGAATAATTATGGGCAAAAGCAGCGATGGGATACTCTGACCCAGTTGGAAACGTCGTTGCAGACTGACCTCAAATTTGTGTTCGCCAAAGACGTGCGCAATCCGGGCATCACCCAATTGCTCGAAACGGGTTTCTTTAAACCAGATGAAGAACCCGCCGAGGGGCAAAAGTTTAACCCCAACAAGCATGGCTTTAACCTGGCTTTTATGAAGCTGATGGCAGAGCATGGGTTTGATCAGGGCATTAGCTGGGGAGCCAGCAGCGTGGATTCGATGCACTTTGAATTGGTGGAAGGCGTGGACAGTTTGCCCAACCCAGACACAGTCAAGACTGCTCTGGGCGAAGCCAGCAAAAAGATCAAGCGCAAATAGTAGCGCCGGCCCATGGCGCCGGTCGAGCGGCCTGGCCAATCTAACCAGGCCGCTTTTTCTTTTGGGCACATTCGCGCCCAACCGGCGTTCCCGGCCAACTTGGCTTACGAGGAAATCAATGAGACGCAACTTGGTTTTTATCATCTTTATTTTTGTGTTCGTCTTGTTTGCATGTGGGGAACAGCCCAAGCCTACCCTAACAATGACTCTCGGATCAACCTTCACACCTCAACCAACCGTCACTTTCACACTTGTATCAACACACACTCCTTCCCCAGCCGATACACCCAAACCAACTCACGCTCCAACATCCACACCCGTTCCTCCTGTCGAATTGGGCAAGGCCCAATCAATCAAGGCTGGCGGTTTTTCATTTCAGCCCCCCGACGATTTCATCATACAGCTCTATGCGATCTATGCAACGATGAGTGACATGGCTACATCGTCCATCACAATTGACATCGGCATTATCGCCCGCGCCCCGTCTGAAACACTGGAGGATGCGATGGGCGCGTTCCTCGATACGATTGCTCAAGACATTCATGGCCTAGAGGCGAACAAGCCTTATAGCATCACAGTTGACAACGCTCCAGGCTTGAGCATGGATATTAGCGGCACCTGGCGAGAATACAAAGGATCTGGGCAAGTGTTGGCGGTAGTTGTAGATGAAACCCGCTTTCTGTTTGCGCTTGGATTTGCGGCAGATGGGCCAGATGGAAAAGGCTGGGAAAATCAAGGCCATAAAAACCTGGCGGCTGTGTTAGATTCAGTCAAGTTTTTCGAGCCGCTTTCAGGCACTTGTGTTATATCGCAAGATTCCACCTATGGTTATACCAAAGAAAACCCCATTCGAGTTGGGGAAAGCCAGTTGACCAACCCGCCTCAGGGAGCTCTTTTCATGGACGCCCGGCGCGGGCCGAGTAGAGAGAGGGCCTACCTGGACGCCCTGCGCGGCCCAAATGGGGAGGAGATTGCCTACGATCGTTCTGGTTCTACGGGAGGTTCAGGTGTGATTCTTGACGCCTACGAGATAACTTGTTCTGGTCTCGATGAACCTATCACCCTCTACATAGACATGTACCACTATGTCGAGCCACAAGCACCGGTTGGTTTCATCTGTGCTTATCCATTCCCGCTCTCTGAACCATGACGATTGGATGAGTGAGCGAGTGGAGAGCACCCTCATTCGCTCGTACTCTGAGCGTAGGCAATGGCCTGATCCATCGTCATGGCCCGGCCCTTTTCGTAGGCGGCGGCAAAAGCAGCTGGATCAAGCTGCGCGCGGATTGGCCCCAGGTCACGATCAATGCCGGCCTGCTCGACCAGTGGGCGCATATCGCCAATGGCCTCGCGCGCAGCGTCGGCCCAGCCCAGGAGATGCACGGCGCGCTCCAGCTGGCCCTGCCGCGCTGCCAGAGTAGCCAATCCCTCCAGAGTATAGACAATCCCGATCTTGCTCCCCGCCTCCTGAAAGAACTGCCGGGCTTCCTGAAAAGTCTGCCGCGCCTGCTCTTGATTTCCCCTCTGCAGCTCGACATAGCCCATGTTGACTGTTCCCCAGAAAATATTGAACCGTTGGCCAGTGCGCTCGCTCAGAGAAAGACTCTCTTGGTAGTAGGAATAAGCCTGCGCATAATCCCCCTGCCGCAGGGCCAGTTCGCCGAGATGGCTCAGAATATAGGCAATCCCGGGCCCCGCAAAAGAACGCTGCATCGCCAGGCTCTCTTCCAACCAGCGGCGAGCCTGCGCCAGCTGATCCTGCCGGATAGCCAGGATGCCCAGGCTGTCCAGTGCTATGGCCACCCCCACCACATCTCCATGCTTCCGGTACAGCGCCAATCCTTCGTCCAGGTAACCATGCGCCCGCTCGATGTCCCAACGGTCAGCCAGGGTGCCCAGGTCGAGCAACACGCTGGCCTGGCCAGCCTCGTCGCCCAAAGACCGATATATAGCCAGGCTGTTCAAGACGAGTGGACGCCCAACGTCATACTCATCCTGCAAGCAAGCCAAGATGCCCAGAGTGTGAAGACCCGAGGCCTCTCCCGGCCAGTCTCGCAGCTCTCGATAAAGGGCCAGACTTTCCTCAGCCATGGAACGGCCGCCAGCAACATCGCCCTGCCACGAGACCAGCGTTGCCGCCGTGTCCAGCGCGCGGGCCCGCGCCAACGTGGGGGCCGCCGCATCTGGCTGCTGCAGGAGCTGGCGCAGCATCTCTGCCAATTCGCTGATATAACCTCGCACCTGGTAGTAGACTCGCACTGCGCTCACCAGCCGCAAGCCAGCCTCAACATCGCTCTCTAGCGACCATTCTAGCGCCGAGTGGATATTGTCTGCTTCCTTTTCCAGCCGTTTCAGCCATTCTAGCTGCCGGGGGCCATCCTGCTCGGACTCGGCGCGCTCGGCCAACGAAACGAAATAGGCCAGGTGACGGTTCCAGGCTGTCTCGCCCTCGCACTCGTCGCACAGCTTTTCCCGGGCATACTGGCGGATCGTTTCCAGCAGGCGATAGCGCGCCTCTTGTCCCGCTTCGCGTTCGGCAATGACCAGCGACTTGTTGATCAGCTGTGTGAGCAGGTCCAGCACATCAGGCAACTCGATCGGAACAGAAGAGGAGGCTGGATCGGGCGCCTCCTCCGCTGGGTCCGCGCACACCGCCTCGGCTGCTTCCAGCGTCCACCCACCGGCAAATACCGACAGGCGGCAGAGCAGAGCGCGCTCGCGCGGCGAGAGCAGGTTGTAGCTCCAATCAATCGTCGCCCGTAGGGTCTGCTGGCGCGGCAGCGCGGTGCGGCTGCCGCCGGTGAGCAGGCGAAAGACGTCGGTCAAACGTGCGGCAATCTGCTCGACGGTCAAGACTGAAATGCGCGCCGCCGCCAATTCGATGGCCAGCGGGATCCCATCCAAGCGGTGGCAAACTTGCGCAATGGCCGGCGCATTCTCGCCGGTTACTGTAAAGGCAGGAAAGACAGCAGCAGTGCGGTCGACGAACAGGCGCACCGCTTCATACTGCGCCAGAGCGGCAATCGAGAGAGGCCGGCGCGAGTCCGGCGTGGAGAGAGACGATACGCGAAGCACTGTCTCGCCGGCCACCCCCAATGCTTCCCGGCTGGTGGCAAGGATACGCAGGTCAGCGCAGGCCTGCAGCAGCGACTCGGCCAACTGCGCGCTGGCGCCTATCAGGTGCTCACAGTTGTCCAATATCAGTAGAGCTTTTTTGGTGCGCAGATGATTGACAATCGTGGTGAGCCAGGAGCAGCAAGGATCTTCATGCAGGTCGAGCGCGGCGGCTACCGCCTGCGCCACCAGGGCGGGGTCGGCCACCGGGCCCAACTCGACGAGCCACACTCCCTGGGGATAGTGAGAGAGCAGCTCCTGGCCTACCTGCAGCGCCAGCCGCGTTTTGCCGCAGCCTCCCGCCCCGGTCAGCGTTGCCAGCCGGGAGGTGGAATCAGAGAGCCGCTGCTTCACTTTGGCGATTTCGCGCTCGCGTCCGATGAAACTGGTGAGCAGGCGGGGAAGGTTGCCGGACGGGGCCGGCGCTGGCCTGCGCTCAACCGTCGGCACCTGTGGGACGCTCTCCCAGGGGGCGTTTCCTTTCAAAAGCTGCTCGTAGAGGGACCGCGTAGGCTCGGTCGGCTCGGCATCGAGCTCGCGGCGTAGCGCCTCAACACAGCGCTGATAGGTGACAACCATGCTAGAGTGATCCCCCAGTCCATAGTGGGCCAGCATCAAGGCGCGATAGGCCGGCTCCGCTCCGAACCCCAGGGCGACCCAACGCTCGCCCCACTCTAGCACATCCGGCCAGCGCCGTGCGGCGACCAGGCGATCCAACAGCAGGCCCATCTTGTGTTCATAGACGGCCTGCAGTCGTTCTCGCTCAGAAAAGACCCACTCGTCGTAAAAACCCGGTAGGAGCTCGCCCTGGTAAGCAGAGACGCAGCGCACAATCTCTTCGATCGGGTCATCTATCGCAACTTCTCGCTCGAGATCGGCGACATCGAGCCAGTACTCGACTGGACTCCAGGCGATGGTGAGGTCGTCGGCGAGGATATAGCCGTGACCCCCGGCCCCCAGGGATCGGCGGACGCGCCACAGCGCCTGGCGCAAATAGGCCCGGGCGTTCGTTTCGGTGGCGTTGGGCCAAAGCAGGCCGGCCAGCTTTTCTCGCCGATGTGGGCCGGGTTTGACCAGGAGGTAGGTAAACAGGGATTGGGCCGGGCGCGACGCAATCTCGATCGCCCGGCTATCCAGCCGGATGTCAAACTTGCCTAGTAGTCTAATCTCCAGCATTAGCGTCTTTTACTCCCAGAGTGTAAACACAAAGCCAGAATAGGCTCTTGCTTCTGTCGCGACGTTGAGCTATGCACAGTATCTCCAGTTTCCATATACCCATATCTGGCGCATCCCTACACCTGCGCTTGCGCCAAGCGCCAGCGCAGGTGCAAGCGTGCGCCAGTGAGCAGCATGGGGATGCTGCTCTACCTGGAACTGGAGACAGTATAGCACAATCAGCCGGATCGAAAAAATACGCTGAATATACGGTGCCGCATACGCTCGCGAGATGCCCCTCTGTTATAGTAAAGGTCAGAACACAGGACAGTTTGATGAACCAGGAGGTTCTGATGAGTATCTATAGCCCTAACAGAATGTACCAGGTCCGACCGCATAGCGAGACATTCGGCACGCCATCCCCGTCGCGCTGGCAAAAGATAATCCTGCCACTGATCGGCGTCATGCTGATTGTCTTGTCGGTGGTCGTATTTCAAATCATCGGCGTCACGCTGATTGTCTCGTCGCTGGTCGTATTTTAGATTACGGCAAGCGGGTCATCTTATTGACACCAGCACGCTCGCCAGCTTGCCTAGCCCAGCAAGACAGGTGCGCTTGAGGAGTTTATGCAGATCAGTGTGGCCTTGGCGAGGACAGCGCAGCTGGTGATGGAAAAAATCGCCTACAGCTATCGTTGTGTGCAATGCAAGCACAAAGAAAAAGCGCCAGATGTGGTAATAGATGGCTTTATCTTGGACTTGCGCGCGCCACAGCAGGGTGTCAGAGTGCCCGACGCACGCTTTGCGCTATGCGTTGGTGGGACTGGCAGTCATGAGCGGGTAGGCTGGCAAGGTGAAGAAAAAGACGCTCCCCCGACCCAATGCGCTTTCTACACCCACCTGCCCGCCCAGCCTGTCCATAATGCGCCGCACAATAGACAGCCCCAATCCATAGCCTTTCACACGAATGTGGCTGAGTTGTGTGAATGGAACGAACAAGCGCATCTGATCTTCTGGCGAGATACCGGGGCCGTTGTCGCTCACCCAGAAACGCACCATGTCTCTTGTCGTCCCTCCTTCGTTGGCGGCGGGCGAGGAGAGGCCAGGGAAAAAACTTGCGCCCAACTCTATGCGCGGCGTTGTCAAAGGCGGGCTGCCGTACTTGAGAGCATTGCCGATATAATTGACCCACACTTCTTCAACCCACGCCCCATGTCCCCACGCCACCGGCCATGTGGATCGAGCAGCACCAGCAAGGGTGTGGGGTATTTGACCTGGCCAAACAAATAGTCAATCGCTTTTTGCCCATCGTCAACAACGACGATTTCATTCGATATCTTGGAACGGCGATGGTGATCATGTCGGAGCTGTTGGTAAGTCCATCTACCAACTCTACCGCGTGCCCGGTCTTGGCCGTCCAGGCATCCAGAACCGGCCGCACAGCAGTGTGGGCAAAAGACTGGATTGTCAGCACCAGGTTCTTTTTCTGGGGCGCGGGTTGTGTCGTCGGCGGCGCGGTCTGCGGCGTGCAGGCCGCCAGGACCACGCCGGAGGCTGCCACTCCCGCCAGTCTCAGTAGATCCAATTTTGGGAGCGGCGCGGGCTCCCACGCCCGCGTTTCTGCCTTTGCCAAGCACACAATGGGCGGCGTGGGAGCCGCCCCCGCTAGAATTTTGGATCTACTGAGTCTTAGAAATTCGCGCCGTGATACTCTGTGTTGTCTGGAATTTCACTCCTCTCTATCCCCTGTGGTTTAAAATGGCCTATCGTAACTACTCAGCAACCTGAGCGGAGCGCCGCACTCCTTCGACTGCGTTTCACTCCGCTCAGGCTGCGCGGCGCGTAGTCGAAGGGTGCAGGCTGAGTAGTTACGGCCTATCAACAAGCGGCATTTTATTGGTCATTCGGATTGTGCATCACACTCTGGGTTGGCGCAACTGCATTTTGACGCCCAATTTGACGTGTGTCGCAAAATGTTCTGTGGTATCATGCTTGCGCAAGCGGCGACCATTGCCCGCAGAGGAAAAAGGATAAACATGGAACTGGTCATTCTGCACACTAACGATATTCATGGAAGATATGAGGCCTTTGCCAGGCTGGTTTCCCTCATTCGGCGAATCAAACGGGACGAGGAAGCCAAAGGCCGCGCCGTAGTGGTTCTGGACAGCGGAGATTTTATGGATTTCACCCGCGTTGACCTTTTGGGCACCGAGGGAAGAGAAGGGGCGAGTCTCTTGCTGGCCGCAGGCTACGATGCGCTGGCCATCGGCAACAACGAGGGATTCCAGGGAATTCGCCTGCTGTCTCAAGCGGCCAGCTTTGGGCAAAGCCAGGGCCTTGCCTTGCTCTCGTGCAACCTTCGGGCGCTCAATGGCGCAGAACTTGAGCCTATCCCATCTGTGTCTCGCTCAATAGTGCTAGAAAAAGGGGGCTTGCGCATCCTCGTTGTCGGTGTCACCCCTGAATTCAACGATTTTTTCGAGCTGATGCAGATGCGGGCTTTGCCCGCGCCTGAAGCTGTCTTGGCTGAACTCGAGGCGCAAGCCGCGCCGGCCGATTGTGTCATTGTCCTATCCCATCTTGGGCAGCCGGCCGACCTGGAACTCGCAGCCAGGCACGGCGAAATCTCGGCGTTGATTGGGGGGCATACCCACGACGCCTTGCCTGCCGCCGAACTGCCCAACCATACAATCTATGCCCAGGCCGGGAAATTTGCGGAATGCCTGGGTTATACCGTTCTGGCGCAGACAGATGGCGGATGGAGATTGGTGGAAGGCAAGCTGATTCCGTGCGAAGGGAACGAGCCTGATCCACACACCATGCAGATAATCGCAGATTCCTACCAGGAAGCGCGGGGTCGCTTGGGAAGCTCTCTATACAACGTTCCGGTCAGCCTGTGGCACGATGTGATCGAGGAAAATCCCCTCTCAACCTTGTGCGCTGATGCGTTAAAGGACATGTGCCAGGCGCAATTGGGGCTGGTCAACAGCGGGCTGTTCGCTTCGGGCATCGTGGCCGGGCCGCTCAGTCGGATGAAATTGATTGACATTTGCCCATCGCCGCTCAACCCGACCGTCGTGGACATTCAGGGCGAACACCTCCTGGCCGCCTTGGCCGCAACGCTGGACCCGGCGATGTGCCTGGCGGATGGCAAGGGGGCCGGATTTCGAGGCAAGTATGCGGGGCGACTCCATCTGTCTGGCGCTGTGGTCTATTGGCAGCGGGATGGACGAGGCAGCCGGACCGTCAGCCACATCCTCATGGACAATGGCGAACGACTCGCGCCAGGAGCGACGTACCGGTTAGCCACCACCGACTATTTGCAGCGAGGCTCAGCCTATCCCTGGCTTGGTTCGTGCCGCCTGGTGGTATATCGGCCAGAGATCATGCGCGAAGTGATGGAACTCTACCTGTCGCGCCGCGACATGGTGGACGCGGCCTTTCGCTCCCGCTGGGTCCAGGCGGACCAGGCTTGATGATTAATTCACCCTAGGCAGCTTGTCGGAGAGGGCCGTTCGTAGTGCGCGCTTTAGCGCGCTGAAGCGCGCACTACGAGCCTACCAGCCCGCTCTCCGACAGCCTGCTAGGCAGCTTGGTGTCGAGTTTGGCATAAATAGCAGATGGCTGACACCCTTACAAAATTAGAGAGAGGACAATTGCTTGTCCTCTCTCGCTTTTTGTAACGGTTCACTCTTCCGCCGGTTTGAACGTTTCGGGATGTGCAAGCACGTCTCAACCGGACAAGCCCGTCAATGTTATTGTAATCTGCGGAGGGTAGACTGCCTAGTTACCGTGAAAGGTATTGGCTCGAAACGAGGCCTAGATCAGCCCAGCCGCCTTCTTCAACACATCCACCTTGTCCAAACATTCCCAAGTAAAATCAGGGTCATTCCGGCCAAAATGTCCATACGAGGCTGTCTTGAGATAGATTGGCCGGCGCAAGTTCAGGTCGCGGATGATAGCCGCCGGGCGCAGGTCAAAGAACTGGTTAATCCAACCAATGAGTTGTTCTTCCGAGAACTTGCCTGTGCCAAACGTTTCCACGGCGATAGACAGCGGGTGCGCTACACCGATGGCGTAGGAAATCTGAATCTCCATCCGGTCGGCCAGGCCGGCGGCGACCATGTTCTTGCAGATATAGCGCGCCATGTATGCGCCCGAGCGATCTACCTTTGTCGGGTCTTTGCCAGAAAAACTGCCGCCACCGTGCCGCGCCACGCCACCATAAGTATCTACAATAATCTTGCGCCCGGTCAGACCCGAGTCACCCATCGGCCCACCGATGACAAACCGCCCGGTGGGATTGATGTAATACTTGGTCGCCTTGTCCAGCAGTTTGGCAGGAATGACTGGCCTGATCACATGCTCGATAATATCCGCTGTGATTTGATCGTGTGTCACATCGGGGTGGTGCTGCGCAGAGACGACCACCGTGTCTACCCGCACCGGCTTGCCATGATGGTATTCCACCGTCACCTGAGATTTCCCATCGGGACGCAGGTATTTCAGCGTCTTGTCCCTACGCACTTCGGCCAGGCGCATGGCCAGCTTGTGCGCCAACGAAATGGAAAGCGGCATATATTCAGGGGTCTCGTTGCAGGCAAACCCGATCATCATGCCCTGATCGCCCGCGCCAATCGCTGCGACTTGTGCCTCGGTCATTTCTTTCTGCTTGGCCTCCAAAGCCTTGTCCACGCCCAGGGCAATATCGGGTGATTGAGAATGGATTGAAACCATCACCCCACACGTATCGCCGTCGAAGCCATACTTGGCGCGCGTGTAACCAATTTGCTTGAGTACGCTTCGCACAATATCTCCGATTTCCACATAGGTCGTCGTGGTGATTTCACCCATGACAACCACCATGCCAGTCATCGCCGAACATTCACATGCCACCCGCGCATCGGGGTCATCCTTGATGATTGCATCCAGGACCGCGTCCGCAATCTGATCGCAGACCTTGTCTGGGTGACCTTCTGTTACCGATTCCGAAGTAAAGTAAAATTTGGCAGATTCCATAAAATTCGTGCTCACGACAAAATCTCCTTGTTAAAATGATTGTGTTCTCGTCTGAAAAGCTCGATGTCTCTATGTAGGCACGCCCTAGAGGGTGCCGGGACATTAGCCTATTTTACCCACATTTGCCTTTTTATGCACGTTGGCAAAACACCTCCTGCGCCCCACGCCCATTTGTGTGGTATAATAGTGCCCGCTGTCTTTTTAGACAGAACATTTCAGGGAATTGTTTTGAGACTTCGAATGATTGCCCGATGTAATCAAATCGGGCTTTTTTATTGCCGCCCAGGTTTGTCTGCGCGGCGGGGACAGGCCAGTCCGCGGCAACCGGGGGCAACCGTGGGGTCATCAAAACGTTTCGCAAACTATACAGGAGTTTTGATGACAACCGAATTTACCCAGTTGAACCTGCTGCCGCAGTTAGTGCAGGCGGTGGCTGAACTTGGCTACCTTACCCCCATGCCGATCCAGTTGGAACTGATCCCGGTGATGCTAGACGGGCATGATGTGATTGGGCAAGCCCAGACCGGCACCGGCAAGACCGCTGCGTTTGCGCTTCCCCTTTTGCAATCGCTAGAACCCGACCACAAGCAGGTCCAAAGCCTTGTGCTGACCCCCACCCGCGAGCTGGCTTTGCAGGTTGCCCAAGCCATCGCCCAATATGGCCGCCACCTCGCCGTGCGCGTGCTGGCCGTGTATGGCGGCCAGGCCTACAATCTACAAATCGGCCAGCTCAAAAAAGGGGTGGAGGTGGTGGTAGGCACGCCCGGACGTTTGCTTGATTTGATCCACAAGGGCGTGTTGGATTTGGGCCAGGTGCGAACGGTGGTGCTTGACGAAGCGGATGAAATGTTGAGCATGGGTTTTATCGAGGACATTAAAGCCATCCTGGCGCAAACGCCCGCCACTCGCCAGACTGCGCTTTTTTCTGCCACACTGCCCACAGAGATTCGCCATTTAGCCAACCGTTACATGCGCGACCCGCGCGCGATTACTATTCACCGCGAACAGGTGACGGTCGAGACCACCCAACAGCGTTACTATCTGGTCAACCGGGGCGATAAACTGGCCGCGCTGACCCGCCTGTTTGAAATCGAGCCAATTACCAGCGCGCTGGTTTTTGTGAGGACGCGCGCTGAAAGCAGTGACCTGGCCAATCAATTGACCACGCGTGGCTTTCCGGCAGAGGCCTTGAATGGCGATTTGAACCAGGACGCCCGCGAACGCACCCTGAATCGTTTTCGCCAGAATCAGATCAAGGTTTTGGTGGCGACTGATGTGGCCGCGCGCGGGTTGGATATTGACGATATTTCGCATGTGTTTAACTATGATCTGGCCGATGATCCAGAAATCTATGTGCATCGCATTGGGCGCACTGGCCGCGCCGGAAAACCGGGTATTGCCATAACCCTGCTCTCCCCGGCCGAAAAGCGCCGGCTGGGGCAGATTGAGGCCTTTACCCGCCAAAAATTGGAGCGCGCCACATTACCCACCGACCAAGATATATTGACCCATCGCGAAGACTGCTTGGTCAATCAGGTCACCATGTGGCTGCAACGCGGCCGCTGCCACCGCGAGCGCGAATTGGTGGAAAAATTGTTGCAAGAAGGACACGACCCGCTAGAGATTGCCGCCGCAGCCCTCAAGCTGGCCCGCGCTGAAGAAAAGCAGCGCCCGATTATTCCACTCAGTTCCGTGGCAGACGCACCGCGCTCCAACCCCGCCGCCAAACGCCGGCAAGGGCAAGGCCGGGATCGTTCGCAGCCCTGGGCGGGCAGATCGCACGAACCAGGCATGGTGCGGCTATGTCTCAATACGGGCAGAATGCATGGCGTGCGCCCTAATGATATCGTGGGCGCAATTGCTGCGCATGCCAACATCCCCGGCCGCGTGATTGGCAAAATTCTGATCCAGGACAAACACTCGCTGGTAGATGTGCCAAAAGAGTATGTGCTGCGCGTGTTGGCAAAAACCGGTGAGGTTTACATTCGCAGAAAATCAATTGATGTGCAGCGCGCGGAATAAAAACGTCCCGCCCGCTTGATCTGCGGTTGGTTTGAATACGATCTGTGAGGAATATCGTTTCCAACCAACAAGATAACATTAGGAGCAAAGCCAGCGCTTTACTGATCGCCACTCCTGAGTATAACAGTTCGGTCAGCGGCGCCCTCAAAAACGCCATAGATTGGGCATCCCGCTCGCCGCGGCCGCCTTTGAACGGCAAGCCCGTTGCCATTATGGGAGCCAGCACTGGCAACTTTGGCACACTGAGAGCCCAATTACATCTGCGCCAGATACTGACGCATGTTGGCGCCCTGCCGCTTGGCAAGCCTGAAGTACTGGTGGCGCGCGCCGAGCAGGTTTTCGACGCTGAAGGGAAATTGGTAGACACAGCAGCGTGTGGCTTTCTGCGAGATTTGCTTGACGCTCTAGCCAAGTGGACGCAACAAGTATCCCCGGCCTGACAACTCGATACCGGAGCCAGGCGCAAATCTATTAGCTCAAGAGCAAACTCATCCAGAGTCTGTTGGGCCGCTATATGTCGAACGTATCTCGAAGAGTATTGCGCCCTGTGCTTGCTGGTTTACCACAGATTTTTGTTTTGCTGTTCCCGCACTTTCGGCGCAGCATTGATCCTTCGGCCTTGCTCAGGAAATCGCTGCACCAGAAATGCTCTCTATCTTGATGCTCAATAGCAAGTTTTCCAATCTTGGGCCAGTGGCGTTCTTGTCAATTGTGCGCCATAATCATTGGCAGAGAAGAGGCTGTACCTAACACTGCATGCACCCAACCGCCCTTACGTTGCGAGTTCCAGAGCTACTTTCGCGTGGTCATTGTTGTTCAGGGCGCAGGCGTTATGCGTCGCAACCGGCCAGCGGGTAAAGCCCGGCATTGGTGCGTGCGCAATGTCGGCCTAATGCAATTGCTCAGTTTGTCCCTGGTAACGGCGGGCGAGATCGGGAATTTGTTGGATCGCCTGTTCAACCACGGCGCGGCTATAGACTATGTGCGGCTGGGCATTGGGCTGCTGCGAACCGGTATGTTCAACATTGCGACAGAAATGTCGGCTGAATAAAATTTTTAAGGAGACATGAATGACACCCCCCACTCTTTCAGAGCCTGCTCAACCGAATTCGCCCTCCCTGCGCTCGCGGCTGTGGCGTGTTCTACGCTGGATACCAATGACAATCATTCTTCTGACGGGCGTTATTCTCCTGATCATGCTGCTTTCGGGCGGCCTGACCAAGATTACGGCCTGGTATTTATTGCAGATCGTTCCGCCGGTTTTGGGATTACTCGCCTTGATCAGCATAGTGATCTATGCCATTGCCCGGCGGCGCTTGAGCAAGCCTGTGCTGATCAGCGGCGTGGTTTCTTTGCTGGCGCTGGCGCCCGCCATGATGATGATTCGACCCATCGCCTACCCAGCCTCCATCACCGCCATGCAACCCGCGGCCACGGTCCGCTTGCCGGCGGATGTTCCACTCACAGTCATTTGGGGCGGCGACGACATTGCCACCAACCAGCACGCCGCTTTCCCTGATCAAAGATGGGCCTACGACTTTTTAATCCCGCCCTACTTGAGCGGG
>JBGSMF010000383.1:0-9592 GCA_041740315.1 Thermoflexales bacterium
GTTGGCGCTGTGGCCGTAATGTCCAACAGCACGCAGATCAGCAGTGATGGAGTAAGCATCCACAACCCCCTTGGCGAAGCTGGCGCGCAGGCCACTCGCTCCGCAGCCGACGTTGAGTATCAGAACTCGCAACTTGACCTATCTATCCGCAAGTCGCTGAATGAGGTCGAGGTCGAGGCGCGGCGCAGTGAGATCGAAGCAAACACAACTGCCAAGTTGATTGTGGCCACTGTAGAAGCTGGGGCAATGGTGCAATCCATTCAAGCCCAGACAGAGGCCGAGACACAGGTCATATTGGCAGTCGGTGAAGCCAAGACACAGGCAGTATCGGCGCTTGGGATTGGCGGGTATATTGCCCTCATTGCTATGGGCATTGGCCTGGCAATTGCAGTGGTGGTACTGGCAACCGGCCATAGCATTGCCAACGTCAAGCACGCGGTATTGGCAGCCAACTATGTCCAGATCGGCGTTGAGTCTCGAACACTCTTGCCCCCACCATTGGTCATCACGCAAGATGGCTACTTGATTGACACCCGCTCTGGCGAGCGCGCCAGGCTGCGGGACACCGTGGGTGTGGATCGGTTGCGACTGGCAGCGACGACGCACAGCACCGAGACAGCGCAACTGGCACAGGCAGAAATCGAGATCGCGAAAGCGACAAAAAGTGACAAGACCGCCGATGCTCTGATGAGCGCGGCGGGCAGTGTGCCGATGCTAGACACTAGAGAATCGGCAAATAGTTTGAAAGAATGGAGGGAAAATTAAATGAAAAAGCGAGCAGTTTTGTATGCAAGGGTCTCGGGCGACGACCGAGGTAAGGACGACCGCAATCTCAAAGGCCAGCTAGACATGTGTCGGGAATATGCGCTGACGCATGATTATCAGATAGCACAAGAGTTGGCAGAGGATGACCGGGGCGCATCTGGAGCGTCTTTTGACCTGCCCGAGTTAGGGCGCGCGCTGGAAATGGCCCATGCAGGCGAATTTGATGTTTTGATTGTGAGAGAGATCGATCGCCTTTCTCGCAATCTCGCCAAGCAGTTGATTGTAGAACAAGAATTCAAACGATCAGACACAACCATCGAGTATGTGCTTGGCGAGTATCCCGACACCCCTGAAGGGCGCCTGAACAAACATATCAAGGCAACAATCGCGGAATACGAAAGAGAAAAAATTACCGAAAGAATGGTGAGGGGTAGGCGGCTAAAAGTAAAAGATGGGAGCGTAGTTGTGCATGGCAAACCCCCACTTGGCTATAAAGTGGAAAAGCGCGACAAAAAAACTGTGCTTGTTCCCTACGGGCCACAAGTCCGTATTGTACTGTTGATTTATGGTTGGTATGTTTTGGGTGACGGAGTCAGTGGTCCGCTGACCATGACTGCCATAGCAAATAAACTGACCGAGATGAAAGTACCCACTTGGGAAGACAGAAATGGGCGCAAGCGCAAACATAAACCAGCCGGCCACTGGTCAAAGGCCATTGTCGCCAAAATACTATCCAATGAAACCTATGTGGGCGTATGGTATTACAACAAGACACAGATCATGGGGGAAAAAAGAAACAAGCGCCCCAAATCGGGCTGGTTAGCCGTTTCCGTGCCCGCAATCGTAGATCAGGAACTGTGGGAAGCTGCGCAGGAGCGGCGGGAATTGAATCGCAAGCTGTCCAAACGCAATCGAAAGTATAACTATCTTTTGGTAGGTCGCATTCGCTGCGGTGAGTGTGGGCTTTCTATCAGCGGCACGGCAACAACTAGAGGCCCATCCAAAATCTACCGATATTACATTTGCAACGGACGGCAGCGAGACACAAAAGCCCATTGCAAAATGCCGCCCTTTCATGCCACTTTGCTAGAAAGCAAAGTGTGGGAATGGATCAAGTCGTTTTTGACCAACCCCAAATTGCTAATCGAGGGATTAAAATCTCAACAGGCTGAGCGCGAACAAGCTAACGCGCCGCTGCGCGAACGTCTGGCAGTGATAGACGACCTTTTGGCCGAAAACCAGCAACAACTACAAAAGCTATTGGGGCTTTATCTTGAAGACGATTTTCCAAAAGACATGCTCATAGAGCACAAGACGCGGCTTGAGAAGATAATCTCAGGGTTAGAAAAAGAACGGGCAGGCCTGATGACTCACCTGGAGGCGCGAATCATAACAAGCGAGCAAATACAAACCATCGAGGAATTTGCGGCCAGGGTAAACCAGGGCCTTGGCATAGCAAACAATGATTTTGAGCCGCAACTGCAAGTAATTGAAATGCTTGATGTTCAAGTGACCCTGGCAATAGAAAATGAAGAGTATATAGCCTATATTCAATGTCTGGTAGATGAAGGCCGGTTACTGATTAAGTCTAACCATTCAGAAATGGATTCTCTTCAAAGACCTCCAACAGCGCCGCAGCGTCAAATTCCTGCGCCAGTCTCCGCACCAGGGTGGTTTTGCCAACGCCAATCACGCCTTCCACAGCAATGTAGGGATAACGAGCCAATGGAACCTCCTGACGGCCAAGTAACATAATCAGATTCCTCAATTCATCTTTTCAAGCTTGCCCTGATTGATTCCCAGTCCCCAACGAAGAGCTTGCCATCGCAGCGCAGCAGGTGAAACGGCACTTGCTTGTTCTTCAACAGCCTGGCGGCCAACCTAGCTCAAAGGTGGCATAGCTTGCCTCGGTTGTTTTTTTGGGGCTATGACTGTCAGTCTGTTTGCTTGAGGGCAATCAACTCCTGGGTGTCGCCTAGATACACCAATATGTATTTCTCCTCTGCAACCACCCAATACACATCGGAACCACTATGGGTACATATGGTGGATGCAGGAGGGCCATCAAATTTGAGTGTGCCTACCATCGCTCCACTATCAAGATCAAATGCTACCAACATCAAATCTTCCCGCAGCGCATATAGCTGTGAACCAGCCAGGGTAAAATTAGACAGATAAGTACGCGATGTTTCCCATGCTACTTGCCCGGTCCGGATATTGGCGCGAACGATGTTGTAGCAAGGGTCCCCGGATTCGAACACAATATCATTCTCTACAAAGCTCGGCCACTGCTGAAGCTGGCGATAAGTTGGCTGCAGTTCCAAACGTGACCACAGAGTCTGACCAGTTTGCTGGTCAATGGCATATAGTCCTTCCCGCGATGCCATAAATTCAACCTGTCCTGCTTTGAGCCATGCGGGATCATCTGACTGCCTGGATAAAACTGTGCCTGTCTGTGGCTCTATGGAAATCTTTTCGCGATTAGACGAGTGTAAAAATAGAGGGGTGTCTGGCTCCCACGGGACAAACCAATAAGAAGTGTGATCTCCCAAGTTGGGTGTTGACCACAACAACTGGCCTGTTTCCACATCGAACGTGTTGACCTGGAAGGAATATTCAAGATATAGCCGCTCCGCATCCATATAAGCCGAACCTAGGCGGGTGCCAAAGCCGGGATTTACAAGGCGCGTTTGCCAGACGACTTGCCCGGTTTCCAGAGATATCGCCGTGAGACATGAGGCAGAGTGTTCATCACCATATTGCTTACCTGCACCGTAACTAATGATTACTTTCCCGCCGCTCACAAAAAGATGGGGCGGAGTAGAGAAACCAGAATTAGATGGTCCAGTTGAAAAGCGCCATGCCTCCACAACATTTAGTGTGGATTCGCCAATTGCTCGAATGGGCTGCGCCGTTGGCGTCGGGGTGAAGCTAAGTGACACTTGACATCCCACCAACGCGCCAGCCACAAAGATGAACAAACAGCCCCTTGCAACATACTCGAACCAAGGCTGAAACAACAGTAAAGAGCACATTTGTCTGCCTATGATGTGTTTCAAATCGTCCATCTTTCCCTTGTGATCAACCAAGATCACGATTATACTCTGGGCCAGTGGGGCTGGCAAGCACAGTTTTGCGAGGGCTTTTAGAGTCTGCGTTCAACGCGGGGGTGTCAGGATTGGCACGCTGACCTTTACGATGGTGCCCTTGCCTGGCACGGACGAGATAGTCAATGAGCCGCGCATCTGCTCTGCGCGTTCGCGCATGCTGGCCAGGCCCATTCCCCCGCCCTGGCTGGCAGTGTGCAGGTCAAAACCCTGTCCGTTATCGCTTATCTCTAACACCGCTTGCCCAGCTTTAAAGCGGAGGCTCACCGTGACAGAGCTTGCCGCCGCGCGCTTGATGGCGTTGTTCAGCGCTTCTTGAGCAATGCGGTACAAGCCGTCTTCAACGCGCGCCGGCCACGAGAACACATCTTCGGCCACAAGGCGCGCTTCTACCCCAGCCCGATTTTCAACAGCATCTAGCCTGTGGCGCAATGCCCCATCAACCCTTGCCGCTCCAAGGCCGGCGGGCGCAGTTCGTGAACCAGCAAGCGCATCTCCTTGAGCGCCTGCTGAGTGATTTCGCCAATCCTGCCCAGGTATTCGGCGGCATGGGCCACGTCGCCCGCGCTCACCTGCCGCCGCCACCCCTCAGACAAAAGACGGAGGCTGTACAACGACTGGGTGACAGAATCGCGCAGATCGCGGGCCAGGCGGTTGCGCTCCTCCAAGATAGCCAGTTCGCGGCCAGAAGCATTGTAGATGGTTGCAAGTCACTGGGCAGTTGTGAAAGCCTGCAAAGTAAAATAAAAGGTGCTGCCCCGCCCCATTTGGCCATTTACCCCCACCTGCCCACCCAGCTTTTCCACAATGTCGCGCGCAATAGAAAGCCCCAGGCCATGCCCTTCGGCGCGATCTTTGTGAATGCGGGTAAAGGGTGTGAACAACCTGGCCTGATCTTGGGGTGAAAGGCCAATTCCATTATCGCGCACCCAAAAAGTGAAAAATGAAGGCTGAGGGCCGAGGAACGAATTGCCACCTTCACGCAAAGCGTTTGTCCTTCCACCTTCATCCCAGCCCAATTCGACGCGCGGCGGATTGCCGCCATACTTGAGGGCGTTGCTAATATAGTTGACCCAAACTTGGCGAATCCAAGGCCAATAACCCAACGCAATCGGCCAATGGACAGGCGCGCTGATATGAGCCCGAGTTGCTTCAATTTCAGGCGCCAGGTCGCGCAAAACCTGCTCTACAATCTGCCCCATATCCAGCGGCTCCAACTCGACCCTCTGCCGGTGCACAAAAGACAATAATAGCAAGCTATCAATAATATCGCGCATTCTGGCTGCGCCACGATTGATCGCCTGAGCGGCAAACACCGCCTCTTTGTCGGCTAAATTCGGAAGGCCAGAATGCAACACTTCGGCAAAGCCCATGATGGTGGTGAGGGGAGCCTTGAGGTCATGGGCAACAGTGTGCGCAAAGGCATCCAATTCTGCGTTGCGCGCTTCAAGCGCAGCCGTGTACTGCAACAAGGCTTTTTCGGCCGCCTGGCGCTCGGCAATTTCTCGTTGGAGCTGGATATTTTGTTCTTTCAAGCGCTTGGCGGCTTGTGTGCGCTCGGTAATATCGCGCAAGACAACCAAGCGCCCGGTCAGCTCCCCGCGCTGGCTATAGAGAGGCGAAATGCGCAGATCATAATCGCGCTGATCGTCTGCCTGCCCCACGCTGATTTGAGTGTGCGCTTCGAGCACATTGAGAAAGCGCCCAACGAGGTCGGCATGAGCCGATAACACTTGCGTCACGGGTTGGCCAATAATCTGGGCATAAGAACGCTCAATCAAGCGTTGGGCCGCCGGGTTAACATCTACCACGCGCGCTTGCACATTCAGCACGATGACGCCATCGCTCATGCCTTCCACCACCTTGTCACGCGCAATAGGCACGATGCTAAGCAGGCGATAACGAAATATCCCCCAGCTTATCACCAACCCGCTCAGGCCATAGCCAAACGGCGTAAGGTCCAGATGTGGGAACGGACTCCACCCCGCCAGGTAGATTATGTTGGTCACCCAAGGAAACAGTGTGCCGAGCAGCAAGATGGCGCTCTGTTTACGCCGCAAGTGAGACGAATGAAGAAAGGCCCTCAAGAAAATCAGCGCACTGACCAGCAGCACCAGATAATTGTACACGGTATAAAACCGAAAATACGCGCCGTAGGTCAGGTTGAGCACGGCAATGGAATCAATGATTTCCAGCTTGATGTTTGCCCAGATCAACCGGTGCGCTTCATTGGTCCAGGCCAACAGCATGCCTGTCATCGGCACGACTGCCAGCAGGACAATGTTGCGCTTGGTAAGCCACTTTTCAAGCCCGGCGTACTCTAGAACGAAAATGGACAGGCCTAGCGATGAAAACGCAATGCCCACGTGCTGTACCTTGGCCCAAAAGGTGCGAA
The DNA here is from genome assembly GCA_041740315.1 of Thermoflexales bacterium. Classification (GTDB taxonomy): domain Bacteria; phylum Chloroflexota; class Anaerolineae; order Fen-1058; family Fen-1058; genus JBGSMF01. Next base: position 6,268 of record JBGSMF010000383.1, read on the forward strand.
AGGCCAGGTCGCGCGCGCCGATGGCGATCCCATAGCCCAGTGTCCACACGGCCGCTCCCAGCAACAATACCACTATAGGCTTTGCGCCAGGCGTCTGGCGGTGCTGCCAGGCGTAAACAGCAATAGCCCCCACCACAAAGGCCGAGAGGATCAGAACCAAAGCGTAGAGATTGGGTTGCCAGTACATGATTCTTTTCCGGCGCCGCGCCAGGCGCAGCAGTTAACTCTAACTTTTACCACGGCCACAGTCTGCCATCACTAATAGTATTATGCTGTAACTGCTCACCCTCCCCCAGGCTACCAAGTTGCAACCTGCGGGAGGGTAGACCAAGCAGTTACATTATGCCACAAAACTGCTTACTTGGGCAGTAGGCGCTATGCCTAACATCCATTTGGAGAGATTTACCCATAGTAAAAACATGCCCCAGTTTGGCAACGGGAACATTTTCAACTCTACCCGCGTCTATTGCTTGAAGTAGAGCATGTTGGAGAAAAAGAGCAATGGCATTCAAACAAACTTGGAAATCAACTTTGTCCACAATCCATCGTCCTTATGGCGCGCAGGTTGTTGCCCGGCCGCGCGCACGCCAACAAGCCCGGTGGTCATGGGGCTGGGTGATTTTGAGTGAAGGGATCATCGGCGCTGCCGTCATTGTGATGGCAGGGCTATTTTTGCTTTACAGCAGCAAGCTGATTTTCCCCGGCGTCCACACCGTGGGAGTAGGACTGGGTGGGCTGTCTAAACAACAAGCCGCTTTGGCGCTAGAAACGGCCTGGCAACGGCAAGCCATCACACTCTACGCCGGCGAAAAATCGTTCACGGCTTCACCGGAGCAATTGGGCATCTCGCTCGATGTTCAAGCCACTGTTCAAGCGGCTTTTCAACAGGGCCGCTCACTTGAAGCCCTCGGCAAACCTGTCTCACCCGTGCTCTATTTTGATTCAGCCATTGCCCAAGAGAATTTGGAAAGGCTGGCCCCGCAACTGGCACTGCCCGCTACCAGCGCAAGCGTCAGAATCGCCAGCGGGCGCGCCGAGGCAGTTCCGGCCGTGGCTGGGCAAGCCCTGAACCTAGCCGCAACCCAGAGCTACCTGGAACAGAATCTAGACCAAATAATCGTACAAGGGAGTTTGCCCCTGATCATGTCGCCGATCCAGCCTGCCAGTTCAGATGTAAGCGCCCTGGTCAATCAAGCCAACCAACTGCTGGCCAAACCGCTCGAGTTCCACGCCTATGACCCCATTACAAACGAAGCATTGGCCTGGACTGTCGCTCCGCAGACTTGGGGGGAATGGCTCTTGCTGAGCGCCAGCCTGCAAGATTCAACCCAGCTTTGTTGGAGCGTAGACACAGACAAGGTCAAAAATTTTCTGGCCGGGCAAACAGCCGGGCTTGGTTACGAGCGTTACATTGATTCGGAACAAGCCGTAGCGGCATTTTCAAATGCGCTTTCGGCTCAACAAGTCCAGGTGAGCCTGCGCATCTATCACCGCCCCAAGCAGCACATTGTGCAGGCAGGCGAGACTTTGGCCAGCATCGGGCGCGCCTATGGCATACCGTATGCCTGGATTCAGCAAGCTAATCCCGATGTGAGCGAGGCGTTATATGCCGGCCAGACCTTGACCATTCCCTCACAAGACACTTTTCTCCCCTTGCCGGTGGTTGAAAACAAGCGTATTGTGGTCAGTATAGCTCAGCAAAAAATATGGGCCTATGAAAATGGCGCTATCAAGTGGGAATGGGCGGTCAGCACCGGCATCTCTTCCAGCCCTAGCTCGCCGGGGATCTTTCAAATTCGCACCCACGAGCCGAATGCCTATGCAGGAAATTGGGATCTGTGGATGCCGCATTTCATGGGCATCTACCGCCCGGTGCCAGGCTCTGATTTTATGAACGGTTTTCACGGCTTTCCCACTCGCAATGGCTCACAACTGCTGTGGACCAATAGCCTGGGCAAGCCCGTGACCTATGGCTGTATTTTGATCAGCACCGAAAACGCCGCCTTGCTATATGAATGGGCTGAAGACGGCACGGTGGTCGAGATCAGATCAGATTGACGAAGCGCTCAAAGCGTGTACAATCTGGTAGGGTGTTCCCAGCCGCCAATGCATGAAAATGCATTGGCGGCTTGTTCCCAATAACGCCTATCACACCTATAATGTCTATTGAAAAGCGTCATGGCAAAACAATACCTGATCAAAAAACAACCACTAAAGGGCAAGGTCGCCATCGTTTGCGGCGGCTCCAAGGGCATCGGCCTAGAGAGCGCCAAAGAGATCGTTCTGTTGGGCGGCAGTGTAGCCATCATTGCCAGGCAACCCGAAACGCTAGAGGCAGCCGCGCACAAAATCCGGCCCTTGGCGCGCCAAGCGACGCAGTTTGTTGAGCCCATCGCGTGCGACACAACTAATCACCAAAAGCTCGCTCCGTTGCTGGCCCAATTCATCGAGCGGCGCGGGGTTCCAGATCTTTTAATCAACGCCGTCGGTTACGCCCGCCCACAATACATCCAGCACCTCACGCTGCAAGACTTTAAAGACATTATGGACGTGAACTATTATGGGCAGTTGATTCCCATTCTCATTTTGCTGCCGCACCTGATGGCCGCCCGCAAGGGGCATATTGCCAACGTGGCTTCAATGATGGGCTATTTCGGCATCATGGGCTATGCCGCCTACGCGCCTACCAAATTTGCCATCGTCGGCCTCACTGAAGCGCTGCGCCACGAATTAAAGCCCTACAACATCAGCTTTTCCGTGCTCTATCCACCCGATACAGATACCCCCGGCTTCCAAACAGAAAACCAGACCAAGCCGCCTGAATGTGCCGCGCTGTCCAAAAGCGCCAGATTGTTGAGCGCAGAAAAGGTGGCCGAGGTCTTTGTTGAAGGCATCCTGAAAAAACAGTCCGCCATCTTGCCGGGCGAAGCCGCTTTGGGTTGGAGATTGGTCAGGCACTTGCCCTGGCTGGCGCGGTGGATAGCCGATACCCAATACAGGCAAGTTAGAAGAGAACTGGGCAAAACTGCCTGAGCGCATTGCACAATGAGAGACCGGAACATTTTTCGCATTAGCCGCATCTTTTCAATAATCTGGGGTGAGGGCAGGGCATGCCCTGCCCAGACAGTGTAATCACACGGGCTACCCCCACATTTTGAGATGTCACGTTGGATCGTAGCCAACGAATTCTCTACCGTACACTTTCTGCCCGGAGTGAATTCTGCGAGAACAATGCCGAGATTTTTAGCCACGAATTGCACGAATTCCACTAATTTGCTCTGTCTTTTTCGTGCTAATTCGTGAAACCTGCGCCTGCGCGCAGTGC
>JBGSMF010000384.1:0-22587 GCA_041740315.1 Thermoflexales bacterium
GTGCGTGTGGGTGGCTGTGGCGTAGATGCCGGCGCAGCGGTGCCGGTTGCAGGTTGGAGAGGGCTTGGGGTTGGTTGCACAGCGAGTGTTGACGTAAGCTCGGTCGGCTGTTGGCTGGTAGGGGGGGCGGTAGGGCTGGCGGCAGGGGTGTCGGTAGCCAAAGGGGTGGGGGTATCGCTAGGTTGTGGGCTAGGCGAAGCTGTCGGCGGCACATTGGTCAGTGTCACCAAGGCCCAACTGATGGCAGTGCGGCCCTGAGCATCGCGGTATTGCACATACACCCGCTGCTCGGCTTGCGATAGCAATTGGAAGGGGAGTCGCACTTGCCAGGGCTGCCAGTTGGCATGGGTGAATTGCTCGTCGTGCGCCAAGCGCACTTGCAAGGCTTGTCCCATAGTGACCGTGCTCTCGCCGGCCGGCACAGCATTTTCGTTGGTCAAAGTGATCAGCACATCAACCTCATCCACCTTGGTTGCGCCATCGTTGATAAATGCCGGCAAGACATTGGGCTGGGCCCCAAAAGTGAGCGTCCAATACGTCCAGCCATTCGCGCCTGTGACGGCGGCGATGCCGACTTCGCGGTAGCGCACGCTGAGGATTTGGCTGCGGTGAGTATCTAGACCCATCCACCAATCGAAAGCGATATCGGCCCCGCCGGTGCCGCCGTAAATGCTCTCGTTGATGATTGGCGCAAAGTTCCATTGCCCATAGCCGGCGGCCAAGATGCGCTCTCGGTAAGACGATTGGTCTGACCCGGTATGGTCAACTTTGCCGGTGGTGGCCATATCCTGGCTGTGCCGCTCGGCGGCGGCGACCAGCGCGCTATTGAGGGCATAGGGCGCAAGCCCCTGCGCCAGGCGCGCGGTGTTGATGCGGTTGAGCATGTCTGTCGCTGGGTCGGCCTGGGCGCAAGCGCCGGGCGTGCTTGCCAAAGCAAAGAGCAGCAAAGCAGCCAGCAGGACTAGGGCCAGATTCCGAACTTGTTTTTTCATCGGCAATGCGTTATGTAACACGAGCCTATTATCTCAGGAATTGCGCTGTAAGGCAAGAGGGTGGTATGGCTTGTTTAGGCACTGGCTCAAAAACTGGGCCAGGTACGCATCAATTTCATCGAGGGTGGTGTAGGTCTTGACCTGCGCGTGGGGGTTACCTGTGATCATCCTTGATACAAACAAACCCTCTCGATACAGGCACAAGATGGGTTTGCCCAGTTGCGCGGCCAGGGCAATTTCATAGCCCACCCCCAGCGAGGGGGTAGAGACCTCGGCCACCAGCGCATCGCACTGACTCACCCAGGCCACATCGCGCTCAAAGATTCCGCGCTCGGTGAGGGCCGCCTCGTTGGCCAAAACATTGGGATCGGCCACATGCGCGCTGGGCACGCTATGCCCGGCAGCTTGCAGTTGCTTGACGATGTGTTGGTAGATGGTCAGCTCGTCTCGCCCGCCGGCGATAGAACCGGAAAAGTAAATATTCATCTTAGTCACTTACAGCCGGTTGATTATACCAGACATCCAATGACTGGCAAACAAAGGCAGGCAAACAATGGTTGGCATACTGGCTGGCAAACGATTTTGTCGGCTTGCCCGTAGGGCAATCGTAGGTTTTGCGTCCAGTATCACTTGGCAGCTTGTGGTATCTTATATCCAGAGAACAGCGGGCGGGTATTTCTTCTCCTCCTTTAATAAAGAGCCGGGGGTCGGCGTCCCCGGCTCTTTAGCTTTAATGCCCCCACTTCAATGGCCTCATTTAGGGCTTGCCTCGGGGAGCTGGCGCAAGCCCTGTTTGTAAAGTGGTATAATTCCCCCTGATGACAACAGTGACATCAAGCAACCATCAAATTGCACGCGCCAGCGCCACAGTGATGGCGGCTTTTGCCGTCAGCCGCTTGATGGGCGTGGCGCGCGATGTTGTCATCACAGCGCAATTGGGCACCAGCGATGCCGCTGATGCCTATTTGGCGGCTTTTCGCACTCCAGACACAATTTTTGCCCTCATGGCGGGTGGGGCGCTGGCCTCGGCCTTTATCCCCACTTTTGCCGGCTATATGGCGCGAGAAGATGAGGCTGGCGCGTGGCGGTTGACCAGCAGCATAATCAACCTGCTGCTTGTCAGCATCAGCCTGGTGGCGGCAGGGGCGGCTCTTTTGGCGCCCGTGCTGGTGGGCAGTGTGGTGGCGCCCGGCTTTAGCCCGGAAAAACAGGCATTGACGGTGCCTCTGGTGAGGGTGATGCTGATCAGCCCGGTGATTTTTGGCGTATCGGGGCTGGTGATGGGGGTGCTGAATGCCCGGCAGCAGTTTTTGCTGCCAGGGCTGGCGCCAGTAGTGTATAACCTGGGCATTATTCTGGGGGCGTGGCTGCTGCTTCCCACAATGGGGCCAATGGGCGCTGCATTGGGCGCGGTGGCTGGGGCCGGGTTGCATTTTTTGGTCCAAGTGCCGGGCTTGGCCAAGCTGGGCCTGCGCTACACGCTTGTGCTCAATCTGCGCGACGAGGGGGTGCGCCAGGTGTTGCGCCTCATGGGGCCGCGCATTTTTGGGTTGGCCGTGGTGCAGATTAATATCCTGGTCAGTACCAACCTGGCTTCTCGCTTGGGCAGCGGCGCGGTGGCTGCGCTAGATTATGCCTGGCGCTTGATGCTGCTGCCGCAGGCTGTTTTTGCCCAGTCGGTGGCCACGGCGGCCTTTCCCACCTTTGCTCAGCAGGCAGCGGGCGGCCAGCAAGATGCCATGCGGGCATCATTGGTGGCTACGCTGCGGGCGATCTTTTTTGTGGCGCTGCCGGCGGCGGTGGGATTGCTGGCGCTGCGCTCGCCGTTGATTGCGGCAATGTTTGAGCGGGGCCGGTTCCAGCAAAGCTCGACCGAGCTGGTGGCCACGGCGCTGGCGTTTTACGCGCCGGGTTTGGTGGCGCATTCTGGCATAGAGATTTTGGTGCGCGCGTTTTACGCCATGCACGATACACGCACGCCGGTGTACCTGGGCATTGCGGCTATGCTGGCTAACCTGGCGCTGAGCTTGCTGCTGATTGAGCCGCTGCAAATGGCGGGGCTGGCTCTGGCTAATACGCTGGCGGCTTTTGCCGAACTGGTGCTGCTGCTGTGGTTCATTCGCTCGCGGCTGGGCGGGTTGGGCGGCTGGCGAGTCTGGCAATCGGTGGGCAAAGCGGGGCTGGCCTCGGCGGCGATGGGCGCGGCAGTGTGGGGGTTTGTGGCTGTTGTGCCGGCGCAATCGCCGTTGATCTTGGGCGCGGGCGGCATTTTGACGGGTGTGGTAATATATGGGATAGCGGCAGTGCTGCTTGGCGCGCAAGAGCTTCAGGCCGTGTGGAGATTGGTTCGACGACCGACGACCGACGAACAAGCAATGTCTGATAAGCCGAACAACCCATGATGAACAGAGATGTTGCTTGCCAATGGTTAACCTAACAGAAAGGATTTGATATGAACGGAGAACGGATTGATAAATTGATTGCAGCCGCAGCGCAACGCGGCATAGATTGCGTAGCGGTGATGCCCGGTGTGAACATGGTTTACCTCACAGGGCTTTCGTTTCACCTCAGCGAGCGGCCCACGCTGGCGTTCTTGCCGGCGACGGGTGAACCGGCCCTGGTCCTGCCCGCGCTAGAGGCCACCAAGCCGGAAGCCGGGCCGGTGGCCATTGATTGGCGGCTCTTCCCGTGGACAGATGAAGAAGGACCGGCCAATGCTTTCAAGCAGGCGTGCGAAGCTTTGGAGCTTTCAGGGCGGGTGCTGGCGGTGGAAGAGCAGATTATGCGCGTGATGGAGCTAAAGCTGCTCAGGGCCGGCGCCACTGGCCTGAGGCTGGCCGCCGCCGAGCCGCTGCTGGCCGAATTGCGCATGCGCAAAGATGCGGACGAGCTGGCCAAGCTGCGCAGGGCGGTAGAAATTGCCGAAGCCGCGCTGGCCGACACGCTGGAAAAAGTGCGCGCCGGCATGACAGAAAAGGAAATCGCCGCCGAGTTGCAAGTGGCCTGCCTGCGCTATGGGGCTGAGGGGCAGCCGTTTGAGCCGATTGTGCTGGCCGGGGCGCGCTCAGCCTTGCCGCACGGCGCGCCAAGCGATAGGCCCATCCGCGCCGGGCAATTGCTGCTGTTCGACTTTGGCGTGAGTGTGGGAGGATACGTCAGCGACATCACCCGCACCTTTGCGCTGGACGAAGTGGACGACGAGCTGAAAAGGATTTACGATATTGTTTTGCGCGCCAACGAGGCCGGCCGCGCGGCGGCCAAGCCGGGGGTGGAAATACAAGAGGTGGATCGCGCGGCGAGAAAGGTCATCGCCAGCGCGGGCTATGGCGAGTTTTTTACGCACCGCCTGGGTCATGGCCTTGGGTTGGCTTGCCACGAAGCGCCCTTTGCCTGTGAGGGAGATAGAACGGTTTTAGAACCTGGCATGGTCTTTACGATTGAGCCAGGGATTTACCTGCCCAACAAGGGTGGGGTGAGAATTGAGGATGATGTTGTCATCACGGCGGATGGGTGCGAGTCGCTCACGTCATTTGATCGTGCTTTGAGAGTAATCTCCATTTGATTCCCTAGTTGACCTTGTCATTACCCTCCCGCTGGTTGCGATTTGGTTGCCTTGGGGTTGCAACCCAGGCCGAGATGTGCTTGTTCACCCAAGAGCATTCAAACCTGCGGGAGGGTGAGCAGTTATGATGGTGGAGAAAACGGGCGAGCCAGATCTAACGTTCCTCTAACAATTTTCTGCTATCCTGGTAAACGCCAATATTACATCGGAGGGTAAACTATGTCACAAGATGTGTCACAAGAAAAGTTTGAATTTCGGGCTGAAATCCAGCAATTGCTCAACATTTTGGTGCACTCGTTGTACCGCGACCGCGAGATTTTCTTGCGCGAGCTGATCTCGAACGCTTCGGATGCGCTGAACCGCATCCAGTTCGAGCTGTTGACGAACCGCGACGTGCTTGACCCAGATGCCGAACTGGCCGTTCGGGTGACGGTTGACCAAGAGGCCAAGACGGTAACCATCAGCGATAGTGGCATTGGCATGACCCGCGATGAGCTGATTGACAACCTGGGCACCATTGCCCACTCGGGCGCGATGGAATTCCTGAAAAAACTGCAAGCGAGCGAGCAGCCGATTTCCACCGACCTGATCGGCCAGTTTGGGGTGGGTTTTTACAGCGTGTTTATGGTGGCTGAAGAGGTGAGGGTGATCTCTCGCTCGTACCGGCCTGAAGCCGAGGCGTGTGAGTGGGTTTCGCGGGGGGACAATACTTTTACGCTGGCCCCCGCCGATAAAACTACCCGCGGCACGACGATTGAAGTCAAGCTAAAAGAAGACGCGGCCGATTTTGCCGCAACCTGGAAGCTGGAGCAGATTATCAAGAAACATTCCGATTTTGTGGCTTTTCCCATCTACGTGGGCGATAGTGACCAGGCCACCAACCGCCGGACGGCGCTGTGGCGGCAATCGCCGCGCGAGGTGACGGCTGAGCAATATACAGAGTTTTACAAGCACCTGACGCTGGATTGGGAAGAGCCGCTGGCGCGCGTGCACATGGTGACCGATGCGCCTGTGCAAATGTACGCGGTGTTGTATGTGCCGGCCAAGCGCGAGCGGGGGGTATTGGCCCTGCGCACCGATCACGGCCTCAAGTTGTATTCGCGCAAAATCTTGATTCAAGATTATTGCAAGGACCTGCTGCCCAACTATTTTCGTTTTGTCGAGGGGGTGGTAGATAGCGAAGACCTGCCGCTCAATATCTCGCGCGAGACGATACAGGCCACCCGCCTGATGGAAAAAATGAAGAGCAACCTGACCCGCAAGCTGATTGACGAGCTGGAGCGAGTGGCCAAGGAAGAGCCGGAAACGTATGAAAAGTTCTGGGGGCAGTTTGGCGTTTTTATCAAGGAAGGCGTGGCAACCGACATGGCCGGCCGCGAATCGTTGCTGCCGCTGTTGCGTTTCCGCACTTCCAAAGCGGGCGACCCTTCGGCCAGCTCAGGGCTGGCTTCGCTGGCCGATTACGTGGGACGAATGAAAGACGACCAGAAGGAAATTTATTACATTCTGGGCGACGATCCCAAGTCGGTGACGCGCAGCCCGCACCTGGATTACTTTAGGGGCCACGACATTGAGGTGATTTACCTGACCGAGCAGATTGACAGCTTTATGGTGTTGGGCTTGCGCGAGTTTGAGGGCAAGCCGATTAAAAATGTTGACGATGCCGGCCTGGACTTGCCCAAGCCCGAAGCGCCCTCTGTAGCCGAGCAAGCGCCCCAAGACCAGTTCGACGCGCTGGTTGAGCGAGCCCGCCGCGTGCTGGGCGAACGCATCACCGATGTGCGCGAATCCAAGCTGCTGACAGATAGCCCCTGCCGCCTGCTTTCGCCTGAAAACGCGCCCGACCGCGACATGGCGCGCGTGCGGCGGTTGCTCGATCAAAACTTTGAGGTGCCCAAGAAATTGCTGGAAATCAACCGCGGCCACGCCCTCATCAAGAACCTGGCGCAGCTTGTGACAAACAAACCTGATGATGCTATAATTGATTTGAGCATTGAGCAGTTGTACGAGAATGCGTTGTTGGTAGAGGGCATTCACCCCAACCCGGCCGATATGGTGGGGCGCATTCAGAGCTTGATGGAAGCGGCGGTGCGAAAGGCGGATTGAACAAGCCAAGCTTTGGTAGCCAATCGGCACAGGGCCGATTGTTAAAAAATCAAATGGAGGAAAACGATGGACGAGTTAGTCAAGCTGGTGGTGAAAAAGACCGGGCTGCCGGAAGCGACGGCCAAAAAGGCGGTAGAGGTTGTGATCGGCTATTTGAAGAAAAAGCTGCCCGCGCCCATCGGCGGGCAGATTGACGCGCTGCTAGCCAGCGGCCAGGCGGCCAAAGGCGTTGAAGGCGCGGCGCAGGCGTTGGGCGGGCTGTTGAAGAAAAAGAAATAGCCGTTTCAACCGGGGCTTTTAATATTGGCGGACTGGCATCCTCAGCCAGTCCCGCTATTCCCCATAATATTTTCTGGAGGCGAACAATGTTGAAGGAATTTAAGGCATTTATCATGCGGGGCAACGTGCTCGACCTGGCCATTGCCGTTATCATTGGCGGGGCGTTTGGCAAGATTATCACTTCGCTGGTCAACGACATTATTATGCCGCCCATTGGCTTGTTGTTGGGCAACGTAGATTTTGCCAATCTGTTCATCAACTTGTCGGGCCAGCCCTATGCCACATTAAAAGCGGCCCAAGAGGCCGGCGCGGCCACCATCAATTATGGGATGTTCCTCAACACCGTGATTGACTTTGTCATTGTGGCGTTGGTCATTTTCTTGGTGGTCAAGCAGGCCAACCGTTTAAAGGGCCAGCCGGCTCCGGCTGACCCCACGACCAAAGAGTGCCCCTACTGCCTGTCTACCATTCCCATCAAGGCCACTCGCTGCGCGCACTGCACATCGGAGCTAAAGTGATTCGAGGATGATTAATTGATTCACCTCATTCGTGCGCCCGCGACTGCCGCGCAGATTTCCGAAATGTCACAGGAACTGGGCACATATATCAAACTGGCCGTGGATGTGTCACGCGGTCTTTTGGCTGGTGGCGGAGAATATCATGCCGATTGTGAAAATGTTTTGTTAGAGGACGGCAGCCGCCAGGAAGATGTATGGGGCGCAGATTGGCACCCAACATCTGGCACAGTTCAATTTGGGGCGTTAATCAATATCCGCCCCCGCCAGCACAACTTTCAAATGGAAATTCAAGACCCAGCGTTGCGCGTGCGAATTGAATCCATTGTTCGGCAGTTATTGGAGACAGGCTCACGATGAGGGATCTAGAAAAAGTGCAGGCGCGCTATTTGCGCGATCAGTGGCCGGTTCGTCTGGGCAATTTGGCTTCAAACTTGTTGCGCCTGGGCAACTGGGTACAGATGCGGCATAGCGATGAAGCGATTGTTGAACTGATACGAGAAAGCGCTTGGTTCATCGAGTGGACTGTGAATGATACGCCCACTGACATTATGGCTGAACTAGCTGACCTACAACGCGAGTTGTGCTTGTGGCGGCGTATATGGCCCCAAGAGGCTGTTCGCCATGTCTTGGTATTTAGAGCGCGGCGAATGTCAGAGCAAGTGCTTAGATTGTCGGGGTTGCTGACAGCTTAAACTCGCTTGCCGCCCGGTACATTGCCACGATGTTTTCCGGCGGCGTATCGGGCTGCAAGTTGTGCGCCGGGGCCAGGATATAGCCCCCGCCCGGCGACAATGTTTCTAGCACGCGCTGCGCTTGTGCCTTCACTTCTTCCGGCGTGCCGCGCGGCAGGGTGTGTTGTTCGTCAATGCCGCCGTGGAAGGATAGCCTTGCGCCAAAATCGCGCTTGAGCGCGGCAGATTCCATGCCGGCGGCGTGCGGTTGAATGGGGTTGAGCACATCCAGCCCGATCTCGATTAGATCCTCGATGAACGGCCTGACGCCGCCGCAGGTGTGCATAAAAATCTTGGCGCTGGTGCGCGCCTTGATTTCGGCAAATAACTGGCGGTGCAGCGGCTTGATCATCTCTCGGTACAGCGCGGGCGAAAGCATCGGCCCGGTCTGTATGCCCAGGTCGTCGGCGGTTTCGACCATCTGCACAAACGGGCCAACGACATTCAGCATCACCTCGTATTGACCGCAAATCACCTCAAAGACTTTGTGCAATAGCTTGTGGGCAAAGCGCTTGTTGCGCTTGAGGTCGGCCAGAAAGGCGGCAAAGCCGCGCATGTACAGGGCCGTCTCGAATATGCCGCCAGGCAGGTGCGCCACCAGCGCATAATCACTTTGCTCGTAAAGCTGGCGGGCTTGTTCGGCCAGGCCGGCCACCCGGGCGGGGTCAAAGGGGTTGGGCCAGGGGATGCTATCCAAATCGGCTTCGGTCGCCTCTGCCAGCGGATGCCCCACCATCGCCGCATAATGGCCCACTTTCTTTTGACGCAGGCCCCACTCGTCGGCCCAACTGCCATCGCCAAAGCGGGGTGAAGTGAAATCGGATGGCGGGCGCAAGCGCACACGGCGCAAGTCAATCTGGAGCGCCTGCAATATGCGCTCGTCCAGATCGAGCATGACAAAAATGGGGCTGACCGTTTCGCCGCCATCGCCCTGAATGCCCAGGCGCGCTTTGAGCGGCCAGTAAGCGCCTTCCATCAGGCTGGCTACACTGCCGCCCAAGTCAAGCGGGGGCCTATCAGGTTGTTGATGATTGAGCGCCATGACGACGCGCTGGCGTGAAGTTAATTTCATATTCAAGATTTAAAATTTAAAATTGGACGGTATGGTTTGCTCTGGTGGGCAAGGTGATTGTACCATGAAACGGCGGAGCGAGGAAAATGATAGTAATTGCTCACCCTCCCGCAGGTTTGAATGCTTGTGCGATCAGAATTACCAGCTCGCTCAGGTAGCTAATTTTGTAACCTGCGGGAGGGTAGGCTGGGCAGTCACGAAGAAAGAAAAAAGGCGCAGAGTAAATGAAAAACCCCTGCGCCTCGGTGGTGAAAAAGCGGCTGAGACTATTCTGCAATCGGCATAAAGAGATCGAGGGTGAATTCTTGCGTGTTCTGCGGAATATCGGCCGGGCCGATGTGTTCTTCCAGCCATTGATGTTGGCCTCGCTTGTAGCGGCTGGCTTCAAACCAGGCCACTAACCGCTGCCAGGCTTGGGGAATTTCTTCATAGGCATTACCGCGCACCTCGCACCTCAGCACGGCGTATAACCCGCCTTCAAAGGTCTTGATCTTGATTTCGCCTTCCGGCACTAGCTCTGGCCCGACGACGATCCAGAACTCGTAGCCATAGTTGGGGCTGCCGGCGGAAGGGTCGGGGTTATTGAACCCGAAAATGCGGTGCGTTTGCGGGTCATCCAACAGCCCTTTGGACTTGGCCCAGGGCATCAACTTGTTCCACGCGTCGTTCTCTGGCGTGGAGCTATAGGCGTGCGCCCAAGCTACGCGCAGCGAGGGCAGCTTGACAATGCGGATATCTTGTTCACTCATTTTGTTTCTCCTTGTATCAGGCTCGGTTGATTTTGTTTAAAAGATGGTTGTTTTTGTTATTGACTTGGTTAATGTTGTATCAGGCTCGGTCGGTGTTGTTTAAAAGACGGTTATTTTTGTTATTGACTCGGTCGGTGTTGTATCAGACTCGGTTAGCGTTGTTTAGAAGATGGTTATTTTTGTTATTGACCTGGTTGACGTTGTATCAGACTCGGTTAGCGTTGTTTGAAAGATGGTTGTTTTTGTTATTAGCTTGGTTGGCGATGTTTAGTAGATGGTTAGACTTGTTGTGGCCTCAGTTGCCCTATGTCTTAGCTTGATCAGCATTGTTTTCCACTGATGCGCTTATTCTAGCACGCTCTACCTGACATCTATTGTCAGGATTCTGTGATACAATGGGCAAAATTCGAGTAGGAAATGGTATGCGAGCAGACCGGCTTTTGTCTTTGCTGATGCTCTTGCAGGCACGGGGGCGGCAGACGGCCCGGCAATTGGCGCAAGAGTTGGAGGTTTCAGAGCGGACGATTTACCGCGATGTTGACGCGCTGAGCGCCGCCGGTGTGCCTGTGTATGGCGAGCGCGGCACTGAGGGCGGCTTTGCTTTGCTGGATAGTTATCGCACCACGCTGACCGGGCTAACTGAAGACGAGGTGCGGGCCTTGTTCATGCTCAACATTCCATCTCCATTGGAAGACCTGGGCGTGAGCCAAAAGCTTAGGGCCGCCATGCTCAAGCTGGCGGCGTCTTTGCCCGCCGCGCGCCGCAGCGAAGAGGCGCTGGTGAACCAGCGTATCTATCTCGATTCGAGTTGGTGGTTTCAAGGGCAAGAGCCAGCGCCTCACTTGCGGACCATTTACGACGCGGTGTGGCAAGAGCGCAAGCTGTACATCACTCGCCGCTTGCCGTGGGGGATTCCACGCGAGCTCACCCAGTTGGTCGAGCCGTATGGACTGGTGGCCAAAGCCGGCGTGTGGTACGTGGTGTGCGCCAGCCAGGGCCGGGTGAGGGGGCACCGGGTAGCGCACCTGGCAGATGCGCGCATGGCCGAGGAGCATTTCGAGCGCCCGGCCGATTTTGACCTGGCGGCTTTTTGGCAGGCGTGGTGCGCCGAGTTTGAGCAGAGCCGCTCGTACTACCCGGTCACTGCGCGCGTTGCGCCGCATTTCGTGGCCCAATTGCCCCGACTGTTTGGCGCGCAGATGCAAGAGCGCATTGCCCAGGCTGGGCCGCCAGACGAAAAAGGCCGGATCACTGTGGAATTGCCCTTTGAATCATTGGAAGAAGCGCGGGCGCGCTTGCTTGGCCTGGGGCGGGCGATAGAGGTGCTAGAGCCAGAGCCGCTGCGTCTGAGCATAATGGACCATGCCGCCCAGATTTTGGAGATGTATGGCGAGAGATAAGGTGCAATGATGAAAACTATGGCATTGATCCCGGCCTATAACGAAAGCGCGCACATCGGCGCGGTGGTGCGCGCCACGCTGCGGCATTTGCCTGTGCTGGTGGTGGATGACGGCTCGGTAGACGAGACTGCCGCGCAGGCGGAGCAAGCGGGCGCGGCAGTCGTTCGCCATTCGCCCAACCAGGGCAAAGGCGCGGCGTTGATGGCGGGTTTTGGGTGGGCGCTCGAACGCGGTTACGATGGCGTGCTGACGCTCGACGCCGACGGCCAGCACGACCCCGGCGAGATTCCTGCCTTTGCCGCAGCGTTCGAGCGCGGCGAGGGCGACTTGATCATTGGGCGGCGCGATTTTAGGCAAATGCCGCCCGCGCGAGAGTGGGCCAATGCCACCGGTTCGCGCTTGCTCAGCCTGGCGTTGGGGCAAGCGATTTTAGATAACCAGAGCGGCTATCGCCTGCACAGCCGGGCGCTGCTGGAGAAGATCAATCTGACGACGAGGCGCTTTGACGCCGAGGTAGAGATTTTGGTGCAAGCAGTTGTGGGCGGGTTCAAGCTGGGCTGGGTGCCCATCCGCACCATCTATGCCGATGAGGTGAGCCACATTAACCCCCTGCTTGATACGGCCCGTTTTTTGCGGGTGGTGTGGCGGGCCTGGCGTGTGCGGGCCTCTAGCGCGAAGCCGAAACCTTGACGAGTTGGCCGGCGGGTGTGACGGTGGCGCGCACTATCTGTTCGATGCTAAATCCGTCTTCGGTCACGCTCTTGAGGCGATAGGTCAAGATGATGTTGGTGCCAGAGGGGGCGCGCTTGAGGGTGGGGCGCGCCCCGTGAATGTTGGGGAACCTGGCATAAACTTGTTGATTGATTTGGGCGATTATTTCTTCTGAAAGCAATTCCATTGTTGTACCTCATTTGCTCAACCCGTCACGTTTCATCTAGTTGGCCGACAAATCTGTTTTTTTTACCACTGAGGCACGAAGGACACGGAGAATTTTTTTGGTTTTCTCCGTGCTCTTCGTGTCTCCGTGGTGAGTTTTGTCAGTCAATCGGCACATTTTACGGCCTTCTCCTCAGAAAGGCGGGGATGTCTAGCGCGTCGCGCACAGGCCGCACAACCTCTACGTCAATCAGGTCAGGCAGAACAGGCAGGGCATAACTCTCGGCCGGCGTCTCTTGGGCTGGCGGCGTTGGCAAGGCAAAGGTGGGCCGTTCTGCCACTATTTGCGGTTCAAGTTCGAGCGGATTGCCCACGCCCGTCATCACCAAGATTACCTGGATAGAGTCTGGCTCCATTTGCGGGTCAATCGTAGCGCCAAAGGCGATTTCGGCTTCTGGCCCGGCCACGCGGGTGATTTCGCCCACCACTTGCGTCACTTCGGTCAATGTGGCGCTCGGTCCCACGGTGATGTGAATGAGGACGCCGCTGGCGGCATCGAGCGTGTCAATATCTAGCAGCGGGTGGCTGAGCGCCGTGCGGGCGGCCTGGGTCACGCGGTCTGGCCCGCGCCCATAGCCCACCGAAAAGAATGCCCCACCATGCAGCCCCAGTATAGCCCTGAGATTGGCAAAGCTCAAGTTGATCAAGCCAGATTGAGTGACCAGCTCGGCCACACCCTGCACGCCCTGGCGCAATACATCATCGGCAATGCGAAAGGCCAAGTCGAGCGTGATTTTGGGGTCAACCAGCTTGAGCAGCCGGTCGTTGGGCACGACCAGCAGCGTGTCTATGGCGTGGCGCAGGCGCTCTAGCCCGGCCTGGGCCGAGGCATGGCGGCGCTTACCCTCGAACGTAAAGGGCATGGTCACCACCGCCACGGTCATTGCGCCAATCTGGTGAGCGATTTCGGCCACGATGGCGGCCGCGCCGCTGCCGGTGCCGCCGCCCATGCCGGCGGTGATGAATGCCAGGTCGGCTCCTTGCAAGGCCCGGGCGATTTCGGCGCGGCTTTCTTCGGCGGCAGCCTGGCCCACCTCCGGCCGCCCGCCTGCGCCCATGCCACGCGTGCACAAGGGCCCGATTTGCACTTGAATAGTGGCTTCGCAGCACAGCAGCGCCTGGCGGTCGGTATTACAAGCCACATAGTGTACGCCCGGTATGCCTACCTGGATCATCCGATTGATGGCATTGCAACCGCCACCACCCACGCCTATCACCACAAGCCGGGGGGGAGAAAAAGTGTCCATGTTGCTTTTCACCTTCTGCTATCTTTATTAGCAATGGAGCAAAACTTGCTATGGGGCAATTGGCCCCCCCTCAATCCCCCCCGCTGCGCTACGCTTGCAGGGGGGAGGTATTTAGCAACTTTTGCGGTATTGCCGTTATTAACTTGCCACCCTTGCGAAGGTGTGCGACCTTTCGCCATAACCTTTGCAAGAGTTTCTGCTACACTCCCAACGCGGCCAGCTCTGCTTCCCACGCCTGGGTTGCCCGCGCCAGTTGCGCCTGCCATCGCTGGGGCGACCAAAGCTCCAGGTGGTCAATCATGCCCACCACAATCATCTCGCTGCTAATGGCCTCCAGTTGGCGCAGTGACGCAGGCAATTGCAGTTGGCCGTTTTGCGCGGCAAGCTCTCGGGCGTTCCCAAAGACATGCCGGGCAAATTCTCGCCCCAGCGCATTGGTCAGCGCCAAGCGCGCCGAGGCACGCTCTACAAACGATTGCCAGCTTGCAGCCGGATACAACCACAAGCACCCATCCAGGCCGGCTGTCACCACGCTGCCATCGGCCAGGGCTTTTAACGGCTCTGGCAAGACCCAGTAACCGTCTGTGTCAATATCAACTTGATGTTGTCCATACAGAACCATTTCACCACACCCATTCCTGGGGCGCTGGCGCGCTTGCTTTTTGGTCTTCTTGAGCACTTGGAGGGCGCGCTTTTGGGGCGCTAGTCTCTAGTGAGCGAAAGCGTTTGCCGCGACGGGCCAGGTCTTGCAAGATGGCTTGGGTCTCGGCCCCGTTGCGCCCCGCAATTCGTTCCACCTGGCAGCCGGCCGCTCGCAAACTGTCTTCAACTTTGTCAGATACGCCGCGCGGATTGCCAACGATGGTGACGTAACGCGCCAGGCGCGCTTCATCGGCATCGAACCCGCAGAGGGGGTGAAACGCCCTGACATAGTCGGCCACCGATCCCCAGTGCCATTCCGACGAGCCTGTTTCAGAGGCAGGCAAAATCACATAGTGATAAAGCGGCTTGTTGGGGTCGGGCTGGGGTTGGGTGTGGCGCACAGCCGCTTGAGGTTTTTTACGCGGGTGCTTGCGCAACGCCTTTAATGCTTCCACGGCCGGCAGTTTGCCATTGGCCTTGAACCAGGCATCTTGCTCAAAGTGGTTGTCCCCTGCCTGGCCATCACGTTCTGCGGCCAGCAGCCAAAAGGCATTGTTGAAATAATAGTCTGGCGATTGGCCTTCCATAACCAGTTTGCTCATTTCTACATGAAGCTGGGCGTGGCGTTCTGGGGTGATGGGCGGAAAGCCTGATTGCTGCGCATCGCCAATGTGGCAGCCGTTTTCGCCGCACAGTTGCGGCAGCGAGCGGCCAAGTTGGGCGCGGGCGACCTCGTTGTACCATTCGAACAAATAAAAGCCTTGATGGTCTTGGCTGCCGGGCGGGGTGTGGTATGGGCGCGCTTCAGGCCAACGCGCCGCGCCGCCTTTGCCCCACGTCAACGGGCGATTGAAGGCATAGTTGTGCACGCAAATTCCCATTTGCTCGATCAAGGCCGGTTGGGCGCGCGCCGCCAAAATGGTCATGGCGGCCTTGAAAAAGCTCAGGTCCCAATACGCTCCCCCTGGAGCCAGCGGCGCAAAGAGCGGCGTCAGGCCGGCCTGGGCCATCACCTGCAAGCAGGGAAGCTGTATCTCCATAAAGCGTTCCACCAGCGCCGGCTTGTTCCACTCGTCCACACTCCATTCATCATCCAGGTTGGGCTGGTTAAAGATGTGGGCATAGTGCATCCCCCATTTACAATAATCTTCAGCCAGTTGGCGCAGCGCGTTCAAATCTACCGGGCAGACCACCGGCGTATAGATGCGCACCACCGGCTCGATGTGGTTGACAATCAACTCGCGGATAAAGGCTTGGGGGATGCGCTCGGTCAAATCTGAAATCACCGTCAGCCAGCTCGCTCCCATCATTTTCAGTTCGGGCACCCAGCGGGCCAAATCCTCGCGGCGATAATGGCAAGCATCTGGAAAATAATGAAAGCCAATCCCGGTGTCTTCTGGAGGTCGGAAAAAGTTTGCCAGTTCCATGTTCCTTTGCCTTTTGTATCTGTTCTATTTTCTGTCTCAAAACCTGCCTATGGGTTTTGAGACAGAAACTATTCTATTTCGACATTGCCAGTTTAACAATCTTGCCTGCGCCATCCAGCGTCACGCGCACCAACTGCATGCCGCTGCGGTCGGCATAGGGTACGGTTTTGGATAGCGAGACCATTTTGAATTCCGAGTTGCGGATTTTAAATTCCGAATTTTGCACGGCTGCCTGGGCCATCTCTGGCAAAGAGTGCGCCACGTATTGCTTGACCTTGTGGACTTGAGCCTCTGGCACTGCAACCGCGTTTTGCAGGCGGCGATCAGTGGCCCGCAGCAAGTCTGTTTGCAGCACAGCCTGCTTTCTGGTGTTGTGAGAGATCGGCTGGCCGTTTGCGGTCAAAGGCGCCAGCAGCGGATCGCCCAGCAGGATAAAGCTAGATAGGGTTTTTTGGTCTTCGCCATCCAGATAGCCTTGACGGTCTTGCACCTGTTGGGCAAAGTCTAGCTTGGCCTGGCGCAAGGCGTTGCCTGACGAACAGCCGTTGACAATGTGCTGCCAGAAAAACCAGGCCAACAGATCTACACCCACCAGGGGTTTATCTAGCCCGCCATAGGCCACTGTGGTTGAGCCTACCAAGGCCAATGTGCCCAATTCCATAAAGCGCAGCGCGATGGAGGTGCTGACGCTGCGGCCAAACAGGTGGGCTCCATAGCAGGCTGCTGTAAAAACCACCCGAACGGGCTTGGCAATATCAGAGGGCGATAGCGCAACCGGAAACGGCGCATAATCGGCCGCAAATTCCGGATCGCGCTGGCCATACCAATAGGGTGAATCTGGCAGGCCGTGCAAGTTGAAATAAGCCAACTGGGGGCGGGTTTGCGTTAGCAATTCCAGCATGTCCGGCCCGCCCAACGGAGGCGACAGCCGCATGGCCTGCGCCGGGCCGATGACGCCAAAGACTTGTTGAGCCGCTTTGCGCCACACGCTGGCCGCATAGCCAAAGCTGCGCAATGGCTCGGTAGTGTTCTTGTAGCCCATCAGCCAGCGCAGCAAGCCATTAGCGCCTTTGCCGCTGTGAGCCGATTCAACTCGCGTCTGCAAGGCCGCGCCCAATTGCAGCAAGAGCGTCTCTGTGGGGTGGGTTTGCCCAATGTGCATGGGCGCGCTGTGCGGCACGCGCCCTATCAGGCGGTCCGTTGGCAAGGGCAGGTCATTGGGTTGCCCTTCTGCCGCCTCGCAGCGGCTATACGGCGCATCGGTGGGCACATCTGTATCTGGGTCTTCGGTGGGGTTGGGCAGCCGGTGAAATGGAATGATCTCGTCGCCGCCCACAATCAGGACCGACGTCAGTTGCAGCCCGCGCATCTCCAAGGCATCATCCAGGCGATTCAAGAGGCGGCTGATGCTGGCCGCATCGTATGATTGCACCGGCGCTAGCCCAAAGGCAGAGAGCGATGCGGCATCATCTACCAAGAGCGCCGCTGCGGCAATGCCATCGTAACGGGTAATGGTGGCAGCCAGGTCAGTCATGGCCTCTTCAACCACCGTGGCGCTCGAGCCACATAGTTGAGCCAGGGGTTCTCTGGCGCTGATGATGGCCTGAAATGGCTTGCGCGCTTTGGGCGGGCGCGGATGAGCATCGAGTGAGCGCGTCACCTGGGCCAGAGACTCTCGCACGGCCCTCACTGTTTCATCGGCAGGGTCGTGTTCAAGCTCTGTATTGGGCGGCGGAGAATCGGCTTGCTTTTTGCCGGAGGCCGCGCTTTGGCTGCTAATCGCTGGGGCAGGCTTGCCAATTTCCACTTCACCCTTTGGGTCGAGCGAGCGCACCAGGCGAATGTGTTCCACCGCCAGATCGTGCTCGCCTAGTTGCGTGAGGCAGTTGGCCATGATGAGGTGCATCGGCACAGACATCGGCCAATAGTACAATCCTGCCTGGCTTGTTGAGCGGGCCGTTTCGATTTGCCCGGCTTGCCATGCTGCTTTGGCTGCCAGCATCACACTTGGGTGGTTGCCTTGGCCGGCCGCCAATGCTGCCTGGAGCATTGCCAATGCCTGGGCAGCTTGGCCCTGCGCCAACAGGCGATAGGCGCGGCCCAATTCAGAATCGCCAGGCGGCGCATCGCCTTGGGGCACATCGCTTGACAGACTGCGCGCTAAAGATTGATATTCCTCTGCGGCGCGCTCTAACCCTTGGGCTGCACATAATTTGGCCAGGGTTTGCCAGGCTTGGGGGCGCTCTGGGTCGCGCTCTAAAAGCGCAGCCAGTTCACGCGCGGCTCCGGCGGCATCGCTCAACTGGCAGAGAACTAGGGCGCGTTCCCAGCGCATTGTCAACGAAAGCGGATCAGGTCTTTTGCCCATACTCCCTACTCCCTGCTTTTTGTTTTCTATTTTCTGTTTGGAAACCCCGCAAAGGCGGCACTTTTTGTTTCCTAGCGGTAACTGCTCAGGCATGTGCCTTTATCTCACCACTAAGGACACCAAGGACACTAAGTAGATTTCCTTTGTGTACTTTGCCCTTTGTGGTAAAAAAATGAGCTATGGCTGGGTAGTTACTCCTAGCGAAAGAACCCCATTGCTTTCACAACCGCCATTTGCTTGTAGGCTTTAGCGTGATCAGGCGATAGGCGAATGGCCTGTTTGAGCATCTCTAGGGCCTGAGGATATTCTTTGAGTTGCTTGTGCAGCATGGCGGCGCGAAAATAGTCGGCTGCCTCGGCCTGCAAGCCGCCGGCAGAGCGGGCCTCAATCAACTGCTGGTATACTTGCAAGGCCTGGCGGTATTCGCGGCGTTCTTCATGCAAGGCAGCCATTTCTTCCAACACGCTCACATCCTCTGGCGCAAGCGAGTGAGCCACCTGCAGGTGCGCCATGGCCTGGTCTGGCTCGTGGCGGCGGTGGTGCAGCCTTGCCAGGCGCAGGTGATGAGCGAGGTTGCCTGGCTCTAGCGTGGCTGCGTGTTGATACACTTGCAGGGCCTCGTCTTGCCGTCCCATCGCCAGGTAAGCATCGCCCAGCAGCCCAAAAGACTCGCGGCGGCGGCGATCGGTGCGAATGGCATTTTCCAGGTGGCGCGCGGCCGCTTCGGCTTGCTCAAGCTGCAAGGCCAATCGCCCGGCATCCAAGTGGTGCGCGGCGACCGTAGGGGCCAAGCATGCTGCTTGCTCGTAGGCCTGGCGGGCGGCCTCGGTTTGCCCCAGGCGTTCGTGCAATGCCCCGGCGCGCGCTTGCAAGGGGGCTGCCTCCGGGTTGCGCGCCAGCGTTCCCTTGATGATGTCTAGGGCTTCTTCCCATCTATCCAATTCGCCGGCCACCTGGGCTGTGCTCAATGTCAGGTCAATATCATCAGGCGAGCGCGCCAATGCCTGTTTGTAACACATCAAGGCGCGCGTGCCGGCGCCGGCTTGGTGGTTTAGCGCGCCTAGCTCTACCCACCAATCTGCTCGCTCGGGCGCGCAGCGAATGGCCGTTTCCATTTCCTCCACAGCATTTGTGTACTGGCCCAGCCGGGCATAAATCTGGCTTTGTTGGTGATGCAAGGCGGGGCTTGGCTTTAGGCTGCAGGCCTGCTTGACTGCGCTGGCGGCCGCCTCCAAATCATCCAGGTCGGCGCAAACCTGGCCCAGCTCGGCATACCACTTGTAAACCCAGGCGGCCTTGGCCCCTGACGTGGCAGCCAGGGCGCTTTCCAACGCCTGCCGGGCCGGACCTGTTTCATCTAGCCGCCAATGTAGTCGGGCTGTTGCATGCGTGTACAGGGCATTTTCTGGTTCCAGCGCTGCGGCGCGCTTGTAAGCCGAGCGCGCCCGTTTGAGTGTGGGGTGATCGGCTTGGTCAAGCTCTTCCAATATAACACCCAGTTGGTACAGGATCAGCGCATCATTCCGATTGAGCCATGCGGCATAGCTGGCGGCATCTAGCCCCAGCTGCGGCAGATTGGCTCGCCGCATAATGGCTGCCAGCCAGCTCCACGCCTCGCCCGATAGTTTCACCTCGATTTGCAGATGACTTTTGAGCTGGCGGGCCGCCAACAGCTTTTCTCCGCGCAAGCTGGTGAGCATAGCCTTGAGCACGTGCCACTCGGCGCAATCTGCCCGTTGCTGGTTGGCCGGTTGAAATTGATGCAAGGCAGCCAGGGCAGTATCAATCTCGGCCTCGGCCGGCCCCGGCCAAGGCGACTCTTCGCGTTCGCCCAATTCGGCCCGCAGCCCAACGGCAATCAACGCGCGGCCCAATCCCAGCGCGGCATCGGGATCGTCGGGGCGTTTTTGCAAGACGGCCATAAAGGCCTGAATGGCCGGCCGCCATTCGTGCCGGGTGAGATGCGCCGTGCCCAAGACCAGGTAAGCGTCAATATCGTTCTCGTCGCGCGCCAGCAGTTTTTGGGCGGCTTGCAAAGCGGTCTCGGCCAGCCCGCCGTCGAGCGCCACCTTGGCCAAACCTAACCACACGGGTCTTTCATTGGGCGCAAGGTTCGAGGCGCGCTTGAGCGCCGCCAGCGCCTGGTCGTGGTCCCCGCGCTCCATGCCTATTTCACCGATGAGGATATGAGCGGGTGTCAGGGCAGGTTCAAGCGAGGTGGCCCATTCGGCCAGCTCGACCGCGCGCTCGGCCTGGCCCAGGCTGCGCGCAATTTGCGCCGCGGCCAGGTAGGCGTGGGCCTCTTGCGGTTGCAATTCAATCAGACGCTCGTAGACAGTCAATGCCTCTACCTCCCTCTTGAGCGTTCGCAGGGCCTGGCCCTGGTTCTTGAGCAGGTCAATGGTTTCATAGCCCAGCGCGCGAGACTGGCTCCACTGTTGCGCGGCTGCTTCAAGCCTGCCCAGGCGCGCCAGCGTGCGGGCCAGTGCGTCGTGATGCTGGCCGCAGTTGGGGGCAAGCGCGGCGGCCTGTTCAAAGGCGGCCAGCGCGGCCTCGGGTTGGTTTTGCGCCAGGCGAGCCAGCCCCAGTTGCAGGTGGATTGCGGCCATTTGCGCATCGGGCAGGGGCGGCGCAGCCTGGGCAAGCGTGAGCAACAGTTCTTCGGCGCGCGCCGGCTCTCCAAATTCATCCAGTGTGCGCGCTATTTGGAGCAGAGTTTCAATCTCTGCATTATGCCTGGCGCTGGCTGCTTCCAGCGCCTCTAGCGCGCGAGGCATATCTCCCTGAGCGCGATAAAGCCAGGCCAGCTCGATGTGTGTGGCCGGCTCGTCGCCCAACTCGCTGGCGCGTTCCAGCGCCTGGCTGGCCGCCTCTAGTTGCCCAAGGTGGCGCAGCGCGTTGCCGTGCCAGCGCCAGTAGGCAGCCTGGCCTGGCGCAAGCGAGACGGCGCGCTCAAATTGCTCTTGGGCCTCGCGCCATTTTTCCAGTTGAGCAAAAGATTGCCCCAACTCTACTCGCAGTTCAGCCTCATCTGGCAAGCTGCGCACGGCCTGGGTTAGAACGGCAATGCTTTCTTCCACGCAGTCCGTGTGGCGAAAAGCGCGCCCCAGCGCGCAGTGCGCCGTTGAGCGCAAGGGCGCCAGCGAAATGGCATATTTGTACGCCAGCACTGCCTTGGCGTGTTGGCCAAGCTGGTCTAGCGCGCGCCCCATTCCTTCCAGCGCGTCTGCCTGAGGCTCGACTGTGCGCGCAACCTGGGCCAGGGTTTTTAGCGCCAATTGGGGCTGGCCGCACTCTAGATAGGCCTGCCCCCACAAGCACGCTGTGGCGGCATTGTGGTGGCGCGGCTCGATTTGCCGCAGACAGTCCATCGCAGCCGCAGGCTGTTGCTGGGCCAGGTGGATGCGCGCCAGTTCACGCAAAGCATCGGTGTGGGCCGGAGTTTTGGCCAGGATATGTTCTACTTCGCGGCGCGCTGGCTCTAGTTGTCCCAGTTGTTGGCACAGTTTGGCGTGCCGCAAGCGCAGCAAGTTGTCTTGGGGTATGCCGGCCAAAGCCTGGGCGTAGAGCTGGGTTGCTGTTTCCAGTTCGTTGCGTTTTTCTGCCAACAGCCCCTTTACGCCCAACGCGCCGGCGTGGTCAGATTGCCGCGCCAGCACCCAATCCAAAACAGCCTGGGCATCGGTGGGGCGCTCGTTTTCTGCATACAAGCGCGCCAACCCTACTGCCGCGCGCAGGTCGCCGGGGCGCAGGTTGAGCACGCGCTCGAATAAAGCCAGGGCTGCTTGCGCCTGGCCGGCTTGTGTCAGCGCCGCGGCGTGAAGGAGGTCAAGCTCGGCATTGTTTGGCTGTGCGCCTTGCGCGCCCGATGCAACGGCCGTGTGCTGCACCGCCTCGGCTGCTTGGCCAGCCTGAAGGTAAGCGCGCCCTATGGCCTGGTGCGCCGCTGCATCATCGGGGTAAAAAGCCAACGCTCTGTAACAAGTGTCAATGGCTTGAGAGACCTGGCCTTGTTCCAGTTGAGCCTGGGCCAGCTCGACTTGCCAGGCGGCTTGGGTGGGCATAGAGTTGGTACTCTGCTGCCAGGCTTTGATGGCGAGGGCGGGTTCGTCAAGCGCGGCCCACACCTGGCCCAGTTGATGCCAGGCCTGAGCTTGTCCTGCTGAAAGCAATGTAGCGGCTTGCTCGGCATAGTGGCGCGCTTTTTCTACTTGCCCAGAGCGCGCCCAGGCTTGGGCCAGCGCCACGCAACTAGGCCCATCGGTGGGCGCCAGTTCAAAGGCGCGTTCCAGGTGCTCTAGAGCATGCTCTACATCGTCTTGCTCAAGCGCAGCCAGGCCCGTGTGCAGGTGGTGCGCAGACTCTTCAGGCTGCAAGGTGGTGGCCAGTTCAAAGACTTGGATGGCCGAAGCCTGGTCACCCTGCTTCATCAATGTTAGGCCCAGCTCGTGGGCTGCCCACGCCGCGCCGGCGGTGCTGGCGGCCAAAGCCGAACGCGCCGAATGAAGGGCTGCATCAGGCCGGCTGCTTGCCTCTTCAATCGAGGCGCGCAGCGCGA
>JBGSMF010000385.1:0-4665 GCA_041740315.1 Thermoflexales bacterium
CGTTGGCCCTATCCATTTGTAAAATCGTAACCGACATTCGTCGCCCAGGACTGTCGGCTGTCACACACTTTCATGTCAGGCATGCGCTGTCGGTTCCATCCAACATTCGTTGGTCAGCTATGCGCTGTCGGTCAGCAGATAGTGCTTGATAAATTCTCTGGGCAGCTCGACTCGGAGTGATAGGCCCTTTTCGGCTTCGTCTTCGGCCAGGGCGTTCTGATCGTATGACGCGATAATCTCTTTTGGATTGTAATGCAAGGCTCACCTCATCTAGGTCAATTGTACTCGACGCTTGCATTTTGGGCAAAATGCGAAAGGAAGGTGATCAGATCCACTTGCTGCGTTGCGCTACAAACAGTGCGTGGTATAATAATGCGGCATGTACCTGCTCAATGGGGGATCGTATAGTGGTAGTACAGTGGACTCTGGAGCCACTGACCGAGGTGAGCTAGATGCAGTTTTTTGCTTTTAAATGCCCACCAGTTTTTGTTGTTGCCAAGCAAGGGTAGGGGGGTAATGATATGGGCCTCACCAATCGCTGTCTGATATTGATCGTTTTTGTGTCTCTTCTGGTGGCCTGCGGTGCGCCGCCCACTCAAATTGCCACACCCGTTGCCAAAATCGCTGTCACACCTTCTGCGACAACTATTGGCCCGTGAGTTAGACGCAACTGTTCCAAGACAGTCGAATGTCAAACAATCATTTGGAGCGTGTCATTCCTTTGCCCGAAGCAGCCGAACGGCTAGGTATCCCCGCCGAAGTATTGACCCGCCTGGTTAAAAATGGTATTATAAAGGCGGTACAGTTACCAAGCGGAGAAATCGCTGTGAGCGAAGAAGAGACACAAACGACTGTCACAAGAGATCAGTTTGAGCATTTGAGAGGAAACCCTATCACGGTTAGTGACGCAGCGGAAAAGTACGATGTGCCTGCAACAACCATTCGTGAGTGGGTAAAGCGCGAGTACATTCGGGTTTTGATGCCCGGATATGGAATGACATTGGACGAGCAAGATGTAGCTTATTGTGTCGACGTATACAGAGATAAAAAGCTAAAAGCTGGCAAGACATCTGGCTTACGAATATTTGACGGGGCAGGGAGACCTTATAGGCTCAAGCATCCAGAGAGAGCTAGTCGTCGTAAAAAGACGATTTGACCAAGTTTGTGATTTAATGTGACGCGCTGTTCATAGCTATTCCACGTTCAGTAATCCCCCAACTTTGTTAGCTGTTTCCTCGTATGTTGCTTGCCCTGTTATGGGTTATTCAAATTAACTCCATCTGATCCGAGCGTAAGGTAAATCCAGCGGTTTTTTGCCGAAATTGGGGTAACGCTAGCAACCAGGGAAAAAACAAATGTAGGATTATTATCCCAGGTGAAAGTGGCGAGTTGACCGTGCGACTAGCAGACGATGGTGTCAGAAAAGGCCGAAGGATAACACTTGCACCCTGTCTGCGCCAGGCAGGCTGCGCTGGCGCGCAGCGCAAGTGCAGGTGAGGCAAAAGTATGAAGGACGGCGCGGGCTTGCACCAGTGTCCTTCATACTTTGTTCTTCAGCCTTCATCCCTTTGCTATGGCCCAGGCGGCCTGCCCGCCGAAGGTGGGTTGTGGTGATACAGCAGCCGCACGCGCCAGTGATACAGGGTCTGTAGTACCGGCGGCGATGTAAATTGCGCCGCCTGGATGGGCTGCGTGTAGATGGTAAGGTCGCCTACCATATTATGTTGACAGCGGAACTCTACTGTCTGGGTAGATAATGTGTGAAGGCAGCAGTCAGGTAGCGGTATTAACACGACAAGGAATCAGGGCCAAGGTTATTTCAAATCCTCCATAGCCCTGAATGGAAAGCGAGCCACAAAATAATCATATTCTCCCAAACCGTCATAGGTAAAGCCGCGGTTACTTACAACAGCGCCTTTGAGAACCAGCCTTCCATTTTCATACCCCAAAGGCCAGAGTAAATTGATTGTTCTTTCATCCTCACTTGTGGGGGGAAGCATTATCTGGCTATTATCTTCCATTCGCAAGATTGTCCACGCTCCAAAGAACTTGGCCTGATCTCGTGGATAATCTTCAGAAACATCAAAGAGCAAGCGCAACAAGACATAGAGTTTAGAGGCGGGACGAGCTGCGGCAGGGCTTGATTCATAGTCACAAAGCTTGATATATGTGTGATAAGCTGCAATTACCTGCCGCCGATCTTGTTCTGGTTGCTCCAAGAGCCTGTGGGCTATTTGCCTCATTTGGTCAAAAGGATACGCCTCCCTCGTGTTTTCGCTGACCTTCCCTGGCCAAGGAGGAAGTTTTTCCATTTGATAAAAGAACTCGACTGTAGAAACGACAAGTCGCCCGCGAGCGATCAAGAACAACAAGAGTAGCAAGGCTAAAATGGGCAATATTGACCGGATGAGATAACGCGAGCGACGAATTACGCCCCCTTTGCCCTTTGAATTGTCCTCCATCATTCTCCTTTCCCGTCAATCAAGGGACGATAAACCTATGTACTTGATCTCCTCTTTGCATGTATCCCTGAGATGATTCGCCATCCCATTCTATTTCAAAGTCATGGGTGGTTCCACAGCCATCCCAAAAAACTGGTTGCGTGTCGCTGGAAACAGCATAGGAGCCTGCATCTGGCACATTGCCTGGCGCAAAATCATCGGGCAAATCACCTTCATAAAACTTGACAACTCCTCGGACGGTAGTTTTGCCATGCTCTACTGGTTGGTCACTAGAATAATACTTATCGTTCCACCAGGCTCTGGCACCCAAGTCGAAATCGCCCATGTTAGTGAACTTCCATCCTTCCGATACCACCCAGGCTTCATAGAAATGCTTATAGTAAGTCTGTTCTACTCTACCATCATCGTGCACAGCCAGGTAAGTCACTTCAATTTCCTGAAAAAAATACCCCAGGTTTGCCGCCCCGCTCTCCAACTCAAAGCGAACTTTCCAATCAAATCCACCCCTAACCGTTGCATTAGGGCCCGATACATGATAGATGTTTACCTTCTGAGACGCTCTGGGCGCATCTACTGGTTGCTCTATGCAGGCGGCTCTTTCAACTTGTTCCCAATCTATCCCGTTACACCCCGTCACCGTCGCGCCGACCCCCACAACCACCAGCGCCACCAGCAACACATCCCACGCGCCCTTGCCCTTTTTGCGCCTGCGCCACAATTGTAGCACAGCCAACGGCGTCAGCGCCAGCCAGATGCCCAGTAGTGGATCAAAGTAGCGTCCGTCCTTGTAGAGCAGTCCCGTGCTCCAATCATACACCCCGCCGCAGACCAGGTGGCTGACCGGCCCCTCTGGCCCTTCCAACACTGTGCCATCGGGGTCGAATAGCCACACACTGACCACCTCGCCTTGATCGTCCACACCCTGGCGCACATAGCCTGTACCGTCGGTGAGATAGTACAGCCATTCATCATCTCGCAGTTCACCCAAACATTCGTGACCGTAAAGGTACAACGTGGTAGTGATGCCCGTCTGCTCAGCGAGGATACGATAGCCAGCAGCATAGTCCAGTGTGTAGGTGGTTGCGCCGTGCCCCTCCACGCTGACGGCAATCCGTGCGCCGTCGCCGTTGTAGGTGAAATGGGTGGTGAGGGTGAACACGGTCGCGGTAATCATTTGCCCGGCGACGTTATAGGAGAAAGTGCGCACCGGATAGCCCTGCGTGTACTCTGCCAATAGTTGGTTGCGGTTCGACCAGGTGTAGGTATAAGTGCGGCTATCGCTCACCTCGCGCTCGGTGAGGCGGTTGGCAGCATCGTAAGTGTATGCCGTGACAACTGTGCCGCTGAGCGGCGTGGTGGATGTCATCGCCGTGCGATTGCTTGCCGCATCATAGTCATACTCAAACAACTCGCCGGTCGAGTAATCGGCCTTGGTCAGGCGGTAGAGCGGGTCATAGGTGTAGGTGATCGTCCGCCGCGTGTAGGCCGAGGCGCGAAAGTCTTGCTCGTTCTACCCGTGCCGGGCACTTCGCACCCGTTCCAGGGAATGTGTATCCACCGGCTGGCCGTTTGCCCTAGCCGGTTGTGGCGGTACAGCAGCCGCACCCGCCAGCCTGCCCGCCGAAGGTGGGTGGTAGGGCGTATCTGACGTGAGGCCGCTCACCTCTTGGATGAAAGTGAGGCCGGAGGGCAGCGTGTCTGTCCAACTGGTCGTGCCGCTAATCACACCGCTGGAAGCCGTAAAGGCCGTGCCCAAGGGGGCGACTTGCCATTGCAACTTCACCTTCTCACGGCCCAGGGGCATCAGGCCATTCAGGCGCAACCTGTCTGCCGCCAGGTAGATTGGATGGCGTTGGGTAAATCAGATGCGCTCAACGACGCGACAGCCAGCGTGTGCGGTGTCCTTTCACACTGCGTCGATTATGGGATTTTTTGGCCGTGACTATAGTAGGGCACTTCTGATCTGGGCAGAAACCATCTACAGATCCGATCCTCTTTATAGTTATTTATGGGATATTCGACAACAAATGTGGCCCCGCGAGTATCTACATAGAGAAGAGTTGCTGCTGACCGACAGCGCATAGCTGACCAACGAATGTTGGATGGAACCGACAGCGCATGCCTGACATGAAAGTGTGTGACAGCCGACAGTCCTGGGCGACGAATGTCGGTTACGATTTTACAAATGGATAGGGCCAACGCT
>JBGSMF010000386.1:0-5968 GCA_041740315.1 Thermoflexales bacterium
CACCCGCTTGCCGGCCAGGTCAATGGCCAGCTTGCCCACGCAAATCAACGACTCGTTGACATTGCGCCGAGCCGGGCGCACCACTTGCACTGCGGCCACCACGCGCTGGCAATCGGCGGGGGTGGGGCGGCGCTGGCCGGATTCAACGATCAGAACCATGGGCAAGTTGGGGGTGGCTCGCAGCGCGGCAACCAGCGCTGCGCCGCCAATGTTTAGCGCCGCGCGTTCGACCACAATCACATCTATGCGCGACACGGTCAGAATCTCGATCCCCTCGGCCACATCGGGCGCGGTGCGGCAAGTTACGCCTTCAGCGCCTAGCTTGTGTTTCCATCGCTCGCCGGTCTTGCTTTCGGCAATCACCAATACCGGGATGCGTTTGCTGGACGTTGCTGGTTTATTCATAGCGCTGCACGTATAAAGTCAATCCATCTACCCGCGTCACCCTAACCTTGGCGCCTGCCGGCGCGGGCTCGCCTTCGATTTCAGCGCTCCACACCTCGCCATAGACGTGCACCATGCCGCGTGGATTCAGTTCGGTCTGGGCCCGCCCCACCCGGCCCACCAGCGTCTCTGCGCCCATCACTGCCGGGCGGAGTTGGGCCTGCATGGCTTTGCCCACAATAAAGCCAAAGAGCAGAGCCGTGGCAATGCCGGTGCCCACCACCAACGGCGGCGACAGGGGAATAGGCACCAAGCGGTTGGGGGCGGTGTTGTATAGAACCAGCGCGCCCGCGATGAATGTGCCCAAGCCCGTCAGTGTGAGCGCGCCGTGGGTGGGCGCTTTGACCTCTAAAAAGAACAGCACAAACGCAACGCCAATGAGCACCAGCCCCAGCCAGTTCATTGAAATGATGCCGGCCGAGTAGATAAAGAGCGCCAGGCACAGCGCGCCGATGAACCCGGCCACCCAGCCACCGGGGCTAGATAGCTCGATGAGAATGGCCTGCACGCCGATGGTGAGCAGCAAGAAAGAGACATTGGGGTTGAGGATGACGCGCAGCAAATTCTCGATGATGGTCGGCTCGATGCGCTTGACTTGCACACCGGCTGTAGAAAGCTTGATGTGTTTGCCCTGCACCTCCACTTCAAAGCCATCCAGTTGCCGCAGCAGGTCATCCACATCGCTGGCGATAAAGTCAATCAATCCAACCTCAAGGGCTTCGCGCTCGTGCACGGCGCGCGCCTTGTCTATCATCTCTTCACCCAGTTGCACCGCCGCTTGGCCGCGCCGGCCGGCCAGCGCGCGCACCTGGGCCTTGAGGACCTCTTTTTCTTTAGTGGCGATGGTTTCTCCCAGTTCTACGCCGCCCTCTCCCACCGGCGAGGCCGCGCCGATGACGGTGCCGGGGGCCATGGCCGAGGCGTGCCCGGCCAGCGTGATGAGCGTGCCCGCCGAGGCTGCCATAGCTCCTTGCGGCGCAACATACACAATGATGGGCACCTGGCTCTGGTTCATAGCCTGGATGATCACTTCCATTGAAGAGATCAACCCGCCGGGCGTATCGAGCTGGATGATGAGCGCCTCGGCCCCGTCGGCCTCGGCTTGCTGAATGCCGCGCTGGATATAGTTGTAAAACGGCGTGGTGACGGCGTCCTTGGCAATCAGCAAATCAACGTGCCGTGTTTGAGCACCAACATTGCTCGCCGCCGATAACAGCATCACTGCCCACACTAGGCACAACCATCGCGCTATATACTTTTGCTTACGCACTGCTTTTCACTTTCTACTCGCTCAGCCTACCCTCTCGCAGGTTGGAGTTTTAGTTGCCTGGGCGGATTAGCAATCTCGATCGAGTTGTGTTTGCTTATCCGAAAGCGTTTAAACCTGCGGGAGGGTGAGCAATCTTCAACTTTTGCTATCACTCATACTATCACTCATTATACTCTGATTTTTGCGCAAAGGGCAATCAAGTTTTAATGGATAACGTGACGCGCGCGCTTGCGCCTGGGTGCTTTCGCTGGTATGATACTAGTGGAAACAGAAGGAGGATAGCGATGCAGGTTATAGACGGCGCCAAGCTTGGAACCAAAAGCAGGCAAAAAGTGAGCAGCGGCATCAAACCGCTGGTGCAGATTTTGCAGCCGATCCTCGACGATCGTTTTGTGCTCGTCCACACGCTGGCGGTGTCGGGCCGCCACGAAAAGGTAGACGCTTTGTTGGTTGGCCCGCACGGCGCGCTGGTTCTCAAGGTTGAAAATGACGAGGGACGCTATCGTTGCCTGGGCGATAACTGGTACATCTGGGACAAGAAAATCAACAATTTCATCAAAGCCGAAGACAACCCGCTGCGCGACCTGAAGCAAGGCCAGAACCTGGTTGAAGCGATTCTCGCCAGCCAGGGCCTGGGCAGCGCGGTGCCCGTCAGCAACGCGGTGCTGTTTGTCAACTCCAAGCTGCAATTAGAGCACATGGAGCCTGCCGTCACGCTGATCGAGCATGGCGCAATAAAAAAATGGGCCGCTCAGCTCCCCTCGACTGTCTATGTGGAAAAGCGCGAAATCGAAAAAACGCTGGCGGCTTTTGGCGTTCAGGTTAGCGTGGCCCACTCGCCGCGTGTTACGGTAGAGGAAGACGGCGTGTCCGCTGTTGGGGGCGCGCGCCCGGCTGCCGCCGATTGGCTCAAGGGGCGCGGCCAGTTTGGGCTGAGGCGCTGGCAGTTGGTGGCGATGGGAGTGACGGTTGGTCTGTATGTGCTTGTTTTGGCAGTAGGGATTTACGTCGTTTTGACTTTTTAACTTTTTTATCGGGAGGTTTTATGCGCGTTCTCGTCACCGGCGGAGCCGGCTATATAGGCAGCGTTACCTCAAACGAGCTTTTAAGCGCCGGCCATACGGTCATTGTTTTCGATAGCCTGGTGCACGGCTATCGCGCGGCGGTGCCGCCCGGCGCAGTTTTTGTGCAGGGCGATATTCAAGACCGCGCCGCGTTGGACGCCGTAATCAAGGCGCACCAGCCAGAGGCCGTGGTGCACTTTGCGGCCTTTATCGAGGCGGGCGAATCTATGCGCGACCCCGCCAAGTATTTTCGCAACAACGTGGGCGGCTCGCTCAACCTGATTGAAGCCGTTGCAGCGCGCGGCATACGGCGCTTGGTCTTTTCGTCAACGGCGGCGGTGTACGCCGCCAGCCAGGAGCCGCTGCGCGAAGATGCGGTGATTGCGCCGGCCAATTGCTATGGCGAAACCAAGTTGATGATCGAGCAGATGCTCAAGTGGCACCACGCCATTCACGGCCTGGGCTATGCTGCGCTGCGCTATTTCAACGCCGCTGGCGCAAGCGGCGGGCGCGGCGAAGCGCACGTGCCGGAAACGCACCTTATCCCCAATGTGCTCCAAGTGCCGCTGGGCAAGCGCGAGAGTGTGACGCTCTTTGGCAGCGATTACGACACGCCCGATGGCACCTGCATCCGCGATTACATTCACATTGCAGACCTGGCTCAGGCGCACGTGCTGGCGCTGGCTGCGCTGGCCGATGCGCCCGGCAAGGCCATGACCTTTAACCTGGGCAACGGGGCGGGCTATTCTAACCGGCAAGTGGTAGAAGTGGCGCGCCAGGTGACGGGGCACGCTATCCCGGCTGCCTTTGGCCCGCGCCGCCCCGGCGATGCGCCACGCCTGGTTGCTTCGTCCGAGGCGATCAAGCGCGAGCTGGGCTGGCAGCCGCGCTTTCCGGCTTTGCAAGACATTATCGCCAGCGCGTGGGAGTGGCACCAAGCGCATCCAGATGGATATGCCAGCTAAGGCCAAGCTCAGATGCATGTCGTCATCAACGGCTGGTTCTGGAATCAGCCCCAAACAGGCAGCGGGCAATATCTTGCTCACCTGGTTGACTATCTGCCGCGCGTCGCGCCTGACTTGCGCTTTACCCTGGTTGTCCCAAAAGCCGGGCAGGCAGGCAAACCCGTAGATCAAGCTGCTTTGCTTTCCACCGTTCATGTGCCGCTAGCTGTTCGCTCCAACCTGGCTAAGGTGTGGTTCGAGCAAGTTGTCTTTCCGCGCCTCTGCCGCCAACTGCAGGCCGATGTGGCCCACGTGCCTTACTGGGGCAGCCCCTTGCGTCCAAGCGTGCCCACCGTGGTCAGCATCCTCGATCTCATCCCAATGCTGTTGCCAGAATATCGCGGTGGGCCGTTGGTGCGCTTGTACACCAGCCTGGCGGCGGCGGCTGCGCCGAATGCTGCGCAGGTCATCACCATCTCTCAAGCTAGCCAACGTGATATGGTCACTCATCTTGGCCTCTCGCTTGGCCGTGTGCACGTGACCTACCTGGCCGCCGACGAGCATTTTACGGCTCAGCCCGATGCGGCCGGCGATGCCGCGCTGCGTCAAAGCCATCTCGATTTGCCCCAAGACTATGTCTTGTACCTGGGCGGCCTGGACGCGCGCAAGAATATTGAAACGCTGCTGCAAGTGTGCGGCTGGCTGCAGCTCGCCTTTGGCGATAGCTACCCCCTGGTCATCGCCGGTCGCTTGCCAGATCGGCACAATCGCTTTTTCCGCGATCCGCGTGTGATTGCGCGCATGCTGCAAGTAGAAGATGTGGTGCGTTGCATTGGGCCGGTGGCCGAGCAACATAAACCCGCTCTGTATCGTAATGCTCGCGCTTTTGTATACCCCAGCCGCTACGAGGGCTTTGGCTTGCCGGCTCTAGAGGCGCTGGCGTGCGGCGTGCCGGTGGTTGGGTCAGAGGCCAGCTCAATTCCAGAAGTGGTGGGTGACGCGGGCATTTTGGTTGCGCCCGATGATGCGCGGCAGATGGCAGGTGGACTGATAGCCATACTCAATGATGACAAGTTGCGCCAGGAACTGGCGCAGCGCGCTGTGGCGCAGGCCGCTCGCTTTAGTTGGGAACAATGCGCCCAACAGACGGTTCAAGTTTACGAGGCGGCCCTGCGAGATGCGCCCCGCCGCCTCCATTGACACATCCTTCGAAGCTAGGTATACTTCTCGCACAGGCTTGGATAGCCTGATCCTTATGTTGACACTGGATACTGCCTGATGAAATCTGTCCCCTTTACCGGCCGCTCGCTGGGGCCCTACAAGGTTTTAGAAAAAATTGCCCAGGGCGGCATGGGTGAAGTCTACAAGGGTTTTCACCAAGCCCTTGATCGCTATGTGGCCATCAAGGTGCTGCCACACACGATCAAAGCCGACCCGGCAACGGCTCAGCGCTTTCAGCGCGAGGCCAAAGCGGCGGCTGGCTTGCGCCATCCTAACATTGTGCACGTGTTTGACTTTGGCACGCACGAAAATGCCTATTACCTGGTGATGGAATATGTGCGGGGCACCGATTTGCGGGCCGAAATTGACCGCCGCCGCCGCGAAGGGAAACCTTTCAAGCCTGATGAGATTTTTCACTTGTTGGGCCAGGTGGCTGATGCGCTGGATTACGCTCACCACCATGGCGTTATCCACAGAGATGTCAAACCGGCCAACATTCTCGTCACCGCCGACAGGCAAGCAATTCTGACTGATTTTGGGCTGGCCATGCTGCGCGATCGGGCCAGCCAGGCGACGTTGGGGCATTCTTTTGGCACGCCCGAATATATTGCGCCAGAGCAGGCCATTGATTCTCGCGCGGCCGTGCCGGCCTCTGATATTTACTCGTTGGGGGGCATTATCTACGAGATGGTGACGGGCCAGCTTCCCTTTGACGCCGAGTCTTCCATCAGCCTGGCGCTCAAGCACATCAGCGAAGACCCTATTCCCCCCAGCCAATATGTGCGCAATCTGCCGGCAGCGGTAGAGGCCGTCATTTTGCGCGCGCTGGCCAAAGAGCCGTCCGCGCGTTTCCCCACCGCGCGCGCGTTGATTGAGGCGCTGCGGCAAGCCTGGCAAGCAGCGCCTGTTCAACCCGTGCGCTCAAAAACACAACCTGCTGGCCGGACCTCTGCCGAACCACAGCCGTTTTTGCCACCCACCCAGCCGCTATCCGCGCCGCTGTCCGCGCCTCGGTCGGCATCGTC
>JBGSMF010000387.1:0-10764 GCA_041740315.1 Thermoflexales bacterium
AAAAAAGGTCTGGGCAAAAGCCTATTTGAAAGGGCTGCCGATAAAGCGCGGGAGATGGGGGCCAGGTGGTTGTATATCTCTGCTACTCCATCCGAGAATACGGTGGATTTTTATCTGCGCCTGGGCTGCCGCATCGCGCAAGTAGTAGACTTGGAATTATTTGAGTTGGAGCCAGAAGATATTCATTTGGAATATGGTCTTTATGGGAACGAATAGCCGATGGAGACCCTGACAAACTGATATCTGGGCTGCCGCCGATGAGGAAGGGCTGCGCGGTGGGCAAATCCATCTGGCTAACCTGCTTGGCCCCTCGCTTGTGCAGTACGAGTGCGATACGGCCATCATCCTGAATCCTGCGCCTGGTGGCCAGCAGCGGGTGGTGTGGTCAATTGAGAAGAACCGCTCAGGAGCCACAGGCATCCAGCTAACCTATAGTTTGCTTGGGCCTTATTTTTGTTTCAACCCCAAGGCTGTGAAAGTGAATCTGGGGCAGTTAGTGGAATATCCACCCCGTCAATAACCTCGATGTGTGTTTGCCTTTTTGTGTAGATTGCTATATTATTGCCACAGGTGTAGCTTTTAGCCTACCAAAGTAGGGTCAGCCTTGGGCCATGCAGCCTGGTAAGTTGACCCTTGTTCAACACCTTGTATCGTTCGAGTTCAAGGACAAGAAATATGCCACAAAACCAAGCTACCTGGGTTACAAAGTTATTATTCTGGCATGGACATGATCGCGGCGGGGTGCGTGTCCCTTTCCAAGATGCAGATGACAGACCTGTTCCCCAGACTATTGAAACATCCCTGGTTATTCGCTTGCGCAACCTCGCCAGGGCAATTGCAGATGGGAACCCCTCGGCACCTCGTTATATTTTTCTGATCGGAGGCCCCGGCAATGGTAAGTCTGAAATCGTACAAGACTTCCTGGCAAAACTGGATGAATGCACTGGAATGAATGGTGAACTCGTGGCGCTGCTTAAGCAAGAGTTTAAGCCATCCCCATTGATTCGCTGTCAAGTGGGAATCACTCCGGGAATGCTAAAAAGCACACTAGGTGATTTCAAAGCCAAAGTTGGCAGATTACTCATTATACAAGATGCTTCTGCAACAGAGAAGGCTTTTGGAGTAGCAGCAGAAGAACTTGTTTCCACAATTGCTGACTTAATCACAACTTCGGAAGACCCCCTGCCTATCTTCCTAGTATGTGCTAACCGGGGACTTTTGGCCCATGCACTGAAGGTTGCCTATAAACAATGGGGGCCAAAATCCGAAGTTGCAGAGCTTCTCACTCATCTGATTAGAGCCTCTAGCCTGGGGCTAGAGGCCCTGGCACCAGATGCTGAGCGTCCCTCTTGCTGGCCCTTGGATTCCAATAGTCAGGTGGCTTGCTGGCCCATGGATTTTGGGAGTTTGATGGAGGCCCAGGGTGGGATTAATTCTGCATTCGAGCAAGTTCTGAGTGCTACGATATTAAGCGACGAATGGGCAAATCTTACCACTTGTAGTAGTTGTGAAGCGAAGGGCTACTGCCCCTTTGAGCAGAACGTGAGATGGTTGAGAGAAGAGCAAAATCGTGCTAACTTGCTCACCATTTTGCGACGTGGGGAGTTAGCTACAGGCCAACATTGGAACTTCCGTGATACTTTTTCCTTGGTTGCGGAATTAGTGATTGGTCAGTGGAACGATTTCGATTATGCGCATCCGTGTGACTGGGTACACGGGCATGCCAGGAAGCTAAGAGACTCAACTACAAGCCCTGACCAACAGATAACTTCCGCTTATATATTGACGAGGCGGCTATATCCACAGGCCTTGTTTGCCAACCCTTTGACATGCATAGCAGCGGACCAATGTGCAGAATATGCCAGCCAGGAAGTCCACCTTATCTCTTTTGCCACTGCTCAGGCAATCAATGATACGCCACAAGATTTATCAAAGCACATCCGCAGGCTCCTTGAGAAAAATTACACAGCACTGGACCCAGCCAATCATACACCAAGGGTTTTCGATCACCCATTGTGCAAGATCGAGGAGGAATACAGCCAGTCGATCAGCCAAGGAAATGATAGTTTGATTGGCATTGGCTATTCTCCTGCTCCCTTAGAATCAAAGCTGTTCGGATTGTTAGCCGCGGCAGAAGCGGAATGGAACACTCTAACTCGTAGCTGGGCCAGAACAGGCGTTGTGCTCAGGTTTCTGAGGCGAACTGCTTGTACATTTGCAAAGAGGTCTATTGGGGCTCGGCAGGGGTATCATGCAGGCAAAGAATACCTAGAAGATTACCAAAAGGCAATTGTAGATCAAGCCCAGCTTAATAAAATCAGGGCCGCCTTGATACCCCTTTTGGGAGAGGACAAATTTAGGCTCAATTTATTAGAAAGCTTCGGACAGCCTCAAGCCGAAGAAGGCGGACAGGTGATTCTTGTGACTGACCAACCTGGCATTAGGGTCTTCAAGGCACCGGCAGGCACAGATAAAACGCCTCGACATGATGTACCCTATTTTGAGGTGGCGGGTCCAGGTATCAAGATTCCTATTACCTTTGATTTTTATTGTGCGCTCAGGTTGCGACAGGAAGGTTGCGCCGGAAGCAGTTTGCCCGCCAGCGTTCGGGCTGCGATTGACAAAGTGAAACATCGGTATGGCGGGCGCATTTGCCGAGACAGGCAAAAATTCAGTTACCAACAAGCTTATATTGAGATTGGTAGATACGGCAAAGTCGGTCTTGATGACGAAGATGCCATACCAACTTTTCAGTCGGGTGTAGAGTGAGGAATAGATATGAGTCTTTCCGCGTTCAATGAAGATCCCACCAAGCTACATGAAGCTTATGATGGTTCTTTTCTAACGACCGTAAGGCCAGAGTATTCAACGGGAGAGGTGCTGCTAGGTTCAGCTTACAGAAGGTTGCTACTTAATAAGCATGACCGGGAAGTAGATCTCGAGGACATTACCAGGCTGCCTGGTCATCTAGCGACAATCCCCCTGGAGTCTGAGGCAATGTGGAAAGGACTTTTCTTGGAGAGAAGTGGGCTTGCCAGCCCACCCCCAGCAGGCCAGCAAAAACACGGACTCCGTCAGTTGATGCCACTTGTCCCTGAGATTGGACGCTATGCTTGTGTTCTTGGCAAGAAACGAGATCGCTGGTATCCAGGGTCATTGTTAATGCAAGTAATCGGAGCGGGGGTAGGAAGAAGCAATGGCCAGGGATTGGTTCTTCGCTTGCAAGAAGCATTGGACATTAATGATGGGGATGACCTATTCGCAATCTTCTTAAATGGTCATCTTAGAGACAACCCACTTCCTGATCAGTCTCCCATAGATTCCCGACAACTTAGCCTGGATGTTGACAGCCGTGCCTATCAAGAGAAGATATGTGGTCGTATTTGGTCCCCTGCAGAGCGTTTCTGCGTGGACCTGGACGCTATTCTTGCACTTAAAAGAGTACTTACCAGGCGGCAATGGATAGTGCTACTAGGAGCATTGATACGAATTGGGTTGACTATGCATTTTCTGTGGGTCTGCCGGCTCAATGATAAATTCTGGCAGATGATTCTTGGTGTAATAGATGGTAATCCTGCACCCAGTAGTGAGGAGATAGAAAGTACTCTCTGGCAATGCCACAACAGGCAACGGCCTATCCTGGAAATTGGTCGTGATGGGGCGACACAAATTCGACAGTGTATTTCGAACTATGTTCAAGCTCAATTCGGTATCAACTTGGTTCTCTTTATGTTGGAGGAAGCGGGGGTAGGTTGGAAAACAGCGATTGGTCAGACTGACGAGAACGGCCAAGAAACTACACTGACTGTTGGAATCCACGCCTTTCTTAGTCATGTTAGCCAATCTCGCTTGAAAATTGATAAAACAGACCCATGCAGCCTTCTCGAGCAAAAATGTAGCCAATTGATAGATGAGCAACACGAGTTAGTGGAATGTAAACGTGGCAGTTCAAAAAACCTCTTTGAGTTTGCCAGGTACAGTCTCGGACAGATTCAACCGGCTATAGATGATGAAAAAGCCTACGATCAATCTTATCTCTTGATCAGAAAGAACAAGTCCAACAGATCCCCATGGCCAGTACGTATTGGGCCGGCTATGCTCATTGCCCTAGTCCATGCTTGTTGCACAGCCCAAGAAGGTGTTCCTACCAGCGTTGAGGATTTCAGGGATCATCTTGAAGAATACGGGTTGTGGGTAGGTGTTGGGGAACTGAGCCGAGGGCAAATCGGCACAGACCTGGAGAAACTTGGCTTGGTCATTGATAGTCCCGATGCTGTTGGAGGCAGACTTTTGGTTGCCCCCTTCTAAGGTATATACATACCCATCTATCGGCCCCAGGATTTTGTTAAGGAGATAGTTAATGCTTCGACTTGCCGCCGCTATAAAAGAAGTAATAGAGGAATATGTGCAAGCCAGGATGGCTTGTGATCCCAATACGCAGATCCGGCTTGTGCTGGTTGGTCCGCCACGTGAGGCACTTGGAGTTGTGTTTAACCTACTGACAAACAATGGTACCTGTGAATGGCATATAAGTGTCGGTGGGCAAGAACATGATATTACGGTGCTATGGATTGACGCAGAGGCTTCTACAACCAGTTCTATCTTGAAGAGTCAAAGATGTGACTGGGATTATGCTGTGAACGTCCGCAATAGCGTGAGGCAAGCTGTCTTACTTGTTTCCCCGGCAAAACTTGACGCTATGCAAGAGTCAATCACCAACGCTACGGACATAATAGGAACGCCACGACTTGACACAGCTGCGGCAGGGTGGTGGACTATTCAGCCCTGGGCACACATTGTTCAGAAAATTTCCGAAAACTTGGGCGCGGCAAGGCAAGTCATCCGTGATACTCTCAACAGCGTCATAAAGGCCAGTGTAGACTTGGAGCCTGTTGCGCGCGGCTCGTATCCATGGTCTGTAGCTGACCAGTTGCTGGAACCCTTGACTACTCTGTCCCCATCCACTGTGCTTGCTGCCACCACCGGGCTTCCGTTCTTTGAAGAACCCACAATTACACCAGAACTATTGAGGAGCGGAATTGATGTAATTCGGGGGCTTGGAGAATTTTTAGAGGAGCAAGGACTAAACGATGGTATAAGCACTCTAAAAGGAACTGAAACAGCCCAAAACGATAGTTTAGGCGGTGCATTGGACGAATTGTCAACGCATCTACTAAAACGTGCTGGGTCAGGGTTGGCATTTTCTCGTATTCCCACATGGTTTTATCGCCCCGGTTCAACTTCAGACTCTTGGTGGCGGACCTTGACCGAAGAACGCCTGGGCAAAATGCTGGAAGAAGCAGGCTACAAAAAATCACCCAAGAAGAAATCCCTAGCCTTGACCTGCGAGAATCCCAAGGATGGCAAAAAGAATCCTGTCCCTGATCCATGTATCGTTGTTGATCACGTAGAATTGAAGGCCGGCCACCCACAAGAGGCTCCTCCTCCAACGATAACGTTCCGAAGAAAAGTTGGACGGACCTGGGAAGACTTATCTGCGAGTAATCAGGGTGATACCTGCATTGATGATGGGATTACCGCGGATGGTCAGCTTGCTGAGAAACCAATCAGATACGAGTGCTCGGCTGACGATTATAAACCAGGCAAGGTAGATGTCGTTATCCTGGATAGGTTTACTTGCCGAGGAATTGCCCGGGTAAGGGAAGCAAGGAGGAACAATGCACCTTCAAAACCTAAAAAGCAGCCGAATTGGCGACAGGAGATCGAGGTCTCAAGAGCCGGCATTCATGACCTCGACATTTACCATGCGTCTGACGTTGCAACAGTAGAAATTTGGCATGAGTCCAAATTACTCGAATCGAAGCCGGCTAATAGCCCTGCAAGATTCATCCTGCAAGATGTTGAGCACAATTACCAATTGCAGGTTGTTCTTAAGGCAAACAATGGGAATGAATTAAGCAAGTGGACAATAGAATTTTCTGTAACAGAAGAAGACATAAGAAAGGCCCCAACTCGATTTGACGCCCTCGTGCAAGCGCACCAGGAAAGGAAAAGACAACCTGGAATAGTCCAGCCTCGTAATGTACCTTTACGGCAGATAGAAAGCAGCTACTTGGCTTCACAGAGCAGTTGGCGGCCAGTGCTGGCATGCTGGGAATCAGAGGTTGAAAAATTCCCCATCATCCACTGGGAGGCTCCACGACTTGGAACAATTACCCCTCAACCAGATCCTCGTCCAAAAGACTTTGCACCACCGTCCGCACTCATTGAGGCGCGAGATGAAATACGAGTCCAACTATACAACGAGTCAAGGCAGTTAGTAGAGATAGATTTAGCAAAGCCAGGATTAAGCCCCTTGATCGAGGTTTATCTCAAAGAGTATGTGAGTTGGTTGAGTAGTTCTCCAAACCAAGCCACATGGTTCGACTGCATTGCTATTCACGTAACAGAGCAGAATATCCAGGCGGGGCGTGTCACTGCCAGCAGTGAACCTTATGTGATCTTGCTATCTCCATTTCACCCTTTGCGGCTGGGATGGCAATACCTAGCCCAGTCACAGCTTGCTGGATCGTTGCCCAATCATTGCCCAGCCGCTGGGTTGCTTTCGCCTCATGGTTGCCCCAACATAGGATCTTGGCCCCTGTATGCAGGTACAGGTTATGAGAGCTGGCGCACCTTTTTTACTATTTCCTCTGATAATCCTTACTGGGCCGTTCTATTGAACCAACAATGCCTGGAACATGACAAACAGCGTCAAGTGCTTCAAATCCTTGTCGAACTCGGGCTTGAACCACGTGGCTTGGTAGGTAGGTTTACCGAGTCGCAGGCAGAGGATACACTAAACGAGGTGTCCAAAATCCTTTCGGCGCGATCGGTATTGAGAATGGGCATTGTGGGGTCAGGCGAGGCTACTTCTGAATGTATCGAGGGCATTATTCGTTGGTGTGACCTGCAATTTAGCGAAGAAAGTGAGAAACGCAGCGATCCTGACAAAGCCCCGCTGCTTCCCCCCTATTCTGTCGAGATCTTCTACCAGGAACCTATTCAAGGTAAGCCCGACCATTGGCATGGAATTTCATCGGAAAGGATAGCGGCATTATCTGAAAAGACAGGCGAAAAGGTTAGATGGTTTGTCCATGCGGCAGAAGCCCGATCAAGAGATTACGATCTGGTTATCCTCGATCAACTGGGCGTGTATGATGCACGCGGCAAAGAAGGAGAGGCTAGATCCCCCATTAGCAATGGCGTGTTATATCGTTCCAGGGTACGAGAAGATAGCGAAGGAGCATTATGGCTGGCAGAAGCTCGTGTTGCCAAGCCGCGTGAGACTTTGCCAAGTATCTCTGGGACCTTGGAACGGGCAATCATATTGTTCGAGGAGGGTGCAACCCGGGATAACAACACTACGCAATTGCGGTTCCGCCCCAATCAACAAGCTATTGGTGAAAGGCTTGGACGATCCCGTTTTGTAGCGGTCACATCGAGTCAAGTTGACCCAGCTTGCTTCTCTAGGAGCGTTGAAGCGCAGAATGGCTTTTTATGGGATTATGATGTGCCGGGAGCACTGGGAATTGAGGAGAAAAGTGCAGGCTATTACCTTGTGACCAGGGCATCTGATGCGATGAGAATAGCCATCGCCAAAGCTGCTAGCCTGGTTA
Source organism: Thermoflexales bacterium (assembly GCA_041740315.1). Lineage (GTDB taxonomy): Bacteria > Chloroflexota > Anaerolineae > Fen-1058 > Fen-1058 > JBGSMF01. Next base: position 7,620 of record JBGSMF010000387.1, read on the forward strand.
CTGATCAAGACCTCTCAGATACAGATTTGTTGGTTTTGTTAAATGAAATCTCCCGGCGTGGAATTCCGATCTTGAAACGCATGGCGGCTGGCGGCTCAGCCTCCAGGGGTGAAATGGGTATGCTCTTGGCAGTTAGGCTCCTCCAAGATGCGTTCCGCGACATTAGTGCCAACTTACATCTTCCAGTGTGTAAGAACAACTGCCTCCATTTGATTTTGCCAGTAGATCCGTATGAAGCTCCACTTAACAAACTAGGCCAAGCTGTCAACCGATCCGCATCCATACGCTATGCGGACCTGTTGGTGTTTGCTATCTACTTACCAACAGACCCGGCGGCCCCGCTGCACCTGAAAATAACTCCATTAGAAGTCAAGTTCCGTGAAGGCAAGATGAGTCCCAAAGAACTCGGCGAAGCTTTAGAACAAGCTGCCAGCCTTGGAAATGTATTGACAAAACTGTGGAGTGTACCCTTGTATAGCGAAGAACTTTGGGAAACATGCAGTACTGCCCTGCTAGCCCAGTTTGTTGAATATGCCTTTCGTATTTATGCTGATGAAAGGGTTCACAAATTAACCACGGCCGCTTGGACGCAAAGGCAAGAACAAGTCTTGCAATCAATTCTCTGTCGCAATGCCCAGGTTCAAGTTATATCGCCGGGTCGTTTGATTGTCTTTGACGGGTCTGACTATAACGAAACCCTAGATATGGACAATGATGGAAGTTATGATACTGCTATCATCTGTAGAACCGATGCAGAAGTATTGTTGCTGGGACAGGATAACTTATCTCAAAGCGCCGAGCAAGCAGTCACCGATCTTGGCTTCTCGCTTCCTCTCTGCCATGAAATAGCTGCGACCATTGCCCCCAGCGAACCGGCTGCTATTGCAATTACCATTCCAACGGTCGCCGAATCTCTTACCGAACTAACCACTGAAGGATCGCAGTCGCCCGCAGAACTCGATCTATTGCAGGTCAGGTCAGTTGAAGGCTTGGCGGGTGGTTTTTTAGACGAAGAGATGGAGGACTCCGAAGAAAGCCAGGACATTCGCCTTGGTGACAATAGACAAATAATCCCCCCTGAAATTCGTCAACAAGTCGATCTAGCTTTCGAGGGTTTTATTGGCAACCAGCGAGCTGTGAATACTTTGAAACGGTCATTGCTCAAAGCATTGGTGGAAAAGCCACCATATCTTGACAAGAATTTTTTGCTCATAGGCCCGCCTAGTACAGGAAAGACCGATCTATCCAAGCGGATGGCTGCGGCATTAGGGTTGCCGTTTGTTCATGTTGACGGACGGATGGTAAGAACACGTGAGAAACTTTTTGAACTCATAGATGCTGCGCTTGCTGAAAAGCATCAGTCGCCCCAGCGCAAGGGAACCAAGTCAGGGCTACCTGTCTATGATTATCCACCTTTTGTTATTTTTGTTGACGAAGTCCACCTGGTTCCCAAGAAAACCCAGGAGGCACTGCTTACCCTATTGGAGAAGTCAGATCGAACAGTGATACTTGAAGGGCAAGGCCGAAGAGTCGCTCAAGTCACCCGGACTACTTTCTTGTTCGCCACCACTCGCCCATCAGAACTGGACAAACCCTTCAGGACACGCTGTCTGGATGTGCCCCTGCAGAGATATTCGCGCACCGAGGTAGCCGAGATCGTACACCGATTTGAACCATTATGGTCACGAGACGTACTGTTAAAGATTGCAACCTACAGTCGCCTCGTGCCGCGCAGAGCCCTTGCCTTTGCCCAAGAATTGAAAGACGAGATGTTGGTTTCACTGGAAATTTCTTTGCCCGTAGAAAAGCACTTGGAAAAAGTAGCCCGGTCTATGGGAATTGACGAGCAAGGTTTAACCGACCTTGATGTTCAGTACCTTGATGTACTTGAACGGGCCAAGCGACCCCTTGGAGAGTCAGCTATCTTGAGTATGTTAGGAGCAGTTGATAAAGATGCCATACTGGATGAGGTAGAACCCTACCTAGCATACCAATTGGAATTTATACGAATGGAACGGCAGGGTAGAATAATCACAGAGAAAGGCATAAGCTTCTTACTGGAACGCAGACGAAAAGGCAAAAACCTTGGCAACTCCAAGCAGTAAACAACTGAGCCACATTTTGGCAGTGCGAGATGAATCTACTATCCGTATCAAGACATTCAAAGGGAAGATAAACTGGTTCCGAAGAAAACTACAAAAGTGGTACGAGGTACAGGGGCGCGATTTTCCTTGGCGTGACCCTGCTTGCAGCGAATATGAGATAGTTATAGCAGAGCTGTTGCTATGGCGAACGCGGGCTGAAAATGCGGCGAAGGTATTTCCCAGGTTCGTGAGCGAGTATTCAAACTGGGAAGTGCTCTCACGAGCAAGGGAGATGGAACTACGCAAATTCTTGAAGCCGCTAGGGTATGTAAATAGGGCTAAAACCATGCTGGCGTTAGCCAGGATTGTTAAGGACTCGCAACTTCCTTCAACAAGGGACGAACTTCAAGCTTTACCGGGGGTGGGGCAGTATATCGCCAGCGCATTATTGACTGTCTGTTTTGGTCGTAGAGAACCTCTACTAGACGAAAACATGGCTAGGGTACTAGAGCGATTTTTTGGTCCAAGACACTTGGCTGACATCAGGTTTGACCCTTACTTGCAACAGCTGTCCAGGATGGTTCTGCCTGCTAACGACTCACCATTCGCGTAATCGGCTAGTCAAAAGCTGAATTCCCTGGTAAGCTCAGGGAATGGGCACACAACTGACTATAACGACCGAACGGATAGACGATTTTGTTTTGTTGATCAAAATGATGATGCGTTTGAACCTGCCAGCTATACTGGATCGTTATCTTCCGCGCCACTGGTTGCAACAAGGCTTGAGCTGGGGCTGGGTAGGGACGATTTGGCTGGCGCACATCATCTCGCAAGGGGATCATCGGAAGCTGACCGTGCGAGATTGGGTAAACCAGGCGCAAACCACCTTGGAGCGTGTGACGGGTTTGAGCATCCGCGCTACCGATTTCACAGATGACCGTTTGACAATTGTGTTGCGAGAGTTGAGCCAGCCAGCCTATTGGTATGCGATTGAGCGTGACTTGGGGCAGAATACGATTCGGGTGTATAACTTGGAGCAAAATACTGTTCGGGTGGATGCT
>JBGSMF010000388.1:0-19659 GCA_041740315.1 Thermoflexales bacterium
AAAAAAGGTCTGGGCAAAAGCCTATTTGAAAGGGCTGCCGATAAAGCGCGGGAGATGGGGGCCAGGTGGTTGTATATCTCTGCTACTCCATCCGAGAATACGGTGGATTTTTATCTGCGCCTGGGCTGCCGCATCGCGCAAACCGTGGACCCGGAATTGTACGAGTTGGAGCCAGAGGATATTCACTTGGAATATGGTCTCTACGGAATATAGCAACCGGAAGAGTTCCTCATAGACTGAGGTCTGGCCTGTTTGTGGCAGCAAGCCACTTGTCAGTGGGTAAGGGCCGCGCGGGGGGCAAATTCACCTGGCTAACCTGCTTGGCCCCTCGTTGGTGCAGTATGAGTGTGACACCGCCATTATTTTGAATCCCGCGCCTGGCAGCCCACAGAAGGTGGTGTGGTCAATTGAGAAGAACCGATCTGGTGCGACTGGAGCAGAAATGGTTCACCACTTGAGAGGCGAGTTTTTTTGTTTTAACCCGGTGGCGGTGGAGGTGAAAACCCAATCATAGAATTCACATGCTAACTTGTATTGGCGTTGGCAACAGGTTATAATAACCCATGGTTGCCAGCGCGATACAACCGCACGGTACAGTCATTTGACTTGCGACTATTCAAGCCGTTCGCGCAATCGCGGGCGGCTTGTTTTGCCCGTCATGGTTGCGGCCGATACAAGGCATATAGGAGTAGCCATGGATGTCTTTGCCATCCGAGACCGACTCATCGGCGATTATGCTGCTTACATCAAGAGCTTTATCAACATCCAAGATCAGCATATCCGAGCGGTTATAGACCGTGAACTGCGCGAAGGGTTGCTCTGGCCCGATCCTCTGCTTCAATTGAATCCCTCTTTTGAGCCAGGCCCAATGATTGATGCGCTGGTAGACGCGGAGACTTTACACCCCGACTGCCGGCGCATTTTTCGTATCAAAGAGCAAGACAAGCCTGACAAGCTGTTGCACTTGCACAAGCACCAGGCAGATGCCATCCAGGCGGCGCAATCGGGTGACAATTATGTACTGACCACCGGCACCGGTTCAGGCAAAAGCCTGGCCTACATCATCCCGATTGTTGACCACGTGCTGCGGCGCGGCAGCGGCAAGGGCATCCAGGCAGTCGTGGTTTATCCGATGAACGCGCTGGCCAACAGCCAGATCAAGGAATTGGAGAAATTCCTTTGCCTGGGCTTGCCCGAAGGACAGCCGCCGGTAACGTTCAAACGCTACACCGGCCAGGAAAAAGACGATGAGCGAGAAGCTATCATCACCGACCCACCCGACATCCTGTTGACCAACTATGTGATGCTAGAGCTGCTGCTGACCCGCCCGCGCGAACGAAACATTGTCAACCGGATGCGAGGCCTGCGATTTCTCGTTTTGGATGAACTGCACACCTACCGTGGCAGGCAAGGCGCGGATGTGGCGCTCTTGGTGCGACGGGTACGCGAGGTGTGCCAGAGCCCCAACCTGCAATGTGTGGGGACATCGGCGACATTGGCCGAAGGCGGGACATTTGCAGAACAACAACACAAGATTGCGCAGGTGGCCAGCCGTCTGTTTGGTGCGGTGGTCAAGCCAGAACGAATCATCGGTGAGACGCTGCGCCGCGCCACGCCCGAACGTGACCTGAGCGACCCGGCTTTTGTTGCCGAGTTGGTCAAGCGGCTTGATCCTCAGCGGCATCCGCCGCAAGATTACGACAGCTTGGTGGCCGACCCGCTATGTATCTGGATCGAATCCACTTTTGGACTGGAAGCTGAACCGGGCACAGGGCGCCTGCGCCGAGCCAGGCCAATCAGCATTACGGGCGCAGAGGGCGCGGCGCACAGATTGTCTGCTACGACGGGCGTGCCGCAAGAACATTGCGTGCAGGCCATTCAATCCGCCTTGTTGGCGGGCTATGTTGTGCGGGACGAGGCAACGGGTTTCCCGACCTTTGCGTTTCGCCTGCACCAGTTCATCAGCCGTGGCGACACTGTCTTTGCCTCTTTGGAATGGCCGGAGCAGCGTTACATCACCACGCGCGGCCAGCAATTTGTGCCGGGTGACCGCAGCCGGGTGCTGCTGCCGCTGGCTTTTTGCCGCGAGTGCGGGCAAGAATATTATGTCGTGCGCAAGCACATTGACCAAGGAACAAGTACCACCACCTACCTGCCTCGTGATCTGATTGACCAGAGCTTGGATGATGACAAGGCGGGCTTTTTGTACGCCAATCCAGATCACCTCTGGCCAACAGAGGCTGAGGCTGTTATTGAACGCTTGCCTGAAGATTGGGTCGAGCTTCGCAATGGTGTGAGGCGAGTCAAGAACAACTGGAAAGCCAGGTTGCCGGCATTGGTCCGCCTGGATAGGACCGGGCAAGAAGATGAACACGGCGCAGAGTATCATTTTGTCCAGTCACCGTTTCGCTTTTGCCTAAACTGCGGCGTGGCCTACGGGGGCCGAGAGCGGTCTGATTTTGGCAAGCTGGCGTCACTGGGAACAGGCGGGCGCAGCACGGCCACCACCATATTGAGCCTTTCAGCCTTGCGAGCGCTGCGGCGTGACGAGACACTCGAGTACAAGGCGCGCAAGCTGTTGAGCTTTACGGATAATCGCCAGGATGCTTCATTGCAGGCCGGGCATTTCAATGACTTTGTCGAGATAGGACTGCTGCGCGCGGCACTGTATCGGGCGGTATTAGAGGCTGGCCCCGATGGCCTGATGCACGAGCAATTGCCGCAGCGCGTATTCGATGCACTGAACCTGCCGCTGGAGCTGTATGCGGCTGATGCCGGTGTCAAGTTCCAGGCGCGCAAGGATACGGAGCGGGCCCTGCGTGAAGTGCTGGCCTATCGCATCTACCACGACCTCAGGCGGGGCTGGCGCGTGACCTCGCCCAACTTGGAGCAATGCGGCCTGCTGGAAATTCGCTACACGTCGCTGGATGAGCTATGCCAGGCGAATGAAGAATGGGCTGACCTTCATCCAGCCCTGGCAACGGCCTTGCCCGCCGATCGGGCGCGCATCGCCAAGGCACTGTTGGACTATTTACGCCGCGAGTTGGCGATCCGGGTAGATTACCTGGAAGCCTCTTACCAGGAGCGGATTCAGCAGATTAGCAGCCAGCGCTTGATCGAGCCGTGGGCGATTGATGAAAATGAAAAGATGGAGCGCTCTGCTATTGCTTTCCCACGCTCCGCCCTTCAAGATGATTACGGGGGCAATGTCTATCTGTCTGCCCGCAGCGGCATGGGGCTGTTTTTGCGCCGCTCGGGCACGTTTCCCGCATATTCCGGCAAAATCACAATGGAAGACACCGAGCGCATCTTGCGCGATTTGCTAGAGGCCTTGCGTGTGGCGGGGCTGGTTGAAATCGTCCAGGAATCTGGCGATGCAATGGGCTACCAGGTGCCGGCCTCGGCGCTGATGTGGGTAGTGGGCGATCCACAGGACGGCCGCAGCCGTGGGACACATGCCTTTCACGACCCGATTCGCGTGCCGCAGCAATCCAGCGTCGGCGGGCGCATCAACCCGTTCTTTGTGGATTTCTACCGAAATGTAGCGGCGGATTTAAAAGGCATCGAGGCCAAGGAACACACCGCCCAGGTACCGAGCGATGAGCGCGAAAAGCGCGAGGGGCTTTTCCGCGAGGCGACTTTGCCGGTGCTGTATTGTTCGCCCACAATGGAGTTGGGCGTGGATATTGCCCAGCTCAATGCCGTCAACATGCGCAATGTGCCGCCCACGCCGGCCAACTATGCCCAGCGCAGCGGGCGAGCCGGGCGCAGCGGCCAACCTGCGCTGATTTTCACCTATTGCACCACCGGCAGCCCGCACGATCAATATTTCTTCAAGCGGCCCGAGAAAATGGTCTATGGCTCAGTGGCCGTGCCGCGCCTTGACCTGGCCAATGAGGACTTGGTGCGGGCACATGTGCATGCGGCCTGGCTGGCCGAAACCGGGCTGTCGCTGGGCGGATCGCTCAAGGACCTTCTCGACCTGGCTGGCGACGCTCCAACGCTAGAACTATTGCCGCATGTTCGGCAGGCGCTAGAATCGCAACCGGCCAGGCAACAAGCCGCCAAACGCTTGACGCGCATCTTTGAAACGCTGGAAGACGAATTGCGCCAGGCGGATTGGTATACTGACGACTGGCTTACCAAGACGCTCGACCTGGTTGGGCAACGCTTTGACCAGGCCTGCAATCGCTGGCGTGACCTTTACCGCGCGGCGCTGCGGCAGCGCGAGGTGCAGCACAAGGTCATTCAAGATGCGTCGCGCAGCGCAAGCGACAAAGCCCAGGCCAAGCGGCTGCGAGCCGAAGCCGAATCTCAAATGGAATTGTTGACGGGCAGCGATGAGCGCGCCCTGTACCAATCGGATTTCTATTCGTATCGCTACTTTGCCAGCGAAGGCTTTTTGCCGGGCTATAGCTTTCCACGTTTGCCGCTGTCGGCCTACATCCCGGCGCGGCGAGCGCGCAAGCAAGACAGCCGCGACGAGTTTTTGTCTCGCCCGCGCTTTCTGGCCATTTCCGAGTTTGGGCCGCGCAGCATCTTGTATCACGAAGGCTCGCGCTATGTCATCAACAAGGTTATCTTGCCGGTGGGCGAGGATGTCTTGACCACCCGCGCCAAGCTCTGCCCGCATTGTGGCTATTTACACCCCATCGCCGACGACCAACCTGGGCCTGACTTGTGCGAGGCGTGCCGGCAGCCGCTCGATTACGCTATGCGTTCGCTGTTCTGTATGCAAAACGTCGCCACCAAGCGGCGTGACCGCATCAACTGTGATGAAGAAGAACGGATGCGCATGGGCTATGACGTTCGGACTGGCGTGCGCTTTGACGCCAGCAGCCGCGCAGCGACAGTGCATGCCGCCGATGGCGCCGAATTGTTGCGCCTGACGTATGGGCACGCGGCGACCTTGTGGCGGATCAACATGGGCTGGAAACGGCGGCGAGATGACCAGCCTCCCGGTTTTATGCTGGATGTGGAGCGCGGTTACTGGGCGCGCAGTCAGCAAGAGACTGAAGATGACCAGGACCCCATGTCACCATCGCACAAGCAAGTGGTGCCGTTTGTGGAAGACCATCGCAATTGCCTGTTGCTTGAACCCGCGCAACACCTGGCTGCTCCCGCGATGGCCTCACTGCAACCGGCGCTCAAGACGGCCATCCAGGTGATTTACCAACTGGAAGATAATGAGCTATCTGCCGAGCCTTTGCCCAATGCCGGCAACCGGCGCATCATTTTGCTGTACGAATCCGCCGAGGGCGGCGCGGGTGTGCTGCGGCAATTGTTGGATGATGCCGCGGTGCTGCCGGCGGTAGCGCGCGAGGCGCTGCGTCTGTGCCACTTTGACCCTGATACCGGCCAAGACCTGCGCCGAGCGCCCGGCTCCAAGGAAGACTGCGAAGCGGCGTGCTACGACTGCCTGATGAGCTACACTAACCAGACCGACCACAAACTGCTCGACCGCAAGCTGATCTGTGATTTTCTGATGCAACTGGCCGCCAGCACCGTCAAGGCCAGCCCGGTGGCGGCAGATCGCGCCGAGCACTTGCGTCGCTTGAAGGCGTTGTGCGAAAGCAACCTGGAGCGCGAGTGGCTGGACTGGCTGGAGGCGCACAACCTGCGCTTGCCGGATGCGGCGCAAAAACTGGTAGAGGCCTGTAATACGCGGTCTGATTTCTTCTACAGCGATCTAGGTGTGGTGGTTTACATTGATGGTCCTGATCACGACTTGCCAGACCTCAAGGCAAAAGATGAGCAGGTGACAAGGTGTCTGGAAGATGCAGGCCATACAGTGGTGAGATTCGGATACAAGCAGGAGTGGGCGACGGTGTGCGTAAGATATGGGTATGTGTTTGGAGGTGTGGAGTGACTTTTACCGTCGGTTCTCTCGTCCGCGCGCGTGGGCGTGAATGGGTGGTCTTGCCCGAAACTGCGGGCGACTGGCTAATCCTTCGCCCACTGGGTGGCACAGACCGCGAGATTGCCGGGCTGTATCTGCCGCTGGAAGGCGAGGGTGTCCAGCCGGCCACGTTTGATTTGCCCGATCCCGCTCACCCCGGCGATTTTCGTTCGTGCCGCTTGCTGCGCGACGCAGTGCGCCTGGGCTTTCGTTCCAGCGCGGGGCCGTTTCGCTCGTTTGCAAGACTGAATGTGGAGCCGCGTCCATATCAACTTGTGCCGCTACTGATGGCGCTGAGGCTTGACCCCATCCGGCTGCTCATCGCCGATGACGTGGGCATTGGCAAGACTATTGAGGCGGGGTTGATTGCCCGCGAGCTGCTTGACCGTGGCGAGGCGCAGCGTTTGGCTGTGCTGTGCCCGCCGCACCTGGCTGAACAGTGGCAGACCGAGTTGCGCGACAAATTCCACATCGAGGCCGAGTTGGTGCTATCGAGCACCGTCACCCGGTTGGAACGCGGCCTGGCGCATACCGAGTCCATTTTTGATCGTTACCCCTTTGTCATTGTTTCAACCGAATACATCAAGTCTACCAGGCGGCGCGAAGAGTTTGTGCGAGCATGTCCCGAGCTCGTGATTGTGGATGAGGCCCATACCTGTGCATTTTCCGCGGAGCAGCGCGGCGGACGGCACTTGCGCCACCAGTTGCTCAAAGCACTGGCCCAAAACCAGGAGCGCCACGTGATACTGGTGACAGCCACGCCGCACAGCGGGGACGAAGGTGCGTTCCGTTCGCTGCTGGCATTGCTCAGATCGGATTTCACAGATTTGCCAGATGACCTGACCGGCCCGGTGAATGAATCCACCCGGCGCGAGGTAGCCCGGCACCTGGTTCAACGCCGCCGCGCCGACGTGCGAGCGTATATGGAGGCCGACACCGTATTCCCAGATCGCGAAGAAGCTGAAGATACCTATACGCTGACTAACGAGTACAAAAAGCTCTTTGGCACAGTGTTGGATTATGCCCGTGAGCGGGTGCAAGATGAAAGCGGCAGCCAGCATCATCGCCGGGTGCGCTGGTGGTCGGCGCTGGCGCTGTTACGCAGCCTGGCCAGCAGCCCGGCGGCGGCGGCGGCCACGCTTCGCACACGCTCAGTCACCGCAGAGACCGAAGACGAAACCGAGGCCAACGCCATTGGCGAACGCGCCGTGCTTGACCTGGATGATGTGGACGTGGGAGAAACTTTTGACGTGGCTCCAGGCGCGCTGGATGAAACCGGCGATGTGCCAAACGAGAACAACCGTGAACGCTTGTTGCGCATGGCTCGCCGGGCCGAAGCGTTGCGCGGGCCTAATCAAGATGCCAAGCTGCGCAAAGCTATTGATCTGGTCAAGGTGTTGTTAAAAGATGGCTATAACCCCATCCTCTTTTGCCGCTTTATTCCTACAGCCGAGTATGTGGCTGAAGAGTTGCGCAAGGCGCTACCCAAAGATGTAGAGGTCGCCGCAGTGACCGGGCTGCTGCCGCCAGCGGAGAGAAAAGTGCGCGTGCAGCAATTGGGTGAGCACGCCAGGCGAGTGTTGGTAGCAACTGATTGCCTGAGCGAAGGCATCAACCTGCAAATGTATTTTGACGCAGTGATGCATTACGATCTTTCGTGGAACCCCACCCGCCACGAGCAGCGCGATGGCCGCGTAGACCGCTACGGCCAGCCCAGCCCCAAGGTTCGCACGCTGACCTATTACGGCAAAGACAACCAGATTGATGGCATGGTGCTGGATGTGCTGCTGCGCAAGCACCAGACCATCCGCAACTCGTTGGGCATTTCGGTGCCTGTCCCGGCCAACACCGGCGAGATGATCGAGGCCCTGATGCAGGGCTTGCTGCTGCGCGGCTCGGCGGCTACCGACAGCCGGCAATTGGCGCTCTTTGATTTGAGCGAGGGCCTCTACAAAGATTTGCACGCCCGGTGGGATAATGTGACCGAGCGTGAAAAACGTTCTCGCACCCTCTTTGCCCAGCAGACGCTAAAGGTTGAGCAAGTGGCCCAAGAGTGGCGGGCGGTGCGCGCGGCAATTGGCACGGGTGTGGATGTGCAGCGTTTTGTGCAAGAGGTGGTAACGGCTCACGGCGGCGTGGTGAATCCACGCCCACAGTTCTTTGAGGTGCATTTGCCCAACAAGCAGGCATTGCTCGAAGCGTGTGGAGGCCAGCAAGATTGGCAAGCGCGGGTTGAGTTGCCTGTGCCCGATGGCGTCATTCACCTGACCCGCACACATCCGCTGGTGGAAGGATTAGGAACGTATGTGATGGAGGCGGCGCTCGATCCACTGCTGGCGTCGCAGAGCGTGGCTCGGCGGTGTGGCGCGATCCGCACGAGGGCAGTGGATACGCGCACCACCTTGCTGCTAGTTCGTTTTAGGTTTCACATTGTCACACAACACGGCGATGAGGAGGCTTTGCCCTTACTGGCCGAAGATTGCCAGGTGCTTGGCTTTACGGGCGCACCGGCAGCAGCGCAGTGGCTTGCGCCCGACCAGGTGGAAACGCTGCTGGGCGCTCAGCCGGCCGCCAATATTGCGCCCCAGCAAGCCAGCGATTTTGTTCGTCGCGTGGTGGATGATTTTGAAGCCTTGCGCGAGGCGCTCAATGCTGCCGCCGAGACGCGCGGCCAGGAATTGCTCGAAGCGCACCGCCGGGTGCGCGCAGCGGCTCATCTGAAAGGTGTGCGGCACGAGGTGCGGCCACATTTGCCGCCAGATGTGTTGGGAGCCTATGTTCTACTTCCGGCAGTTTAGTAGAGAGTGGAGATGGCAGCACAAGGTGTGAGACGAGAACTATGCCTGCAATAGATTCGAAATTTGAACAATGGCAATCGCGGCTACTTGATTTGAGCAAGCGCAATCGCCTGCTTTTCTTCAAACACGTCAAACGTGGCAATGTCCAAATCGTTGAGCCGGCATATGATGCTATATTTAACTGGCTAGTGAAAGATGAAAAGAAGTTGATATTTCCCCAGCCAACAGTGGCCCAGCCTTTGCGATTTGACGCAGAATTTCCAACTCAAACTGCGCAAAAGGCAGACGAGAAGCTTCCTCTACGGCCAGGTGATGTGCGTACCAACCTCAATGACCAACAGCTTGCAACGACCCTTCATAATATTCGCCTAAGAGCACGTACGGCAATTGAGGAACAAGGTGTAAATATCCTCTATCTCGCATTTGGGATGTTTGAGTGGTATGAGGCTGATAACAGCGATGAGATGGTTCGTTCTCCATTGATTCTCGTACCAGTCGAACTTGTATATCCATCAGTCACTAAGCCATATGCTGTAGAATTGCTTGATGAAGAGATTCTTCTGAACCCAACCCTTGCCTATAAAATGCAAACGGATTTTCGTTTGTCTTTTCCTGCATTGCCGGATGATTGGGGGACAATGCAGCTTGAGGACATATTTGCTCAGGTTCGCGAGATTCTTAAGGGTCAACCTCGATGGTCTGTTTCCGCCGAAGTTCATTTGGGTCTCTTTTCCTTCGAAAAGCTGGTGATGTTGAAAGACTTGGCATCTCACACACTAGATGCCAAGGAACACCCTTTGGTTGCGGCATTGAGCGGCGACAAATCGAGGCTTCCTCCTTTACCTGCCGATCTTCCCCTACCAGAAGATCTTGACGCGAGAGTGCCCCCTGAAGAAACATTTCAGGTGCTTGATGCGGATTCAAGCCAACAAACAGCAATTGCATTGGCAAAGCGCGGGGTCAGCTTTGTCATACAAGGGCCGCCAGGAACTGGTAAGAGCCAAACAATAGTGAATATTATCGCCGAATGTCTGGCCCAGGGAAAAAAAGTCCTGTTTGTAAGCGAGAAAATGGCTGCGCTTGAGGTCGTTTACAAGAGACTGTCCGAATGCGATCTCGACAACTTTTGCCTCGAAGCACATAGCCATAAAGCAAAAAAGAGCGCCATCATAGGGCAGTTGCGCAAAGCTTTCGATTTGACATTGGCTACGAGCCAAGATTCATTTGAGGCCAATTTGCATCAAGTCGCCGATTTGCGAAACAGATTGAACCGATATGCCAGCGCCTTGCATACAGAGCACACGCTACTCTGCCGCACACCCTTTCAGATGCACGGTCAACTGGTTACACTTGAACAGGCTCCTACTCTCAACTTTTCAATCGAAAGTATTGCCCAAATAGATGCCGAGCGGCTTGGGAAAATGCTAGCAGCTTTAGGGGACATTGTTGCGCTCTCCGAGGTATGGGATCATCGCGAAACGCATCTTTGGCAACATACACTTGTTCAAGTTTTCAGCCTTGATATCCGATCTCATTTCAGTCAGCTCATCAATAGTCTGGATCAACTCGAGACAGTCACGGCGCAGCTTGGGGAAACCCTTGGATTAGAGAGACCGTCAAACTGGACAGAAGCAGAACCGTTTTTCCGAACTATCGCTTTGGCTGTTGATACACCATTTCCCCCTGAGCAATGGTTCAGACAAGCTAATCTAGTTGAATTGAGGAAATCGGCAACTGAGGCGCAGCGGATCTACAGCGAGTACTCTGCCAGTCTGTCCAAGTTGTTAACTCGTAACACTGAGGCAATCTTGTCTTTTGTGGACTTGGAAGAGTTGGTTTCGCGGTTCGAGACTTCCTACCGAAGCATCCTCAGGGGGCTCAATGCAAATTACCGGCGTGATTTGCAGCGGATACAATCTACAACTGTTGGTCGGCAGAAAATTGGTTATACCCAAGCGCGGAAGGTTCTCAAACTGGCCGTGCATATTCGGGAAACGAGGCAATGGATTGATGTACACACTGCGGATCATCAACAGATGTTTGGGCGGCTATTCAATGGGATGGACACGCAGTGGGATAATCTTCTCAAAGTGTTAGACTGGACAGAAAGTGTCACTGCTCGCTTCTCTGATGGTTCTCCGCGGGATAAGTTGATTGATGTTCTTTGCAACAAACCAGTCACGATTAATGATACAAAGAAGCTGGTGCCACCCCTTCAGAGCTTGTTTGAGCATACCCAGAGAGAATTGGCCTACCTGGGAACTGTATTTCCGACCGATGAAGCACAAATTGAGCAAACCTCCTTCCCATCACTCAAACAGGGTATTCAGCTTCTGCTAGATCATTTGGATGATCTGCAGAAATGGATTGCATTCAAATCTGCCTGCATGGAACTCGAACAGCAGGGCTTGGGTTCTTTCTTGCAAGCTGCAATGACAGCCAAAATCACGGGAAACCAATTGCGGGACGCTTTCCTTAAACGATTCTGCCAGCTGTGGCTGGATACTGTATATCAACAAGATCAAGTTCTGAGAGGCTTTGACAGTGACCAATACGCGGGGTCGATCACACAATTCCGCAAGCTTGATCAGGAACAATTACTGATTGCCCGGAAGCGAATTACTATGCACCTCGCAGCCCTCCGGCCCAAAACAAGCTGGGTGGAGGCCCCTAGTTCTGAGATGATGATCTTGCGGCGCGAAATTGAAAAAAAGAAACGCCACAAGCCTATCCGTAAGCTGTTTGCTGAAATCCCCAATCTCCTGCTTACTCTCAAGCCTTGCCTCATGATGAGCCCGTTGTCCGTGAGCCAATTCCTTTCATCCGCTCATTTTGAGTTTGACGTGGTCATTTTTGATGAGGCATCTCAGATCTGTCCTGAAGATGCCATAAGTTCTGTTATGCGTGGAAAGCAGATAATCGTAGCAGGCGATAAGCATCAACTACCTCCCACCCCATTTTTTAGATCGCTCGGAATTGACTTTGATGAATGGGCTGATGAATCTACAAGTGAAAGCTTGGAGAGCTTGCTTCAAGAGTGTTCAGTCTTTTTGCCGGACCCAATGCTCAAGTGGCATTACCGCAGTCGCCATGAAGCCTTGATCGCTTTCTCGAACCATCACATTTATGATGATCGGTTGATTACTTTCCCAAACTCGCATCTGACCGAAAGTGGATTTGGAATCGCATTTGTCCATGTTCCTGATGGTAGCTATGATCGAGGGAAGAGCCGGCAGAACCGCATTGAGGCAAAACGAGTCGCTGAACTGGTCTTTCAGCACTTTGATCAATCCCCTGGGCGCTCATTGGGTGTAGTCGCTTTTAGCGAGGCTCAAAGGGAAGCCATTGATGAAGAATTGGATCTTTTATTGGGTGACCGGCCTGAGCTTGAACCTTTTTTAAACCAGGAGGGGCCCGAGGTATTCTTTGTCAAGAATCTAGAGAATGTCCAGGGAGATGAGAGGGATGTGATATTCTTCAGCGTTGGCTACGGCAAAGACGCCAATGCCAAAATGACAATGAACTTTGGTCCATTGAACGGAGAAGATGGGGCTCGTCGACTGAATGTGGCTATTACGCGTGCCCGGTATCACGTCAAACTTGTAAGCTCAATCCTCCCAAGTGATATTGACCCCACGCATCCCAATAGAGGTGTTCATTTGCTCAGAAGTTATATGGAATATGCCAGGCAAGAAGGCAGCAGAGAATCTCTATATACAAGAGCGGATACCCACCTAAATGTGGAGCCAAAGATGCAGTTTGAAACTACAGTTTACGAAGCGCTAACTGCACATGGGCTAATTGTTCATAAACGAGTGGGGCGTTCGGATTATCGGGTTGACCTTGCGGTGGTTGATCCAGAGCGTCCCGATCACTATCTGCTTGGGATAGAAAGTGATGGGTTGACTTATCATTCAGCCAAGACTGCCCGTGACCGTGATCGCTTGCGCCAACAAGTCTTGAAGGATTTGGGCTGGGAAATCCATCGTGTCTGGTCACATGATTGGATTGTGAATCCAGGTGCTCAGGTGCAGAAAATCTTAGATGCTGTATCAAGAGTAAGGCAATCGCAGGAGCCAGCAAAAGATCCTCCAACTGATAAACGACTTGCAACAGATATGCAAAATGAACCGGATTTGCAGAATGATTCTGCTAAGGGTGCAACCTCCAGGACGCCAGTTGTTCTTCCTTTGCCAAAGGGAGTTGCTGTGTACTCTTATATTCAACTTCCCAGGCAGGGAGATCCCGCCCAATTCTATGTTAGCAGTCCCAACATCATTGCACAACTGCTGATCCAGTTGGTAAATCAGGAGGGTCCCATTCACACAAGAACTGCATGTCGCAGAATTGCAGCTTGTTGGGGCATCTCGCGCATCGGTAGCAATATTGAGAGCAATATTCGCCGTGTAGCAAAACAGCTTGCTTCCAAGAATATTATCAAAATGAGGGAAGATTTCCTGTGGCCGTCAAATCTAGCTGTAGTGATCGTTCGTCAACCACCATCTGGCAAACCACCCCGGTCGATCCAAGAAATCACTATTGAGGAGATTGCACAAGCAGCGTGCCTGTGCTTACAGAATGCATTTAGTTTGACGAGGGACGACCTGATTGTTCAAACAGCACACTTGTTGGGATATGATCGTACAGGAGAGAAGGTCAAAAAGAGAATCCAAATCGCGATAGACCGATTGATTCATGATAAAAGTGCGACAGTTACAAATGACAAAATTGAGCTTGGTGCTGGATTATTGAAATAGTCCGCGACCAGGGACCATTTTTGAAAGGCCAAGTTGCAAGTGGTTAAATTGACAACTCCACTGGAGTCAATGGCTCAGCTCATTTATACTTTCAGAGCGTTGCACTCAAGCAGACAAGGAAGTCAGATAGGTGCAATGCAAAGTTTCGTCTCCACTTTTCGCGACCACAGAGCGCAAAGCAGAGACCATATTCAATTCGGATTCAATGTCTTTGATCTGGCGGGGCTTGGTACGAATGAGGTCAGACACAGCGCGCTCCTCGCCTGGTTGCTGGATGCCATGTCAGGTCATGGCCAGGGGAACAAGTTCCTCAGGGCATTTCTAGATACGTGTCACCCGCAAATACCCTTGGCAATCCCGGAAGAGTACGAAGTGCGAACCGAGTTCTCGGGGGTTATATCTCGGATCGATATAGTTGTTTACCAACCCAAATCACTTTTGCTCTACATCGAGAATAAGACGATTAGCCCTGACACACCAGATCAACATGACCGTGAGATCAGTGACATGCGTCGGATGGGGTCAAAGCTTGTGCCTGAGAGTGCACAGTTCGCAATATACCTGACGCCAGATGGGCGACCGGCATGTGGTGACCACGCACACTATTGGCATCGCGCGTCATACCGTGATTTGGGACGGACATTTGAAAATCTCTTGCCACAAATCACCGAAGATAAAGTGCGCTACATCCTGGCCGATTGGCTTGAGACTGTATTGATATTCACAGAAACTTGGAGGCAATCTATGACTGGCTTTTCAGATGCAAGTGTGCTCATCGCGGAGAACTGGGATACAGTTCTGGATATTATGCATGCCAGGAAACGTCTTGATGAAGAGCTGACGGAATTGCTATTTTCAATAGAGTCAGATCTAGCAAGACTTGATTGGTGGAACCAAGGATGGGAATTCCTCACTTACAAAGGCGAGATTTATATCCGCAATAAGAATTGGCAAGGTGGTGAAGACGAGGTACTCTGGCTTGGAATATATGATTTTGACGCGGAACATATTTTCGGGACCGAGTTGCCTCCGACGTTCTATGTGCGAACAAACAGGGAACATGGTGGTTTGGGCCAAATTCTGATCAAGAAACTAAAAGCATCTGGTCTCGAAGTTGTTGAAGACAAATGGTATTTTGCCAGGCAAGATATTCAAAAGTGCGTGGTAGAAAGCCGGGCGATTCGAGAATACCCCCGGGTAGTACGGGAGCAGATAGTAGGGTTGTTTGAGCAGTATGCTAATCTGCTCATGCAATTTGACAAGACAATCAAGCAATATCTCAAAAAGCTGCGGACAACAGCTTGACGCATCGCTAGTAAAAGGTCACTCACTGGCTTGAGACAAGGTTTCACGGAGCGTTTATGCAAACCATCTCTCGCACCACCTTTACCACCGTTAAAACCGAAGGCGCGCTCTTGCCCGCCGATCTGCTGCAGCGCATTGCAGAAGGGCATGGGGTAGAGGGCCTGCGCCCGGAAGATTATCACCTGCTGCCCGGCGAGCGATTGAACGAAGCCATCAACCGGGCGTGGAACCGCTGCCTGGGCGCGTGGCAAGCCTTTGACGCGCAGCGCGTGCGCCTGCCGGAAACTGAGCGCGGCACCACGCTCACCCGCGAGCGCTGGCTGCTCGTCCTCTTTCAAGAGTTGGGCTATGGCCGCTTGCAGTATGCCGGCAGCCTGCCGCTGAACGCCGGCGACCCAGCCTCGCCTGCTTACCCCATTAGCCATTGTTGGGAACATACACCCATTCACCTGGTTTCTTTCCACGACGACCTGGAGCGGCGCGGCGTGGAAAAGCGCAGCTCGCACAGCCTGCTGCAAGAATTCCTCAACCGCGCCGAGGGCTATTTGTGGGGATTTGTGAGCAATGGCCTGCGCCTGCGAATTTTGCGAGATAATGCCAGCCTGACGCGCGCGGCCTATGTGGAATTTGACCTGGAAGTGATGATGGCGGGCGAACTCTATGCCGACTTTGCGCTGCTGTGGCTGGTGTGCCACCAGAGTCGCGTGGAGATCCCCCCCTCAATCCTTCCTTCGGTCGCCGCGCGCGGGGGGGACAGAGAGGGGGAGTGCTGGCTGGAGCGTTGGTCCAAGACCGCCGCCGAGCAAGGCGCGCGCGCGTTGGGCGCTTTGCGCGATGGCGTGCAAGAGGCCATCTCTGCATTGGGGCGTGGCTTTTTGGCGCACCCGGCCAACCGCGCTCTCAAAGCCAAACTCTGTTCGGGCGAACTGGGCGCGCAAGATTATTACCGACAGTTGTTGCGCCTGGTTTACCGGCTGATCTTTCTCTTTGCCGCCGAAGATCGCGATTTGCTCTTGTTGCCTGGCACGGGCAATGATACGGGCAATGGCACGGGCAATGATACGGGCGATGGTACGGGCGACTCACCGAGTCGCCCCTACGGTCGCCCCTACGCTCGCCCGTACACGCAATATTATTCCCTTCGCCGTCTGCGCGAGATGGCAGGCACGCTGCGCGGCGGCCCGCACGCCGATCTCTACCGCAGCCTGCGGCTGACGATTGTTTTGCTGCGCGATGGCTACCCCGCCCTGGGCCTGCCGGCCTTGGGCAGTTTTTTGTTTTCAGAGCGCGCCACGCCCGACCTGGACCAGGCCGAATTGCCCAACAGCGACCTGCTGATAAGCATCCGGGCGCTGGCTTTTACGATTGAGGGCAAGGTGCGCCGGCCAGTGGATTACAAGAACCTCGGCTCCATCGAGTTGGGCAGCGTGTACGAATCGCTGTTGGAACTGCACCCACAGTTGAACGCCGATGCAGCCATCTTTGATTTGCAGACCGGCGCGGGCAACGAGCGCAAGACGACGGGTTCGCATTATACTCCCCCCGACTTGGTGAACGAGCTGATCGAGAGTGCGTTAGAGCCGGTGATCCAGGCCCGCCTAAAGGCGGCCAACGACCAACGACCACCGACCGCTGCTGTCGGCGGTCAGCCGTCTGTGGTCAATCTTGAGCAGGCTCTCCTTTCCATCAAGCTGTGCGATTCTGCCAGCGGGTCTGGGCATTTCCTGGTGGCGGGCGCGTACCGGCTGGCGCGGCATCTAGCGCGGGTGCGCACCGGCGACGAGGAGCCTTCGCCACAAGCGATCCGCGCCGCGTTGCGCGATGTGGTGGGCCGCTGTATTTATGGCGTGGATATTAACCCGATGGCGGTGGAATTGTGCAAGGTGAGTCTATGGCTGGAAGCATTGGAACCGGGCAAGCCACTGTCGTTCCTCGACCACCACATCCAGTGCGGCAACAGCCTGATTGGCGCGACCCCGGCGCTGCTGGAAGCCGGCATCCCCGATGAAGCCTTTACGCCGATAGAGGGTGATGATAAAAAGATATGCGCCGAGTTCAAGAAAAAGAACAAGGCGCAGCGAGCCGGCGGGCAGTTGAGCATGTTCGCGCACGACTTGCGGCCGTGGGAGCGGCTGGGCGATGTTGCCGCCAGTATGATGAGCCTGGACGACATGGCCGATAGCACGATTGAGGATGTGCGCCGCAAGCAAGAGCGTTATGAGCAACTGGTGCGTTCGAGCGATTACGAATATGGCCTCCTGTGGGCCGATGCGTGGTGCGCGGCGTTTGTGTGGAAAAAGACGAGCGAGTTTGCTTATCCCATCACCGAAGATGTATTCCGCCAGATTGAGCGCAACCCCTTTAGCATCCCCGTGTGGATGCGCGAAGAGATCAAGCGGCTGGCCGAGCAGTACCAGTTCTTTCACTGGCATCTGGCGTTCCCGGATGTGTTTCGCGTGCCCGGCCCAAACGAAGAATCCGAAAATGGGCAGACTGGTTGGAGCGGCGGCTTTGATTGCATCTTGGGTAATCCACCATGGGAAATGGTTGAGTTGAGTGAGAAGGAATTCTTCGCTGTTCGAGCGTCAGACATCGCTACCGCATCAACAGCTAGACAACGAGATCAAATGATCGAGGCGCTCCAAGAAGAAAACCTAAATTTGTATGGCGAATTTGTTGAGGCCAAAAGATCGATATACGCTTATCGAAAGTTCGTGCAAGACTCCGGACGGTTCCCCTATTCTGCAATAGGGCGCATCAATTTATATCCTTTGTTTGTCGAAGCCAGTGTAACTTTAGTGTCACCAAAGGGCTACACAGGGTTGATCGTTCCGTCCGCGATTTCGATGGATGCTTACAATGCACCCTTGTTTGCATGGCTGGTAGCAAATCACCGCTTTAGATCGTTGTTTGACTTTGAAAACCGTGGAATCTTTTTCCCGCAAGTCCACCGAAGTTATCGTTTCTGCTTGCTTACGCTTTGCGGATCTGAGATTCGACCGACACAACTTAGATTCTTTTATTTTGGGGGTGATGTATCAGAGCTCAAGGATGAAAGGCGCAGGATCGTGTTAACGCCTTCCGAAATAGATATGTTTAGCCCGAATACATTCTCGCCTCCTATGCTACTCAATGCGGCTGACGAAAGGTTAGCCAAGTCTGCCTACGGGAGTTTTGGTGTACTAGTCAACCGAAAAAACGAAAACAACCTGTGGCGGGTCTCTGTCCAACGGATGTTGAGTCTGTCTGATCCAGGCGATCTATTTCGCAAGATAACGGAGTTGAGTGAGCAGGACATTGAGGAAGCAAATAGCCACTGGGTGAGACTCTACAGCGGCAAAGCTATTTATCAGTTCGATCACCGTTTTGCCACCTATGTAGGAGCAGAAGCAGAATGGCGCGAGGTCAGTGCTGAGGAGCATGCAGACCCCCATTGGACAATAAAGACAGAGTACTATGCTCGACAATCAGCGGTAAACAAACGATTGGAAGGGAAACTGCCAAGTTCATGGTTGATGGTATATCGGGATATCACAAGGGCCACAGACAAGCGTTCAGTTATGGCAACTATATTACCACCTGTAGGCTGCGACACAACTTCCAGAAATATCTTCTCTGACTATTCTCCTATAGGCACATTAACATGTCTGCTAGGCAATCTCAATAGCTTTGTGCTAAACTATTTTGCTCGCCAGAAGATTATTGGCATACATCTCAATGCCGGTATTCTGGAGCAATTGCCAGTCTTGCCCCCAGACACTTATGGCAAAGGCTGTCCGTGGTCTACGAGCACTCTGGTATCAGATTGGATTCGTGTACGAATCATTGAACTCACCTACACCGCCTGGGACTTGCAGCCCTTTGCCCAAGACTGCGGCTACGCTGGCCCACCTTTCCGTTGGGACGAAGAGCGCCGCTTTTTGCTGCACTGCGAGCTAGACGCGACCTACTTTCACTTGTACGGCATTGCCCGCGACGACGTAGATTACATTATAGACACCTTTCCCATCGTCAAGCGTAAAGACGAAGCGGCCTATGGGGAATATCGCACCAAGCGCGTCATTCTGGAAATCTATGACGCGATACAAAAGGCAACGGAGAGCGGTAAGCCATATCAGACCTTGCTTGACCCGCCGCCGGCGGATGCGCGGGTGGCACACAAGGAGTAAACCGTGGCTTCATCTGCCAATAGTAAATCAGTCAAAGGCTCGTTGCTCTCACCAGAAGCGATGGGGGGATTGTGGGGTGGGGGCGGCTATGACACAGAACGGGATTATATTCTGGGCCGTTTGCACAAATGGCTCTCTGACCCCGCTTTTAGCGCTATTCAACTTGAAGGGTTTACGGAAGTCGAATTGGCTTTTACAGAAGATGCAGCCCGCCGCTTGCAATACATCCAGATTAAAGACCATCTCGTAGATTTAAATGAAGGTCGAGCTATTCTGATTGAGTTTTACAACCGCCAAAGTTCTTCAGGACCTCAGTATGAGAAGTATATCCTAGCTTGCGGCGGATTGATTGGGAAAATGGCTAGCCTCCAAGAGGCTGTCAATCGATATCGCTCAGCAGATCTTTACAGTCGAGATGAGAAAGCCCCTACGCTCAAAGATATTAATAAATTACTCAAGGCCTCTAAAGTTGGAATCCCAGCCGAGTTTTTGGTTGGCAAGGTGTATTTTGATATTGATGGAGAGTGGCTGAAGAGTGAAGATCTGCGTTTGGGTCTGTTTAAAGTAAACTTTGCTGAGCTGCCGAATTTTAGACTCAGTAGATCCAATTTTTATAACCGAGGCGCGGCTGGCGCGACAATCTGCCGGACGCAGCCATAATGATCTTCCAAGGCACGGCGGATGAATTTGGCCAAGCGCGTCAGTTCGAAGAGCTTGGTGTCCAACCAGCG
>JBGSMF010000389.1:0-23713 GCA_041740315.1 Thermoflexales bacterium
GGTAGCGGCGGGTCGGCGCGGGTGGCGATGACCAGGCGCAACTGCTGCGGCAGGTGATCGAGCAGGAACGCGATGCCATTGTGGATGGACTCTGTGGTGATGAGGTGATAATCGTCTAGCACGAGGACGGTGAGTTCAGACAGCCCGATCATCTCATTGAGCAAGGTTGTGAGGACAGCTTGAACGGGAGGCGTCTGCAGCCCCTGGAGCATGGGCAGCACGGGCTGGCCCAACTGGGAGTGGATCGTCTGGAGCGCGGCGATGACATACGCCCAGAAACGGGGCGGGTCGTTGTCGTCCTCATCGAGGGAGAGCCAGGCGACTTGGGGCACATCGCGATGCGCCCCAACTCTATGCACCCATTCGCCGAGCAGCGTCGTTTTGCCGGAGCCGGCGGAGGCGGAGACGAGCGTCATCCGGTAGCCCAGGCGCAGCCCCTCGTCCAGCCGCTCAATCAGCCGCGGGCGTGGAACCAGGTTAGGCCGTGGCTGCGGGATATAGAGTTTTGTAGCCAGGAGGGATGTGTTCATCACACCCCAATCTTATCACGTTTTACTTTAACGATCAAAGACGCTTTTAGACCTTATCGGAAATAGCAGGACGGGCATCCCCACACCTGCACTTGCGCCAAGCGCAGCGCAGGTGCAAGTGTGCCAGTCCGCCAACGTATGGGGACACGTTGGCTACGTTATTTCCGATAAACTCTTTTGGTAACTACTCAGCATCCTGAGCGTCCTTCGGCCTTGCTCAGGATAAGCGCCGCACTCCTTCGACTGCGTTTCACTTTGCTCAGGATGCGCGGCGCGTAGCCTGCTCTGTCGGCAGACAGGTCGAAGGGTGCCGGCTGAGTAGTTACTCCTTTTGCGACATAGCTTCTTTGTCACCCAGATGCCACCAATCAGCGCCGCTGCCAGCACTCCCGCTCCCAAGAGCATCCCACCCCAGCGCAGCGGGATCTTGGCGCTGCCGTCGGGCACCGCCGGCGCGTCCGGTCTATAGTATTGGAGCAGGCGATCAATCGTCGGCGTGGGAACCGACGTGGTCCGGGCCAGCGCCATGAACTCACCGATCAGGTGTTGCACTTCGTCACGGGCCGCCTCGGCGTGTCTCACCAACGCGGTTTCCATAAGCGGATTGGACAACAGGCGCTGCGCCAGCAGGACAAGGATTGGCTCTGGCAGCCACTCGATCACCTTCAATTTTGACGGCGTAACGGGTAACCCCAACGAACGCAGCACGCAAAAGCCCTCGCGCATGGCCCGAATGGCTTGCACAACCAGGTCGCGGGTGCGCGCCAGCCGATAGTTGTCTACACCGGCAGCGTAGAGGGTGGGCGCAAGCGAGGGAAAGAGCAACGCCACATGGCACTTGAGCCAGGCGTCCATGTCGGTGCGGATCTCGGCCCCAAAGCCTGGCGCGCTCTCGATGATGCGCGCTACTCGCCGCGTCCGCTCAGTGATCTGTCCATCCACCTCGCCAAAGGGCACGGAGGCTTTGTCGTCCTCCGTGCCCGCCAGGCAGTGTACCACGTGCCCCTCGCGGTATCCGGCAGAATTGGGAAAGCCGATCAGCACTCGCTCCTTGCCCATCGCTTTGACATAGGCATCTGGGCCGGCCGCGTTGTTGCTTAGGAACAGCACGTTGGGCGTGCGCTGGTTTGCCGCCAAGACAGGAAGCACCTGCAGCGCATGGTTCTTGCGCATGATGACCAGCACCAGGTCATAGGCGTCGTCGGGCGCTAGCTCTTGGACGACATTCACGCGGGTGACGGTTTGTGCCTTTGTTTGCACATCCACCAGCACAATCCCGTGTTCGCGCAGATCGTCCAAACGCTGCCCACGCGCCAGGATTGAAACGTCGTTGCCACCCTCTTGCAATCGCGCAGCAAACAGACTCCCCAACGGGCCGGTACCGTAAACCAGAATTTTTGTCATGATAAATCCTCCTTGAAAGACTCGGTGGCTGCCACCTCCTGCTTGACCGCCACCCGATAGTAGACTTGCAGGCCCCAGACGAACGGTTGCAACTCCTCATGGCAGGTGGTAAAACCCGCTTCATTCAGATGGGATGAATAGAGTGTATAGTTACCCTTGGCCATGCGGCGCGCCAGCAAGTTGCGAGCGCGCGGCCCAAACTCGGCCGAGACGTAGCGGCCGCCTGGCTTTCCTTCGGCAGGCTCAGGACTGCGGAGCACCCGCGCGATCTCGGTCACAGCCTGGCGCTTCTCCGCCAAGTTGAGGTGATGGAACATGATGTTCGTAATCACCACATCAAAAGAACTATCAGGATACGGCAACTCGGTGAGCGAGCCGACGCGCAAGTCCACCGCTAGGCCGCGCTCTGCAGCGTCCTTCTGTGCAGCCTCGATCATCTTGGGTGACAGATCTATGCCATGCACGCAACAAGCGGGATACTGGACCGCGACGCGCAGCGTCGTCAGGCCCGTGCCACAGCCCGCATCGAGCACGCGCTCATCACCTTGCAGCTTGGCTAGCTCGATGACATGTTGGCGAAACGCCTCGTGTTTGCGCCCGCCAAGCACGTTGAATCCCCAGTTATAGATCGAGAACCCCAGGTTGTACGGCGAGACGAGTGCATCTGTGAAATCTGTGAAACGGTGCCGGTATTTATTCCGTTTGTCCATGGCGATGGTCCTTTAGCGCAAAGCCATATATTAGACCCTATCGAAAATAACGTAGCTGTTTCCGATAATGTCTATTGTCACGCTGGCTTTATAAAGTTCAGAGTGTAAACCCACCAATTCCCGTGGCGCTCTGCCATCTCAAAGCCGGCTTTCACTGCCCAGCGGATCGTTGTCTGCGCCAGTGGATAGTCGGGATCCAAAAATTCCTCGGTGATAGATAGCATTCCGCCTGGCTTTAGCACCCGGCATAGTTCGGCCAAAGCCCTCCCACGATCTGGGATTTCGGGCAAAACCGTCACCAGAAAGGCGCGATTCACGCTCTCGTCTTCCAAGGGTAATTCATAGGCGCTGGCGACATGTGTTTCCACATTGGTCAAGCCTGCTCTCTGCACTTTTTGCTCAACGGCGGCGATCATCTTGGGCTGGATATCCACCGCTACCAAGCTGCCCCCCGGTTCAGTCCGCCGCGCCGCCGGTGTGGTAAAAGCGCCCGGCCCCGGTCCCAATTCCAATACTCGCTCGCCGGGCTGGATGCCAATGCGATCAAGTATACTATCCATATAATGACGACGGATGGGATTGTCCACAATCCAGGCGAGGGCGTAGGGGCAAGGCTCGCCGCCGGCGAGTTTGGCCAGAATGCGGATGACCACCAGCCAGAAAAAGGCGGCAACGCCCGCCAAGACCAGGGCGATCAATACAGTTTTGCGCAGCAGAGATTTGCTTTTCATATATTCCTCCTCGCTTGCTGCCGGCCAGAACGTCCCGGCCAGCCGCTCGACCGACGCCTCGACCAGCGCCAGGTCGGTGTGGGTGAGCGCCGCGTACAGGCTCACAACTCTATCATCTCCAGCTCATTCGGCGTCAGGATGGTGGTTGCAGGCGACAGATGGGTCATCTCACGTATAAAGAGGCCAAGGTCAGCGGCGGGCAACTTGCCATAGGCGCTATAGTGATGCGGGATGACCGTGGGTGCGCCGAGCGCCGCCGCATACGCCGCCGAACGTCGCTCCTCGCCTGCTTCCACGCTGATCAGGGCCACGTCGGGCGCGAACTGCTTGCCGATGTTTCCTACATCAACCGGCTCACCTACACCCTGGCCTTCGGACACAAAATGCAGCAAGCGGACTTTATCAACAACCACGCCAAAAGAGGTCAACGGCAGGTACAAAATCTCATCTGCCACTTGGCGAAAGGCAAGCAAAAAGCTCATTACCTCTTCCACTTTGAATTCCTGGAACAGCTCATAAAGCGAGGTTTGCATCGGGGGCGACCGAAAGGCGTAGAAAAGTACGCCTTGCACCTCAACATGATCGTCCCAGGCGATAGGGAACAAACGGTGCTGCGCTTCTGGAATTAGCGTTCGCAACGCGCGGCACAAGTGTGGAATGGCCACAACCAGAGCCGGCGAGTTCTCTCGTATCAAGCCGGGCACATCGCCAAAATGGTCCGGGTGTCCGTGGGAGACGCAAATCATATCCGGAAACGGATAGGGCGACTGGTTCTGCTGCCGATAGTATTCAAGATAGGGGTCGAGAAGGACACGGGTTTGGTTTGCTGCAACCAATTGAAAGCATGATCGTCCCAGCCACGTTAATTTCATAGTCCTTGCCTCCTACACTTGGGATATAGACCTATATGCCGGTTCCATGTTCAGGAACCTCTCCGGTAAACATCGTATAGACAATAAAGCCCGCGTATTCCTCCTGGCGTAGGATGAACGCATCGCTATCTGGATTGGTGATGGCTTTGTATTGCGCCCATAGCTCTGGTGAAACCTCGGCTTCTGCATGTTCCCAGGACATGTTCATCATCAAAAGCGTCGCTGCGGCATCTTTTTCCGAAAAAGGCCCTCGCACATTGGCGACAAAGCTGTTGACTTGGATATTTCTGCATCCTGCTTTTTTTAACCAAAGCGGCGCGCGCATAATATGGAACTCTGGGGACATGCCCCGGGTCACAGGCGCGTTTGCGGCCCAAGTCGCATCCAATGCAGACTCAAGAAGAGGATAGCCCGGCAGCAACCGCCGGCACGTCCAGAAAAGGAGCGCGATTTTGCCGCCTGGCCTGACGACGCGCATCAGTTCGCCAAGGATGGTGTAGGGTTCCTGTGCAATACTCCCGGTTTCAGGGCTTCCAATCCAAAGGCCATCACAACACCAGACAAAATCAAAAGAGTTGTCCTCATAAGCGAGATGCCAGATATCTCCCTTTTCAAAGATGACATTGCCCTTTACACCCTTGCGGGCGGCCAATTCGCGCGCGTAGGCAAGATGCGCTTCTGAAATGTCCACGCCCAAGACGTTGATTCTGGCATTCTCTTCACCCATCCAAATTGAATGGCTTCCGATTCCACATGGCACGTCTAGGACTAGGGCGCCTGCAAACAAACCAAGCGATCTGACGGCCTCTCGCATTGCTTTTTCTGTGATGGAATTTGATATCTCTAGAAGAGCGGCATACTCTTGCGGATCTGGCGTGGATACAATTGCATAGCCCGACATGTTTTTTCCTCATTTCTTGTACAACAGACGATTGCGTTTTTTTTTCATTTCTAGCGACGGGGTGAGCACTAGCAGATTATATTTCTCGATGAGCATGGCGATTTCCTTTCAATCCGATTTTTGCGCCAGCGTGCGCACGGCCAGCGCAAACAAGACAACGGAAAACGCTGCCAGCGCCGACGCCGGATACGAGATATACTTTCGCGTGTTGCGCCCCAAAAAGCGCGTCACGGTATCTTTGGGAATCAGCGCCGTCATGGCTCCGGCGATGAAAAAGGCCGGCACCAGGCACAGCAGCACGTGCGCCGCCAGGTAGGCCGCCAGATTGCCCAGGCCGCCCTGAAGCAACTTGATTGTGAATGACAACAGTTCCATCCCGCTCTCCTCTACATTCGATTGATTGAATAAGATAATGCGAAAAACTGATCAGCGAACAGTCGCTGGAGCGCATTTGGGGCACGAGCAGCTCTGCGTTTTGGGCAACGCAAAGCTCAACGAGATACCCTGTTTTTGCGCCTGGCGGCTCACCAGGTTGCGCGCCACATCTAGAATGGCGTACACACTGGAATCGAGCACGCGATAATACACACGCAGGCCATCTTTCCGATCAGCTACCAATCCAAGCTGGCGCAGCAGCATCAAATGCTGGGAAATGTATGCCTGTCGTAAACCCAACACGGCCTCCATGTGGCACACACACTGCTCGCCGTCGCGCAAGATGTCCAGAATTTGCAGCCGGACCGGATGGGCCAACGCCTTGAACAAGTCGGATTGACAATTGTAAGCGTTCATTGCGCCTCTTTTAGATTCAATATATCGAATATGTTATACCAAGGATTTACGCACTTGGCAAGTGACACTCGTCACGTCAAGCGCGTTACGAGATTGAGTGGCGTGGTTATGCATGTCTTGCCAAAAGCTCAGGAGCGCGCAGGGCAATGTCGTCGCGCACGGCGCGGAACGCGACCAAGATTTCCTCCTCTGTGCCTGTCGCTTTGGCCGGGTCGGGGAAACCCAGGTGAACGCGCTTGCCCTGTCCCAACCAGATGGGGCATTCTTCCGCCGCCGAATCGCACACGGTCACAACCAGGTCGAATGATACAGCGCGAAATTCGTCGGCAGGCTTGGAGCGTCCCACGTGTGTGATTTCCATTTCAGCCAATGCGCGCAGCGCCAGGGGATGCACATAACCGGCGGGTTTCGTCCCGGCGCTAAAGGCTTGCCATTCATCGCCCAGGCGCGCATTGACAATCGCTTCGGCCATTTGCGAGCGGCACGAGTTGCCGGTACAGAGAAACAGGACTCGCTTTTTCTTTTGCAGCGTTAGCAGCCGCACGCCCTGCACTTGCTGGAAGGTTGCGCCCTGGCTGACAGTGTCCAGCACGGCTGCCGGGTCAATCACCCGCGCGCCGGAAATGATTGTCGCGCCATGCTCAAACAGCGCCGGCGAAAGCGGCGTGCTCGGCCCCAGCACCATCACCAGGGCATCGGGGCGGCACAAAGCCAGCAGCCCCTCCAGCGTGTGATTGATGATCGCCGTGCCGGTGAGCGCGACTACATCGGCCAGTGGAATCAGATCGGCGGCGGCCTCGGCGGGGTGCTCGCCCTCGGTGGGGTGCTGTTCGATGACCCACAATTGCCCCACTTGCTCTCGCAATTTGGGGATGAAGGGAAAATGTCCCACCAGCGCCACCTTCTTGCCGCGCCCGCGCTCGGCCAGTACCTTGGCGGCGTTGATCTCGACTGCCTGGTGCTCATCCACCTCCAGCAGTGAATTGATGGCCGCCACGCCGATGCTGGCTTCCAGCAGATTATCGGAGAGGGCGTATTCGGCCAATTCACGCGCGCTTTTTAGGCGCAAGCGGCCCACGTCTCGAACTTGTTCGTGGCCGTGCGGCTTGCGGCTACTGCCGTCCTGTGGATCTCCGGTGATGGTTGAAGCCAGCCCACAATGACGGCCCCCTGTCGGGGATGTTCCACTGCACACCACCGTCCAATGTGCGCCGACCAGCACGTTGCGAACCAGCGCACCATCTTGAGGCAAACTTGCCAGCAAATCGTCCAAAATGTTCATAAATGTCCCCCGCCATTAGAAGAATACAAAGTAGCGCGGTGTTCGCGCCAGGTAGGCGCGATAGCTCTCTCCATATTGCTTCAGGCAAATCTCTTCTTCCGCCAAAATCCCAAAATGCTCCAGCAGCCTGGCGGCTGCCCACAGTCCCATCGCCAGCCACGAGCCAATCGCAATGCAGGCTCCCAAAAGCACAAGCGACGACATGACGATCTGAGGGTGGCGGGATATTTTGTAGAGCCCTCGCGTGACCGGCTCATCGGGTGGCGTGTTCTTGAAATCAAACAACGCCTTGGCCAGGCCAAGCAGACCAACCACAATCAGGGCCGCTCCAAGGCCCAGGACATAGCTCCCGACTTTTAACGGCGTCAAGACAATCAAGATCAGGCAGGCCAAAGCGCACAGCTTGCCGGCAACGGTGAACGCCACTTGCTTCTGGCCCCAACCGGAGCGGTCAAAGAGCCGCGCCACCACATTCTTAGGGAAAATCAGGAACAGTATCCCCTCTGTCAAAACCAGCAACGCCAGGGCCAGCCAGCCATTGAGCCAACCGATTTTTAGGGCAGGTATCAACTCTATGGTGTTTCTCCTTCTAGCTCGCCACGCCAATCTCACCAGACGAACGGAATCAACCGCCACGATCGTTTACAGTAGGCCTCCCATTCCTGCCCGAACTCTTGGTGCATCAATGCCTCTTCGTCCTTTATTCGAAACAAGATGATGACGATGAACAAAAGAGTCAAGACCATGCCCACCCACGAGCGAAAGAGCAGCGACAGCCCAATGCCCTGAATCATGCCGCCCAGGTAGCGAGGATGCCGGATGTGATGATAGGGGCCAAAGGTGATCAGACGGTGGTCTTTTTGGATGGTGACTTCGGGGCTGTAGAGCTTGCCCAACGCCAGGCCTGACCAGATGATCAGCCCCATTCCCAGCGTGGCGAGAACGAGGCCCAGCCAGCGCGCCAGCGGGCTGCTGGGCAATACGGCGATACTGCGGCGGTCTGCGAAAGGCACAAAAACCAGCGCGCCCAGCAGCATGCCTGTCACGACAAAGCGCGTAATCCGCTGGCGCGAGACAAACTTGTCCTCTTGCCCTTTTCCCCCGCGCAAGGCTTCTTTGGATTGGCTGATCTGATAGCCAACCGTCGCGCCAAACAGCGCAATCGTCACAGCGTAAACGAGCAGTTGAGGCAGTGAAAAAAAGCCAGCCACATCATCCAGTCCCCAGCCGACAAGCGGCAAGCCGACATAGATGGCAAGCGTGTACAAGATTGATCCCATGCCGCGCAAGATTTTCATGTTGATTTCTCTTTCTATACCCATCGCCTTACTTGGGCTTTGTACTCTGACCATGCCTGGCCGAACGTGGCTTATCGGAAATAGCAGGACGGGCATCCCCATGCCAGTCCGCCAACGTACACTTGCACCTGCGCTGCGCTTGGCGCAAGTGCAGGTGTGGGGATACGTTGGCGGCGTTATTTCCGAAAGTCTATTATTTTTAACTCGTTACGGCTTCCACGCCTGCCAGACCTTGCCCACCAGCGCCGGGCCGGGCTTGAGCGTGGGCTGGCCGGGCTGCCAGCCGGACGGCATCACTTCGCCGGTGGCGCTGGAATGTTGGAAGGCCTTGATTTGCCGGATCAACTCGTCCGGGTTGCGCCCCACTTCGGGCGTCAGCACTTCCATCGCGCGGATGACGAAATCGGGATCAATAATGAACCGCCCGCGAATGTCCACGCCGGCGTCCTCGTCGTACACGCCATAGATGGCGCCAATCTTGCCTCCCCCATCCGAAAGCATCGGGAAGGGCACCCCGCCTTCAACCATTTTGGATAATTCTTCCTCTTGCCAAATCTTGTGAACAAAGCGACTGTCCACGCTCATCGCCAGCACCTCTACCCCCAGCGCCTTGAACTCGCTGTACTTGGCGGCGACCGCCGCCAGCTCGGTGGGTCAAACAAAGGTAAAGTCGCCGGGATAAAAGCACAAGACAATCCATTGCCCTTTGTAATCCGAAAGTTTGACAGGCTTGAAGCCCACGCCCGCCACAAACGCATTTGCTTCAAAATCGGGCGCTTCTTTGCCGACACGTGCCAACATTTTACTGACCTCCTGAGGTATAACAGCCCCAGCCGGGGCGGCGGATGGCGCTGCGGGCGCGATAGGCCCGCGCGCAGGCTTGACACAACCTTCCTCTAGTTCTGGCATTTTGATCTCCTTGTTTGA
Source organism: Thermoflexales bacterium (assembly GCA_041740315.1). Lineage (GTDB taxonomy): Bacteria > Chloroflexota > Anaerolineae > Fen-1058 > Fen-1058 > JBGSMF01. Next base: position 9,448 of record JBGSMF010000389.1, read on the forward strand.
AATAGGCTATACCGGGTTTTGTTTCCTGACGCTATCCTTTTCGTTTTTCACCTCCTACCTTTACCTTCCAGGAAGCTAGGAGCTTCCTGGAAGGTAACTAGTTCGGGATGTTTCAACGCTTCCTCGTAAATCGGCCCCTGCGCCAAAAAGCCCAGGGCCAGGCCGCTGCCGCGCACAACCAACAGTCGCTCGCCGGGCTGTGCGCCGCTTTCTGGCGGCACAGCCACTTGTCCCTGCTCGCCCATCTGCGCCTGGGCCAGCGCGCGCTTTCTCAGTAGGCTCGGTACCCTGTCCACCCGCCCGACGCTGAATCCGCCGGAGCTCCGGCTGCCGCGCATCAAGATTACCTGCTCACCCGCCTGGAAGCCATATTCGCGGTACGCTTCTGGCGGAATAGTGATCTCCCCCTGCGGGCTTACAACGACCCATCCAAAAACCCACTTGCCGCCTTTGGCCAATTGAGGCATTGTGTCGGTCTCCTCTCACCAGATCAACCTTGCGACTTGGTAAACAACCAAACCTGCGATAAGCGAGAGCGCCAACAGCAGCCCAACGCTGAACGCCGTCCACTTCCACGAGCGAGTTTCTTGCCTGATTGCGGCGATGGTCGCCACGCATGGCACGAACGTCATCTGCACGACGAGAAAAGCCAATCCCGCCGCCGGCGTGATTGTGCGGGCAAGAGTATCTGCCAGCCCACCGCCTTGCTGTCCGGCTTGATAGAGCACTCCCAACGTGGCGATCGTGTTCTCTTTGGCGACCACGCTGGTTAGCAGGGCCACGATCATTCGCCAATCCCAGCCTAGCCATGCTCCCAGGGGCGACAAGCCGCGCCCAAGACTCGCCAGGAAACTGGTCTCAACCTGTCCATCTGGAAAAGTGGCAAGGCCCCACACCAGCACCGAAACAACCACGATAACGCTGCCGGCTTTCTTTAGAAAATCCAGGAGGCGTTGCCAGACCGTGAGGCCGATGGTGCGCGCGTTGGGCATGTGATACAGCGGCATTTCCATGATAAAGGCAATGTGCTCGCCGCCCAATACCAGCTCGTGGAGAGCGTAGCCAATCCCAACCAGCAATAACAAGTTGAGTCCCACTACGCCAGCGGCCACCCATGCTGCGGCCGGGCCGAAAAAGAGCGGCGCGAGCACGGCCAGCACCGCCAGGCGGGCGGTGCAGGGCACCAGCGGCGTCAGCAGGATTGTCAGCAGACGGGCGCGGTGCGAGTCAATGATGCGCGCGCAGAGCACGCCCGGCACGTTGCAGCCCATGCCAACGCACAGCGGCAAGAACGATTTGCCGTGTAACCCCATCAAGTGCATAAAACGATCCATCATATAGGCCGCTCGCGCCATGTAACCCACGTCTTCCAACACGCCTAACACGGCAAAGAAAATCAAGAGCACGGGCAGAAAGGTGAGCACCATGCCCGCGCCTCCAATGACGCCATCGGCGAGCAGCCCGACGAGCCACCACGGTGCGCCCGCTTCGCGCAACACGGCGCGCACCCCGTCGGCGCTGGCTTGTACCAGGTACGTGTCCAAGAATTCCTGCAGCGGAGCGCCAACGCTGAATGTGAGCCAAAACACCACGCCCAAGATCGCCACCAGCAGCCCCATTCCCCAGACGGGATGCACCGCGATCCGGTCTATCCGCTCTGTCAGCGTGACCTCTCCCACTTTGGGCCGGGTAACCGCGGCGCGCACCATGCGCTCGATCCATTCGTAACGGCCGCCGGCAATCGCCAGGATGGCGTCCTCGTGCGCTTTGAGGATGTCGTGGACGCGCGGCCACTCTGTTTTACCTAAACGCTCTTGCATCATGCGCGTAATTTCCTCATCGCCTTCGAGCAGCTTGAGCGCGACCCAATCGGGCGGATAAGGCGACGGTGTGTGGTCGGTAATGAGTTGTTCTAGCTGGCACAGCACGGCCTTGTGATCTTGACGAATTTCAGGCCGGCGGGGAGCATAGGCATCCTTGTGGCGAGCGACCTGTTCGATGGCTTGAACCAGCTCGTGCACGCCCTTGTTCCTGGTCGCCGTCATCGGCACCACGGGCAAGCCCAGGGCGGCCTCTAGCACGTGCGGCTCGATCTGAATGCCTTGTTGCGCCGCCACATCTATCATATTCAAACCCAACACCACCGGCGCCGGCAGCGCCAGCAACTCGCACAGCAAATACAAATTGCGTTCCAGGGCTGTGGCGTCTACGATAGCGGCCACCACATCGGGCTGCTCCGTCAAAATGTAATCGCGCGCGATTCGCTCTTCCAGCGAATTGGCCGTCAGGCTGTGAGTGCCGGGCAGGTCCACCACCCACAACGTTGTATCGCCGTGGTGATGAAGGCCGCTCTTGTGCTCGATGGTCTTGCCCGGCCAGTTGCCCACGTGCTGCGAAAGACCGGTGAGCAAGTTGAACACGGTTGATTTGCCCACGTTGGGCTGCCCGACCAACGCGACCTTGATCGAGTCCTGCGGGGCGACGGGAGGAACTGGGGACAGTAACTCGACCAGCACCTTGGCCGCTTCGCCGTGCCCCAAGGCCACCTGCGTATCGCGCACCGCCACAATAATCGCGCCCCTGCCAGTATTCTGGATAGTCTCTACCTCGACGCCCGGTGTAAAGCCCAAAGCCACAACGCGCCCGGCAAACTCTTTGCCGCCGCGCAGCTCGCGCACCAGGCCGCGCGTCCCCGCCGGCAACCCGCTCAAGAGTTTTAGGTTTTGGTTGTCACACCCATCGTTCTGCGATTGCTCAACTTGTTCCTGCATCTATACTCCCCATCGAAAAGCCAGCAAATTGACTCTTGAATAGAAACGGCATTGCTATTCCGAAAATAACCACAAAGGACACCAAGGACACGAAGAAACACAAAGACACTCTATTTTTATTCCTGGTTGAGAGCGCAGCTCATGTTGTCTTCTCAGTAAAGCAAGGGCACCAAACGCCACGCTTGCTTGCAGTAGGCTTCCCACTCTGGTCCAAACTCGCGCTGCATCAGGGCTTCTTCGTCTTTGATGCGGAACAAGACCACGCCGACAAACATCGCGCCACCGACCAGGCCGATCCACGAACAAAACAGCAGGGTAAAGCCAATGGCGAACAGGCTACCGCCCAGGTAGCGGGGATGGCGTATGTAGCGGTACGGGCTGGTTGTGATCAGGCGATGATCTTTTTGGATGGTCACGTCCGCGCTGTAGAACTTGCCCAAGGCAAAGCCTGACCAAAAGATTAGGGCAAAGCCCAGCCCTGCCAGAACGAGGCCCAGCCAGCGCATGGCCTCTCCCTCAAACATCACGCCCAGGCCGCGGCGGTCGGCAAAGGGCACCAGGGCGAGAAACACGTACATCAGTAAAATGATCGCAATCTTGACGAGGCTTTGGCGGCGGACCAGCTTGCCCACTTTGCCTTGACTGCCCTTTAATCCTGCGGGCGCGGCCACCGCCTGAAAAGCGGCCACAAGACCAAAGAGCACGACCAGCACGGCATAGCCCAAACGCGGATAGAGCGCAAAAAAACCGGCCAGGTCGTCTAGCCCCCAGCCCAGCAGTGCTGGCGCAAGATAGATCAGTGGTGTTCCGACAAAGAATTTAACTGCTTGCAGATATTTCATTGTCCCCCCATTTATTGAGAATTATTCTCAATATCAATTATAAGCCATTTTGGCGAGAGGACAAGTGACACATGTCACGCTTTACGCACGCAATGTTGCTAGCAGCCGGCGTGGACAGAGCAGCAAATCAAGCGCAGCCCCAATATGGGGAACCAGCACATCGGCGGCGTTCAAGCATGTCACCGCCAGGCCCTCGCCGCCCAGTACGGCGATGCCCAGCGCCGCCCGCCGCAACATCGCTGCATCGTTGGCCCCATTGCCGATAGCCACCGTTTGCTCTGCGCCGAGTTCTTGCACCAGCGCCGCTTTTTGCGCAGCTTCCTCGCTGGGCCGCAAGCGTTTTGCTTTTACTCCCAAAGCCGCTGCCAGCTCGTCCAGGGTGCCTTGCGTGTCGGCGCTGACCAGCCACACGTCAAGCGCCTCGCTCAATTTATCCAATCGCTCGCGCATGCCTGGGAGCAGTTGCCCATCCAGCGCGATGGTTCCGTTCACGTCGAGCACCAGGTGCTCCAGGCGCAACGCGCCGCGCGCGGGTATAGTGATCTCTAGTCTTTTCATCTGGCAACCTGACCATGAAACAGCGTACAGGTAAAGAAAGCATAGTAATCCGGGTGATTCAAGATAAAGTCGGGTGATTCTGGCAGGCAAAGACGCCGATACTCGGCGCGGTCCTCCGGCGCCAGTTCTGACTCTACACCCGGCCAGCGCATCTCAAAAAGCGCTATCAAGGCATGGCGGATAGGGTCGCTCAGCGGGGCAAATGCGTCGCCAACAAGGGTCTGGGCCGCGGCCTCCTTCAAGCCAGCCTCGCGGAACCAACCCAGGGCGCGCAAAAAATGCAGTGTTGGTTTTTTGCCTTTGACGAAAGGAGCAATGCCGGCCGAGGTTGCATCAAGGCGCGCTTCCAACGCAGGGTAACCTGGGAGGAGCGTTTCAGAAGACCAGGCCAGGATAGCCACACTGCCGCCGGGCTTGACCACCCGCCCAAGCTCCTTTATCAGTGGCAGAGGTTCCAGCGGAGCATACCCCACGCAATCCGAGCTCCAGGCCCAATCGAAAGTGTCATCGTCAAAGGGGAGTTGGCGCACGTCGCCAGCCCGAAAGGCTATCTGTTCCGACAAGCCGAGCCTGTTTACGGTTGCCTCTGCATGCAAAAGGAACTCGGGGGATATATCAAGGCCGGTGATGTGCCCAGCGGGACCCACGGCCTCTGCCAGCAACGCCGCCTGAAGACCAATGCCGCAGCCTGCGTCCAAGCCACAACTCCCCAAAGGAAGTTGGAGCGCCTGGATCGCTGCTCGAACGCTTGGCTCGATTAAGGGATTGGATATTGCCAGCCTGTGTATGTAGGTATCGGCGTCAGTCATTTTCTATTTGATCTCTTGTGACCATGTTGTTAAACTCTTGGTGGGGGTGCTCACATTCCTAAACAATTATTGCGCCGCGTGTATGACAGCTCCCGCGCCGACGGGAATAAAACCCACGCCAAACGCTTGTTTGAATTGTTGGATTGCAGCATCGCCGGTGCAGTGGCTTGGCGCGACCTTGCGAACGCCCAACTGTTTGAGTTCTGTGATGATGGCCTCGACCTGAGCGGTATTTTTATCTCTCAGGTGAAACCCGCCCACCACCATGTACACGTCGCCATAGGTTTTGGCTTGCCGCACAATCTCAACGATGCCCGGATGCGCGCAGCCGGTCAGCACCACCAGTCCCTTGTCTGTCTCAATGATGAGCGATTGCTCGATGATGGCAGCGCCCATTTCGCCAGTGGTGCGGATATGATTGGCTATCATTACCGGCTCGCTAATTTTAATCACGTTAGCAAGCTTGCTTACGCGCATCTTGAAATCAGCCGGGAAGGAGCGCGGCACGTACACGACCTTGTGGCTGTCCATTTCAAGCAGCGCGTTCAGCCCGCCAGTGTGATCGTCATGATAATGTGAAAGAACCACCACATCAATGCGGCGCGGGTCAAGTCCCAGCGCGGCCATATTGCCCAACAGCGTCGGCCCGTCCCCGCCGGTATCGAACAAGAGTGTCATCTCGCCGCTTTCGACCAGGCAGGCGAACCCCCACGCCGTCTTGAGTCGTGTGTCAAAGGCATTGTTGTCATACACGATGGTTAGCGTGATGGGATGGGTTTCTGTTAGCATGCGAGTTGCCTCTGGTTGCTGCGTGGCTGTTGCTGTTGTGCTGATGAGAGTTGGGATAGGCGTTAACGTGGCCGCCGCCAGCGCAGGCGTCGCGCTTGAGAATGGCAGCAAGGGTGGTGTTGCCGGCGGCTCTATTGCCTGGCATGCTGCGCACATTCCGATCAATGCCATGACTGGCCCCAAAGACCAAACCGTGTCTGAGCGCCGCATCAGGATTTTGGCCCCCTGTTTTGCAACAGCCGGATGATTCCAAGCGCAACATTAATTCTTGGCGCCTTTTTCATGTATCGCTCATAGTCCCGGCCAAATTTTTCAATGCCTTCCTTGTCGGCTTTTACGATAATAACATAGTTCAGCGCCGCTGCCACAACACCTGTGGTAATCACTGACCAGTGTTGCGCGACAAGCATCAGGCCAACATTGATCAGTATAAAGCTCAAATACTGTGGATGCCGGACGAGGGCGTAAATCCCGCTGTCAACGAGCACTGTTGTCTGGATGTACTCTTGTCCTTTTGGCACACCACCTCTTTTGCGCAATGTGATGATGGGTATGACGCCAAACAGACCTGCCGTCCACAAAATGACCCAGCCTGCATTTCTAAGCATGGTCAGGCCAGGCCGGCTGTACAGAAGAAAACAGGCAGTGACTTGGGTCGCTGTCAAGGCGCACATGGCAACCCAGACCAATGTCGAGGTGTATTTGCCCCCTCGTTTCATTTCGATCTACCCATGTAACATTCTGGCGGGCAAGCCAGGAAAGCGGCGCAGCACGCTGGCGATAAACGTCGTGATCGGCACGGCGGCAATCAGCCCCAGGCTGCCCACCAGCATGCGGGCGATTTCTTCGGCGATCATCTCGCGGTTGAGCGTGTACAACCACGGCTCGGGGTATAACTGGAACAACAATAACAGCGGCATCGCCGCCCCAACGTAGGCCAGCACCAGTGTGTTGATGGTGGCTGCGATGTGGTCGCGCCCAATGTTCATCGCGCGCATGTATAACTCGCGCCAGCCGAGCGCCGGGTTGGCCTCAGACAGTTCCATCACAGCCGACGCCTGTCCCACAATCACGTCGTCCAGCACGCCCAGCGTCCCCACGATCATGCCGGCCAGCAGCAGGCCGCGCAAGTTGATGGACGTGCCGGCTGCCTGCAAAAACATTGCTTCTTCCGAGCCAAATCCGCTGAGGCGCGTCAGGCCAACGGCAAATGAGGCGAGCAGGCCGGTGAGCGTCAGGCTGAACAATACGCCCAGCAGCGCCGCGTGCGTCTTGAGCGCCCAGCCTTGCGTCAAGTATAGGGTAATAGCCAGCAAGACAAACGAGCCAGCCACGCTGACAAGCACCGGATCGCGCCCGGCCAGGATTTGCGGCAAGACAAAACCCATCAGCACCACAAAACTGATCGCCAGCCCCACCAGCGCCCGCGCGCCTTTCCATCCGCTCACCAACACCGTAAAGGCGATAAAAACCACAACCAACAGCGCCAGGGGCCAAATCCGCACCACGTCGGTAATCATCAAAAACTGCCTGCCGCCCGGCTGAGTGACCGCCATCGCCAGCACGTGGTCGCCTTGGCGGTACAGCGAGTCCTGGTTGGTCATGCCCATCGCGCCGTGCTCGACCTCGGTGAGCTCGCCTTTCAGTGGGCCGCTGAGAATTTCCAGTTCCAATCGTTGCACCGGCTGGGATTGCCCCGGCGCAATCTCTAGCTGTGTCGTTTCAATCACGCGCACCACGCGCGCCTCGACCGTCTCTGAATTGCCGGCTGCATTGGCCTGCGGCGTTGGCGTAGCTTGGCTTGGCTGTTGACGCCCGCGCGTCAACACCATCACTGCCAGCGCGCCCACGATCAGCGCGCCAACCAGGGCAGCTATCACAAATGGCTCGTTCCACCTAGCTCGCATATACCCTCTATCCTCTCTCATTGGGATATCGTAAAATCATCGCGCTCCAAAAGCGGCTGCCATAACGTTCGACCACCCGGGCCTGCCCGCTGGCTGCTAAGGCGTGCAATGCTTCTTCTACCTGCCCCGGTGTCCAATGCTCCAGAGCGTGCGCCAATTCCTCTTCACGCATTGGATGGCGGGTGATGATGTTTACTATGGCATCAATTATATTCTGCGAGTCAGAGGTGGAAAAGTCAAACGCACCCACGGTTGGATGCACAACCTGCGCGATAGTGCCTAAAATAGTCACAGCCCGCCTCAAACCTGCCTCGTCTGGCGGCTGCACCCACAGCTCCGCCGGCGGGCGAGTGGGCAGGTTGATGTGAACTTGGTCAGGCTGAATCTTGCGCATTAGCGCCGCAATTTCGCGCAAGGCTTGTTCTGTGTCGTTCAAGTCCTTGACCAGCATCACTTCAATCCATAACTGGCCGGTGTATTCTTGCCGGAAAGCAATCAACCCCTCCACCTGCCGCTCAAACGTCAGCATTGGCCATGGCCGGTTGATTTTGCGATACAGCTTTTCGTTGCCGGCGTCGAGCGTGGGCAGCACGGCGTCGGCGGCGCGCAGGGCTTGCCTCACTTTGGGCAGATACAACAGCGCGCCGTTGGTGATGACGGCCACCGGCGTATCGGTCAGCGCTTTGACCTGCCCAATCAGCCACCCGAGCCCAATGTGCAATGTCGGCTCGCCCGAGCCGACGAACGTCACCCAATCAATCTCGCCCGGCGCGTGCGCGCCCAGGGCTTGTTTTACTTCCGCCAAAATTTCATCGCGCGGAAAATATTCCAGCCGCTTGTTTCGCAGCGGGACGCTTCGCCCAAGTTGGCAGTAGACGCAGTTCCAGTTGCACGTTTTGGGCGGGAGGGGGTCAATGCCCAGCGATTGCCCCAAGCGCCGTGAAGGCACGGGGCCAAAGACAAAATTTCTCCCAAGCGTCCCTTTACATGCCCGAAGGGCAGTAAAAATATCCGCGTCAATCCGTGTCATCCGTGTTTATCCGCGTCCAACTTGAGGCACAGCTTTGATAAATGCCTGCACCAAGGCCGGAATCTCGGCCAATTCCACCGCCTCCACCTGGCCGGCATCGCAGCGCGGAGCAACGGTGGGATCAATGGGCAACTGGGCCAGCATGGGCGCGCGGGCGGCCAGCGACACTTCAAAAGCGTGGCTGGGACCAAAGATTTCGTGGCGCTTGCCCGTTTCGGGGCAGATAAAGTAGGCCATGTTTTCCACCACGCCGATGACAGGCACGTTGACCATCTGCGCCATGTTCACCGCCTTGCGCACGATCATCGAGGCCAGGCTCTGCGGCGTGGTCACCATGACAATCCCGTTCAGCGGCAGCGATTGCATCGTCGTCAACGCGGCATCGGCGGTGCCGGGTGGCAAATCCACCAGCAGGTAATCCAGGTCGCCCCAAAACACATCACCCCACAGTTGGGTGATGGCCTTGCCAATGAGCGGCCCGCGCCACACCACCGGCTGGTCATCAGATTCCAGCAGCAGGTTGAGCGACATGACCTTGACCCCCGTGCTGCTCTGCGGCGGGCGCAGCCCCACCGGCGCGGCGCTCACGGGGCCGCTCAGGCCAAACAGCTTGGGGATGCTGGGCCCGGTGATATCGGCATCCAGCACGCCGACGCGCAAACCCTGCCGCGCCAGGGCTGTGGCCAGCAAGGCCGTGACGAGCGACTTGCCCACACCGCCCTTGCCGCTCATCACTGCCACCACGCGGCCAATGTGATTGTACTTGAGCGCCACGCCTTCCTGCGGCTCGCCAAAAATGGCCTTGCGCTCCTCGTCGGTCATGGCCGTCATGCGCACGTTCACCTGGCTCACGCCGGGCAGCCCACCGACGGCCTTTTTCACATCGGCCTCGATCTGGCTCTTGAGCGGGCAATTCGGCACGGTCAGCGCGAGGGTGATGTTTATCGTTCCGTCTTCACGCGCCTCCACCTCGCGCACCATCTGCAAGTCGGTGAGGCTGCGGTGCAGTTCAGGATCGTTGACTTGAGACAGGGCTTGCAGCACTAGGTCTTTTAACATTCTCTTCTCCATTGAGTAAATTTGATATCGCGCGCGCGCCGGGCGCGGCCGCCAGCCACAGCAATGCCGTCATCACCACGGCTGAGCTTAGGCACCAGGCGCACGTCGCGCCGATGACAAAAGGTTCCAGAAAAGTCAGATAAATTGAAAATAGGGCTCCAAACAAGGTCATAGCGAACAAGGCCGCCGGTGCAAGTTGAGCTAATCGCCCGCGCCCATAGCGGCTGGCCAGCCACGCTATCAGAATGGCGACGTAACCTATCACGCCCAGCACGCCGACGTGCAAAAAGCCGAACAACAAGGCATACTCGCTTTGCTGCACCGTGTTGCAATCACCCACCGGCCCGCACATGGCAGCCACCTGCTGTGTTTCCACAAAAGCCAGATAGCCGGCCACGCCCAGGCCAAGCAGCGACAACAGCGGTATTGCCCATACTTGCCAGGCCAAGGCCGGCTTGGCGGCAAGATGTTGAAAGGTAACACCCACATAGCCCACGACGCATACCATTCCCAACAAAACCACAATGGCCAGCGCATTGCCCGCCGGGTCGCGAGCTATTTTTTCGCCCAGGCTGGGTGGGTGGTCATCTGCAATGATCAATCCCGTTGGGGCCGCGGTGGAGGTAGGCTGGGGCAGCGCAGGCGTGGCCGTTGCCTCGGTGGTGGGGGCTGACGATGGGCTTGCGTCTGGCGTTGCCGCTTGGGGCGTTACAGTTGGCGCTGTCTCTGCGGCGGCGATTGCTTCTGGCAAGCCGGGGATGTCAGGCCACTCCACGCCGCCTTGCGCCAGATATTGTTCGATCAGGCCGGGAAGTTGTTGTGGAATCTCCAGCGAGCCGACCAGCACAACATCGGCAATGATCAAGGAGGGAACGCCATAGCGTTCAGCCGGGACGTTGAAGCGTTGTAATGCCGCCTGGTACAACGCCTGGCCGCCCGCGTCGGCCACATTCACGCCGATGATTTGCAGCTGGTCGCCATATTTTTCGGTCAGCGGCGGCAAGTCTTGTGTAATGACCTGGTGACAGTGCGCGCAGGAGGGTGAGTAAAATATCACCGCCCGCACCACCGGTTCGTCGGCGTAGGCCGGCCAGCCGGCTGCCAGTAAGAGCAGCACGCAGCATACCGCCAGCGCGCTGCAAAAATTTCTAGTTTTTCGCTTGACTGGTCTCATTGCATCTCCAACGCAAGTTGTCTGGTCACTTGCAACTAGTCATAGGCGCGGCGCATCTGCTCGTCAGTCAAAACGTGCTGGATGCGTTCTTGCGACCTGGTTGACCGCCAGGTGCCGAGCTGTTGGTGGGTCAGATAATAGTTCTGCGGGATGGGATGGGTGCCAATCACCACTTGCAACTGGTATTTGGCTGGGATGAATTCGCAAAAGGCTTCCAGGCGGGGACAGGGCGGATAGCCAACGACCAAACCCGTAGCCAGGTGAATGATTTCTGCGCCGTTCTTTTTCATTTCGGCGGGAGCATACTCGACATTGCCGCCGGGGCAGCCGCCGCAGGTGGTATAGCCCACCAGCTCGATTTGCTCGTCTTTGTATAGAGCAAAAGCGCCCTCTCGGTTCCGCATTGCCCGCAGGCACTTGCCGCCCGCGCAGGTGTGATAACGGTTGCAGATGATAATGCCGATTTTCTTCATATTCATTCCTTCTTCAGCCGCTGGTGGATGACGGCCAACGCGCCTTGCGCATGAAGCCGCACGACCCGATCCTCATCGTCCAGTTTTTCGGCCAGTTTGGGAATGGCGCACTCGACCAGCTCTGGACGCCGCTTGCCGATGACGTGAAAAATTTCAGGCGCTTCTCTACGGACATACTCGACGTTGGGATCATCCAGCAGGCAGGCAAAGGTAGAAATGTGGTCTGCAAACCATTCCGGGCGCTGCGCGGCGATATTTTCGCAGGCCCAAATCACTGACAGCCGCACCTTGGGGTTCTCGTCGTGAGCATGGCGCAAAATGAGGTCAAGATAACCCTCGACGATTTCCGGCTTGGCCCGGCCAATGCGCCCCAAGGCCCAGATTGCCTCTTCGCGCACCCTGGCTTCTGGATGCTCCATCAATCGCGCCAACTGGGGCGCGGCCGCCTGAACCCACTGAGGCCGTTTGAAACCGATTTGCCCCACGGCCCAGCAGGCGCGCGAGCAGACCTCGGGGCTGGAATCGGCCAGATAGCCAATCACGTCGGGGACGATTCTTTGCACCAGTTCGGGCTGCTTGAAGCCAACCCGCGCGATTCGGCCCAGGGCCCTGCAGAGTTCTGCGTGTTGGCTGATTTTGAATTCATCCAGGATAAAGCTGGTGTCCTCAGTCACAGCAGGTTTGAGTGTTTTGCTAATCAAAGGTATACAACCCCAGGGCAAGCCTTGCCCCTTTTCCGCAGCAAGCGGCAAGGTATGCACCAGCTCGATTTTCTATGCTTCATGCCGGCACGTTTCGCCTGTCGAGCATGGCGGGGCGCTGCACCGCTCCTCGCGGCCACAACAAGTATGCCCGGCCGGACGGGCCGTCTGCCCGCTCAGGGTAACGGGCGCCGAAATCAGCTTGTCCAGCCCCGCGCTGCCGCAGTGCGGGCAGCTCATCTTCTGGTTGCCTCTGACTAGCAGCTCGATCTTTTGGCCGCAGCCCCGGCAGCGATATTCGTAGATTGGCATAACGCTTCCTTTTTAGATATGGCCTTGTTTAGCCTGGCGCTGCGCTTGCGCGTTCCAGTTGGCAATTGCCTCGCGCAGCGCGGTCACCATCAGCTCGGCGCAGTGCGCTTTGGCTTTCGGCAGGCCGCCCAAGGCTTCGATCACATCGTCGGCTTTAATCTCGCCGGCTTGCTCCAAAGACAATCCTTGCGCCATCGTGGTGAGCGCGCTTCCGGCCGCGATGGCCGAGGTTTGCCCGCTGGTCATAAAGGTGGCTTTTTTGATTCTGCCCCCCTCCAGTTGCAAATATATCTCCATCGTGTCGCCACAGCCGCCGTGAAAAATTCCAAAAGCATCCGCGCCCGGCAGCCGCCCCACATTTTTGGGATGGGCAGCTTCGGCAATGACGCGCTCCGAGTAGCGCAACGGCCCTGGCGCGCCTGGCTGATGCTCGCCTATGGCCTGAACCGAGAAAAGCGCCTGCTCAGGCGCTTGTTTGGATTGTTCCACATTGCCTCCGTTAGCTTGACCTTGTTAGATTGTCCTTTGTACGAAAGTTATTGACCTCCGCGCCAGCGCCGGCGTTGGCCGCCACCGCGTCGGCTATAGTCAGCATCGGTCACAGCTTGCCAGGATGAAGACGCACTATTCCGGCGAGCTTGCCGTTGATCCCATGCGTCCAGCAGCGTCCTGGCGGCGCGGGGGACAAGCTCTTGCCCAATAAAGGCCAGCGCCGCGCTTACGGCCGGCAACAATCCAGGCCGAGCTAGTCCCGACCCGGAAAGCGGCGCAGGCTCTCGCGCAATGATAGCTTGCCTGGCCCTGACCGGTTCGTCAATGGCCAGGATAGCGCCTTGCGGGCAGGCGGCCAGGCACGCATCGCACGCCTGGCACAAGTCTTGATCTATGCGCGCCAGGCCATTGACGATGTGAAGCGCGCCGCTCGGACAAAGCTCTGCGCACTTGCCGCAGCCTGTGCAGAGCGCCTCGCTTATGTGTATCACCGCAGCCTCCTTTGCCCACCCAAGGCGGCGCTGGATTGGGCCTGCTTCACCCTCAGGTGAGCTTGTCCAATCTGTCTGTCGCCTCATCTAATTGCTGACCCAGCATTTCGATTTCCTCGCGCAGCCGGCCAGTTTCGTCCTGCTCGTATTCGCCTTCGGCGGGCGCGTGTTCGTGCTCGTGGCCGTGCTCGACGCTTTCGCGGCACGGCGCAGCGCCTTGCAATTTGCCGCCAAGATACTGATCCAGCGCGTATTGCACGGTGCCGTTAGCGCCGGTGACGGCCTGAATCTTGTATTGCTCAAAAAAACTGATGGCTCGCCCGCCCATGCCGCCGGTGAGCATCACATTAGCCCCCTGCTCGCTGATAAAGCCGGGCACCTGCCCCGGTTGATGATTGCCATAAAAGGGATTGCTGATAGCTCGGACTTGCTTGACCGCGCTTCCTTCCATGTCCACCAGGATGAAATAGGGACAGCGCCCAAAGTGCGGGCTGACCACGCTGTCCAGGCCGCGCCCATCGTCGGCTGAAATTGCAATGCGCATTATGCTTCTCCTTCTAATCGGTCTAGTTGTTCCAAAATATTCGCCAATTGTTGGCGTAGCTCACTGGCTGTCTGTTTGAGCGCAGCGATTTCTTGCGCGCGCGACGCTGCGCTGCGCTGTTTCATTCCGGCGTGTTCGGGATTGCTGGGCGCCCCGATTGCGCTGAGCCGGCCGGTGCGACAAGCCTCGACGGCCTCGCGGATTGTGCCCGCTTCAAAGAGGTAAACCGGAATGTTGGCCGACTGGAAAACCTGGTAGGCATTGGGGCCGACATTGCCGGTCACCACCGCCTGGGCGCCCCGCTGGATGACGAA
>JBGSMF010000390.1:0-6357 GCA_041740315.1 Thermoflexales bacterium
GCGCCGCCAAGCGATTGCAGCGTGGCAACCAATGGCGCAATGACGGCGGTATGGCCGTCGTCGGGCAGGTAGCAAAAGGCCCAGGCGTCGCGCCGCCGCAGCGTGTAAAAGCGCAAAAAGGCAATAAAGCCCGCCGCCGGGATTTGGTCGAGCGTGGCCGGCACAAAGTTGCGCGCCAGTCCCGCAAAAAGCGCCACCAGCTTGGGGGTCCACTTGTCGCAGTACTTGGCCAGAGTATAGCCGGGCAGGGCCTTGTCTTCCACAAACGGATCAATCGAGAGCGCCGCCAGCAGCCCCAAGAGCACGCGCGACATTGAGAAAAAATCCATCCCGTTGAGCATGGCCCAAAAGCGCGGGCGGGCAAATAGCCCCAGATAGTGAAAGGGCGCCGGCACCCAACTGCCCCGCAACACGCTGCCGGTGGCCGCGCAGCGCACCCACCGGCCATCGCCGTGAAACCATGCCTCTTCTTGCGCCGGAACGAGCACAGGCCGGATGCGGTGGCGCGCCAGCATGGCCTGCACATTGCGGTAGGGCGACCAGATGGCGTGAATGCCATGCTCGCCCCTAAATTGCCACGCGCGCCCGGCGTGCTCAAACTGGGACGGCAAGCCTCCCTTTAATCTTCCACCGGGGCGGTCTGGGTCGGCTTCTAGCGCCAGCGGGCGCAGGCCGCGCTCGGCCAGGTGCAGGGCCGCCGTCAGCCCGGCTATGCCCGCGCCGATGACAATGACGTTATAATCCGCTTGTTCAGACAATGGGCAAATTCCTCATCCCGGCGCATAGGTGTGGATGCTGGCCTGGCGCGAGGGCGCAAAGCTCACCAGCTCGCGGAGCAGGGCCAGGGGCCGGCTCTGCATCAGTGACGGTTCTACATAGCATTGTTGGTAGCAACTGCTGCACATAATCGGCGGAGGGCCATAATAGGCCGCGGCCTGCTTTAGCGCGGCCTGCCAGCTTGTAGCTTGCAGCAGGTTAATCTCTCGCCCGCCGTGGGCGTCGCCGGCGCGCTCGATGGGGCGGCAAGGGTACGACAAGTCGCCATTGGGCATGATGCGCGGCGCTAGCAGCGGATAGCAGGAGTATGGCTCGAACTTGAGCATCATGTCAAGATAGCTTAGGCTGGCCAAGATGGGCGCGCCCGCCAGCTTGAGCTCAACAATGTGATGGATGAACGTGCGATAGGCGTTGGCTGTAAGCAGGTCGTAATGCGGCCAATTGTTCACCGACTGGGGCGAAAAGGAAAACGTGATGCTGTGCTGGAGGCAAAATTCCAAAACGCCGCGAGCTTGAAGCAGCGTTTGGGGAGTGATGACACAGTGGGCTACCATCCGAAAGCCGCGCGTCTTTTGTTGGCTGGCCGCAGAGATGATATTTTCGTGAATCTGGCGCGCCGTGCCGGGGCCAGCTTGCAGGGTCTGATCCCACGCTTTGGGATCGGCGCTATCCAGGCTGATGATGAGGCGGTCGAGATGATCCAGCACGCTTGGGTGGCGCGCAAGCAGCAGGCCGTTGCTGATCATAGAGAGGTGGCGAAAGCCCGCCTCGCGCCGGGCGCAGGCTACCAATTCTTCAATGTGGGGGTAAAGCAGCGGTTCGCCGCCTGTCAGGATGAGGCTATCAGCGGCCGCGCGGATGACGCCAAGCAGTTGGCGGGCCTCTGGCAGGGGCAGGGGGGCGGACTGCTGCTCGTTGCGGCGCGCCCCAAAATCCTCGCAGTAGCAGCAGTTGAGATTGCACTGTGTGGTGACGCAATACGATACCACCAGCGGCGACAAGAGGCAATCGCCGCGCAGCAGGCGAATGAGATTTGCAAAATAATTCAGGCCAGACAAGTGAGCCAACCCACGCTATCCTTTGGATAGATGTATGGGGCAGGCATCCCCACACCCTGTCTGCGCCAGGCAGGCTGCACTCCCGAAGGGGCCAAGCGCCAGCGCAGGTGCAAGCCTGCCCTGGACGGGCAGTCCAGGGTGTGCCAACCCGCAGGTGAGGATACCAGCATTGGCCCGTCTTGTCAAAAGGCGCGAGCGCTAGTTTTTATGATTACGCCCAAGCGGTCAAGGGGTTTCCGCCGCATCGTTTTCATTGGGTGAGGTTGGCGGCTGGTTTAGCATGGTTTTAACTTGTTGCACACATTCGCGCTCGCACAAGGCGGTTACAATATCGCCGGTTGCCAGGCGAGTATCGCCGTGAGGAATAATCAGTTCTTCCCCTCGCCGAATCGAGACCAACACCATTGCTCGCGATAGGCCGAGTTCGGCAATAGTTTTGCCAACGGCGTGCGAGTTGGGCGCGAGCACAATGTCTACAAATTCGGCATAAGCGGTGCTGGTGGCGGTGATCCCAGCCCGGCGGCGGACTTCTTCGCGGCGCAGTGCGCCTATCTCGTAAGCTCGCACAATGTCGTTGCGCCGCACCACACCGACCAGGCGGCGCGGATCGTCGCGCGCGACGACCGGCAGGCGCGAGAGATCACGCGGGGCCATGCGCCTCAACGCTACACCAACTGTTTCGTCGGGAAAGACGGTCACCATGTCGCGCGTCGCAATATCGCGCACCGCCAGTTGTTCGGGTGGAATTTTTTCCCCTATGGTAGCCCGGCGATAGTCTTCCAGCGAGACTATACCCAACAGACTGCCACTGCTGCTCAATACAGGAAAGCCGTGCCGCCCCGTTCGTATAAACTCGCCGGCCAGCAGCGCCACCGGCAGGTTGGCGGGGACTGTCACGGGTTGGCGCACCATGATTTCTTCAACGTGGACGGCCTCCATGACATCTACATCGCGCCCGCGTCGTAGCCGGATGCCGCGCCGCGCCAGTTTGAGGGTGTAGATAGATTCGGCTTGTAATCGCTCGGCCACAATTATGCTGACAGATACCGCCGCCATCAGTGGCACAATCAGCCAATAGTCATCGGTCATCTCAAAGACGATGAGGATGGCCGTAAAGGGCGCGCGCGCTGCGCCGGCGAATACGGCTGCCATGCCAACCGCGGCGAACATGCCCGGCCCGGCTGTCGCTCCTGGCGCCCAATAGTTGATGGCTTGCCCAAATGCGCCGCCCAGCGCCGCGCCGATAAACAATGCCGGAGCAAACACCCCGCCTGAATTGCCCGACCCAAGCGTGAGAGAAGTGGCCAGTAGTTTGAGAAATATCAGAGCCAGCAGCAGGCCAAGAGGCAGTTGGCCCAGCAGCGCTTGCTCTATCACTTGGAAGCCAGAGCCGAAAATATGCGGTATGCCAGAGGGACTTGCGGCTCCTGGCACGCTGCCCAAGCCCAAGAGCAGGGGGTAAGCGAACGCCAGTCCACCTAGCAATGCCCCTCCAACGGCCGGCTTGAACGCTTCTGGAAACTGCCAATTGTCAAAGCGATCTTCCAGCCAGTACAAAACACGGATGAGAAGAACCGCGGCCAAAGCCGCCAAAATACCCAGCACTGCATACAGCAATACTTCCCAGGGTGTTTTCACGTTATAGCTTGGAATGCTGAACGCGGGCTGGTCGCCCAAAAAGACGCGCGCCAGGGTTGATGCCGTTACAGCCGAAATGACGACGTTGCCCAAGTCGCCCAGGTATAATTCGCCCAGGATGATTTCCATTGCAAATACTACACCGGCAATCGGCGCGTTAAAGGTGGCGGCGATTCCTGCGGCTGCGCCACATGCCACCAGGTTGCGGATGCGCGTTTCGGAGAGGTGTAACCATTGCCCAACGGTCGAACCTAGCGCAGCTCCTACCTGGACGATGGGGCCTTCACGCCCGGCCGAACCGCCGCTGCCAATGCATAGCGCCGAGGCAATTATTTTGGCAATGACGACGCGCGGCCGGATGCGCCCGCCTTGCAATGCCATGGCCTGCATGACTTCTGGCACACCATGCCCCTTGGCTTCTTGGGCAAAACGGGCGATGATAGGCCCGGCCAGCAATCCGCCCGCCGCCGGGGCAAGGATGACGATGGCCCATTTCCAAGGGCCTAGCATAGACGCGCCGCTATGAAAAAACAGGTCTTGAACGAGAGCGATAAGTTGAATAAATAGCACTGCCCCCAGGCCTGTTCCTGCGCCAACAACAATGGCCATGCCAATCAGCACGGCCGCCTCGGAAGGTTGCAAGCGATCAAGCAGGCTGGCAAAAGTTTTGATTGATATCATAGTTTTGGCATGCGTCGAGCTTTTCAAGTTATGTCCTTTGCATCTTTGGATTGATTGGCTTGAAGCGCCAGCCCATCTGCGCCGGGGTCTATATAGTTTCGGTCTGGAAACCTCGTAAAAGCGGCCTCCCTCTGCCGCTTGGCGCAAGCCGACATGACGCGAAGCGTGTCAGGCTACTTTCCAGACAAGAACACATAGCCGGTATCACCGTCAATTAAACCAGCCTCAGTGGCTTTGCAAGGCGCGCAGTTCCATCGCCGCATCGTGGATCATTATGACTATTCTAGCACTATCCGAGTGTAGCGCAACTTGAAATTTGTGGTACACTCTTGATAGCGATTTATTATGGCGAACAAGCCTTGAGGACAGGGTAGGGGGTGTTGAAATGGGTATTTCTTCATTGGCGATGATTGCGATTTTGGCGATGGGAGCCGTGCTGATGGTGCTCGCCATCGGCCTTTTGTGGTGGAGGAATGTCCAGCCGGGCAATGTCGAGCCGTCTTCTCAAAAGCCGGCTGTGTGGCCAGAGCCTCTAGCTGATACTTGTCCTGAACATGCCCAGGCCCAGGTGCACGAATTGCTGCGGGCCGGCAAAAAGATCGAGGCAATCAAACTTGTCAGGCAGCATACCACGTGGGGCTTGAAAGAAGCCAAAGACTATGTTGACAAGCTCGATGCCGGCGAACTTGTGCCGCCGTTGTCTGCAAACGAACCAGCGCCGTCACCTGTTCCACCGCCGGATATGGATGCCCAGGTGATGGAGCTGCTGGCCCAGCGCAAAAAGATAGAGGCTGTCAAGTTGGTTCGGCAATATACGGCTTTAGGATTAAAAGAAGCCAAGGACTATGTTGAGAGCCTGGAATAAAAATATTTTGGCTGTTTGTGTTACAATTGCCCCTTCGTGGCTGTTGAAAAATCGTAACTGCTCAGCACCCTGAGCAAAGCGCCGCGCTCCTTCGACTTTTTCACTCCGCTCAGGCTGCGCGGCGCGCAGTCGAATGGGAGGGCTGAGTAGTTGCGAAAAATCAAAATAAATATTGAAAGGTTAAACTAATGAAAAAAATTTACTTGTCGTTTGTATTGTTGATGGTAGTTATGTTGGCCGCTTGCGGCCAGCCCGCTGCTCCTGCTCCTACCCCCACTCCCGTTCCTCCCACGGCCACCGTTGCGCCGCCTCCGTCTTCGACCCCGCTGGCGGTAACGCCTGCCGCGCAGGGCGGCATAGAGGCAGCCCTGGCGCTGGTTACAGTTCCCAACCAGGAAAATATTGCCCTGGTGGATGATGAAGCGATCTCGATTGACGCTTATCGAGAAGAACTGACCCGCGCTTTGTACATGGTCACCAGCCAATATGGCGTTGATTGGAACGATCCCCAAAACCAGGCGCTTTTGCCCATGTTGCAAGAACAAGTGCTGGATCAGGTTATTGAACGGGTCGTGCTGCAGCAGCTTGCCCGCAAAGAAGACTTGAGCATTGGCGCCAAGGAGATCGAGGCCGAAGTGACGGCATTGCAAACTAGCGTTCAGTCGAGCGGCCAGTTTGCCGATTGGGCGGCGTTTTTGACGGCGAACGGCCTGACCGATGAATCTCTTCGCGCGTTGATTACGGCCGACTTGATATCTGGCGCTCTGAGCGAGCGCCATGCTGGCTCCACCAGCGCAGAACAGGTGCATGCCAGCCACATTCTGGTAGAGACCGAGGAAATCGGCCAACAAGTGCTAGCTAAACTGGCCAAGGGTGAGGCCTTTGCCGGCCTGGCCGCCGAATATTCCACTGACACCGGGAGCAAGGACCTGGGAGGCGACCTGGGTTGGTTCCCCCGTGGCGTCATGGTGTCTGAATTCGAGCAAGTTGCCTTTACTCTCGAAATAAGCGAGACCAGCCAACTGGTCAAGACTGATTTTGGCTATCACATCATTTTGGTGCACGAAAAAGAAACGCGAGAACTAGACCCTGCTCTCTTGGAACAGCTTCAGGAGCAGCAGTTTCAAACCTGGTTCGATGAGCAGCAGGCCGCGATGACCATCAAGCGGCTGTATGTATTTCACGCGCCATAGGTGCAGACCGACAGCGCATAGCTGACCAACGAATGTTGGATGGAACCGACAGCGCATGCCTGACATGAAAGTGTGTGACAGCCGACAGTCCTGGGCGACGAATGTCGGTTACGATTTTACAAATGGATAGGGCCAACGCTTGACA
>JBGSMF010000391.1:0-5079 GCA_041740315.1 Thermoflexales bacterium
CTCAAGGTTATTGCTGCGCAAGCGTCTTCGAGGCACGCAAGCGCTCCATCCACTTTTTCAGCCTCGACGCCGATTAGCATGGTAGCATTGCCTTTGCGCAAGAGGCCGCCCGTCGTGCTGATGAGCGTCGCGCGATACTGAGCCGCCACTAGCGCGTTGAGTATTTCGTTTGAGTGTTCTTCGGGCGCAATTGCCAAGATCAGTTTCATGCCGTCCTCCTTCTCTTTTGGGGCTTCAAGTGTGGTAATTTCTTGCTGTGCGCCAAATTGAACGGCGCGCTCGACCGGCAGCACAAAGGCCGTCGTGCCCCCGACCCTGATATCCAGCGGCACAAGTGTGCGCTCCCGGCAATTGGCTGCCAATACTTTCACCGCGCGCGATGCCTCGTCGCGATTCAATCCCGATAGCAGCGTGACATTGCCCTTGTGCAGGGACCCACTCATGGAGCTGATAGGGATAAAGCGCAGGTTGGCCTGGGTCAGGGTCTGGATAGCCGCTTTGGCATCTTCGGATTGGATAACGGCAAACATCAACATCTGCTGGTTCATTCTTGTCTTTCCTTTGAATGTTTGAAATCGTGTCTACTGTGAGTCTCGCTTCCAGTAGGGGCACATTCCCAGCACGCGCGTCACCGGCACAACAAATAATACGCCAGTGTTCGAGGCGTCAAAATCGCCGCCCACCGCCTTTTCGGTCGCCGCGATCAGGCCGTCCAGGTCGAAATCGTCATCTAAAACGACAAACATTGTTCGATGATGCTGTTCCTCACTCTCCAGTAGATGCTTGAGCGACGGGAACAAGGGCAAGTCGTCGAGCTGCGCGCGAGCTTTTTGAATCCCGCGCAGCCCAATGCTTTCCAGTACCGTTGCGCCCGATATGCCAAACTTTTCCCACGCGTCCAGCACATCCTGGCATCTATCAGGATCAGACATTACAACAAAGACTGCGTTAGGCATGTTTTGCCTCCTCTTTGGTCTTGTCCGGCCGGCTCGTTGCGCCAGGCAAGGCAATATATGTTAGCCGCAGTAACGGCGGCGTGACCAGCGTTGTGGCCAGCACTATCAGGGTGACCACCGAGAACAAATCTGTCCTAATTATACCCTCCGCCACGCCTACCGAAGCGACAATCAGTCCCACCTCGCCTCGGCTGACCATCCCCACCCCCACTCGCAGCGATTCGTGGTTTGCGAATCCACCCAGCCGCGCGCCCAGCCCACAGCCAATTACTTTGGTTATAATCGCCACTGCTATCAGTACCAAGGCAAACGGCAAGTCCGATCCGGCCAGTTGGTGCAGGTCGGTCTCCAGGCCAATGTTCACAAAAAAGATTGGGACAAAAAAGGCGTAGGTGATGGTGTGCATCGAGTGCCTGATTTTGTCGTGAAGGTGACTGCGCCCAAAACCCAGGCCGGCAATGAACGCGCCGGTGATGGCAACCAACCCGCCGACCACTTCGGCCGACCAGGCAAAGGCCAGGGCTGTCACCACGACGAACGAGGCTAGCCCTTCGCTGACGGGCTGGCGGTCTACCCAGGCTGCCAGACGCGGCAGCAAAAATAATCCCGCGGCAGTTGCCAGGCAGAGATAAGCCGCCATTTTGAGCGGCACAACCAAGAGTGCGCTGTTTGCGCCGGCTTGGTTAGCCGTCAAAGCCATAAAGGTTGACAGCAGCAAGATGACCAATATATCGTCAATCACTGCCGCTCCCAACAGCGCCAACCCTTCGCGCGTGCGCAACTTGCCCAATTCCAGCAGCGTCTGCGCGCTGATGCTGACGCTGGTTGCCGTCAGGATAACGCCGACAAACAACGCCGACGATCCCTGGTAGCCAAACAACGACGCCGTCAACCAGCCTAACGCCAACGGCACGAGCACACCGCTGACGCCCGCCAGCAGCGATACGCGGCCAGATTTGAGCATCTTTTCCAGGTCAATTTCCATACCGGCCATGAACATCAGGCAGATCACGCCCAACTCAGCCAATTCAAAGACTGTTTCGTGCAGCAAATCTGGTTCGTGCGGGTTGGCGAAAATTTGTTGGCCCAGCAGGTTGAGCAGGCTGGGGCCGAGCAGCACGCCTATCAACAGCTCTCCCAACACAGCCGGCTGGCGCAGCCAGTTGGCAATCCGCCCGCCGACCTTGGCGCTTGTAATAATGATAGTTAAGGAGAGTGCCAGTTGAAGAAAAGGAGTCATTTCACCACCTGATCAGCAAGTACATTACCATCAACCCAAAGGTAAACGCAGACAGGATGACCAGGCCCCACACCAAAAACTGGTCGCCCTGGTAAGACCAATTGAAGCGGCGGCGCAGCCAATGCGCGATTGATTCGGAGAATACGCCGCCTAAAATCAAGATGATGATGGCAACGATCAAAGCTAGAAACACAGCAAGGAACTGGTTCACAGGATTACCCTTTGCTATTTGCTCAAGCGCCAGCCGCGATACACGCGCCGCGCTTCTTCGACCGTGACAAAGGCCTTGTTATCTGCCTGATTCACAATCTGGAGCACCGTCGGCAAATCGGCTCGGCGCACAGTCACTTCCAGGATGTTCACAGCATGGTTCATCCCGCGCCCGGCTATCTCAGTGGCCCCAAAACCGGCGCGACGGATGGCCGCGGCCAGATTTTTCTCCGGGTCGGACGAGATAATTCGAATCACCGTAACGCCAATCGCCAACCGTTCCTCGATGGTCATGCCGACCATCGTGCCGGCCGCGAACCCGCCCGCGTAGCCCAATACATTCCACACATTGTCTACGTTGCGAATGACCTGGCTGATGGCGACGATAAAGATAGTCACCTCTACAAAGCCAATGGCCCCGGCCAGCAGCTTGCGCCCGCGCACGGTCATCAGGATGCGCAGCGTGCCCAGCGTCACGTCGGTGAGCCGCAGGCAAAAGACAAATAACCCGCCCAAAATTGGATGCAGTATGGTTTCCATGTGCTTATTGCCCCCAGATGGCCAAAACGTAGGTTGGCGTCTTGCTGCCGTGGCTATCAATGCACAAGATGACCAAACCGGTCTTGGTTTCCGCACTCACCCAAGCGCCTATCTTGCCGCCTTCAGAGCTTGCCATTGTTCCTGGCTCGCCCCAACCAGCCCTTTGCATCTGCTGGTCATAGTGCGAAAAAATCTCATCCCATGTTGCTGTTGCTGGCAATTCCCAGGCCACATAATTTGTCTACCCATTGCGCCGCGTTATTCCACGCCAATTTTTACAAATGGGGGTCGTATAATCTGCAACGATTGTACCAAAAGGCCCTAGTGTTTGCCTCAAGTTTGCCTCAAGGAAACCTAAAGATTACCTAAAGAAAACGCGAGGCCTAGCAGGCTGTCGGAGAGCGGGCTGGTAGGCTCGTAGTGCGCGCTTCAGCGCGCTAAAGCGCGCACTACGAACGGCCCTCTCCGACAAGCTCCTAGGCCCCGCGCATCGTCTTGGCGTAGAAAAGCGGCTCGCTGCGATGAGCTACATTGGCAATGTAAATGTAAACCGCGCGCCTTGCCCCGGCTGGCTTTCGGCCACAATTTGCCCGCCGTGCGCGGTAATGATCTCGCGGCAGATGGTGAGGCCCAGGCCCATGCCGCGCTTTTCGGGCGGGCGCGATTGTCCGCTGTAAAACTGCTGAAAGATGCGCGGTAATTCCTCCGGCGCAATGCCCGCGCCCGTGTCGGCCACAGCGATTGACACAAAATCATTTTCTTGTTCGGCTTGCACCGCGATACGCCCGCCGCGCGGGGTGAACTTGAAGGCGTTGTCCAGCAAATTTGTCAATACCTGGATGATGCGATCCTCGTCGGCGCGAACACGCGGCAGGCCGGAAGGCATTTCAGCAGAAAGCATAATGCCCAACTGCGCCGCGACCGGCTCGTAATTCGCCGCACAGGCGCGAATCACGCGCTCGATCGCAAGCTCGGCGCGGTTTAACTGCAGTGGGCGCAGCGCCAGCGTGTGCATGCCTTGCAGCGTCCCAATCAATCGTTCCAGCCGCGCCAGCTCTTGCTCTATGCCTCCAAGCAATACGGTGCGCATCTCGCTATCGGCGTCTGCGCCGTCGCGCAAGGTTTCCACGGCAGCCTGCATTCCCGTGATGGGCCGCGCCAGCTCGTGAACAATCGCAGCCAATTGCCTTTCACGCGCTTGCTCGGCCTCTTCCAGGCGCGCCGCCATTTGGTTAAAGCTGCGCGCCAATGTGCCCACTTCGTCGTGGCCGCGCTCGATCACTTGGGCGCGGTAATTGCCGGCGGCGATGCCCTGCGCGCTTTCGTCTAGTTGGCGGAGTGGCTTTGCAATGGTAGTGGCCAATCCCAATCCAAGACCTAACCCCAGGAGAATGGTCAACACAGCGCCTCCCAGCACCAGCCCCTGCAGGCGGCCGAACTGAACTCGCAAGTCGTTCACTTCGTAGGACAGGCGGAATGCGCCAATGATAACGCCCTCACGCCGCAGTGGCAGCACGACATAAGCGACCTCGGTGGTAAAGCCGGGGCCAATACCTTGCGCGGCTTCACCGCGCAGCGCTTTTTCGACGGCTGCATCGCTGTAGCGTGTGCCAATGCGCGCGGCGTCGGCGGCGTCGGTTGAAGTAAGGATGATGCTGTCTTTCGATAGAATAACCACGCGGGCATCCGTCAGGCGCGCCACCCCGCTCAAAAACTCGTCCATAGCCTGGCGATCTTCGACCAGGTCGGGATTTTGTTCGACCAGGTTGGATAAGAGGTTTGCCTGGTAGGTCAACTGCTGGAGCAGGCTGGATGAAAAAAAGCCTTCCAAAACGTAGAAAAGGTACAAGCTGAGGATGGGTATGAGAAGAAGAATGGGCAAGATGTGGCTGGCTGCCAGCCTGGTCCGCAGACTGTGTATCATTCCGGCTCTCCTGTCGTGAGCCTGTATCCCACGCTGCGCACGGTTTGGATGTAGCGCGGGCGGCGCGGGTCGGCTTCGATGCGCTCGCGCAGCCAACCGATGTGAACGTACAAGACCTGCACCGCGCCTGTGAACTCGTCGCCCCACACAGCGTCGAGGAGATAATTGGTCGAAAGCACCGTGCCGGCGTTTGCCATCAGCAGGCGCAG
>JBGSMF010000392.1:0-6561 GCA_041740315.1 Thermoflexales bacterium
GATGGCCGGGTTGGCTGCCTTGAGCGCCACCGCCATGCCGCTGATCAGCCCGCCGCCGCCCACCGGCGCAAGCACGCGCGCAACATTGGGCAAATCGTCCAGCAAATCCAGCGCAATAGTGCCCTGCCCGGCGATAACCAGTTCGTCGTTGTACGCCGAGATAAAGACGCGCCCCGTCTCGCGCTCGATCTGCCGGGCGGCGGCTTCGGCCTCGTCATAGGTCTGGCCAATCAAGCGCACCTCTACTCCATAGCTTTGCGTTGCCAGCAACTTGGTGCGCGGGGTAGGTTGAGGCATGACAATCAGCGCCGGCACACCTGCCTGTACACAGCTCAATGCCACACCCTGCGCGTGGTTGCCCGCCGAGGCCGTCACCACGCCGCGCGCTTTTTCTTCCTGGCTCATCATCAAGATGCGACTGAGCGCGCCGCGCAGCTTGAACGAGCCGGTGCGCTGCAAGTTTTCCAGCTTGAGGTAAACATTCGTTCCCAAGCCAGGCGATGGCTCTAGCGGTGTTTGGCGCACCAGGCCCCTAATCCGGGCGCGAGCCTCGTAAACGTCTTGCAAGTTCATAATAATCCTCCATACTTCTAGTTCTCCACAAAGAACACCAAGAAACACTAATCTTTCCCCTCCTTCGTGTCCTTGGTGCCCTTTGTGGAGAAAAAGGAAATTCCTCTCCCATAAAGTTAGAAACCGGGTTTCGCGAGGAAATCCGGTTTCTTGATTCGTTTCAGATAAGCGAAAGCTAATCGTTACCGCCTTGATACGGCCTGACCGCTTCTACCACCTCTGGCAAATCAATGCCCAATTCTTTAAGCTTGGCAATCGTCGGCACGCCGTCATTCGTCCAACCACGCCGCTTGTAAACGGCATCGGCCAGCCGGCCATACTCGGCTTCGCGGAAAGCGCGCAGCGCCGCCATCTTTTCTTGGGTCGTCTTGCCGGCGGGGTCATAGCCCACCTTTTCGCGCAATTGCTTGTCATAGCGTTCGGCGCGCGACTCGTACTCTTCCACCGTCACCGGCCCCACCGAGCGATAGGGAATGGCATCATGCTCGCGCCGGCCATAGCCCATTCGCAGGTTAAAGACTCGTTGGAAATTATAGACCCGCTCGGACATAAAGATCAGGTCTTCTTTGGCCACCTGCCGGCCAGTCACCCCGCTGAAATATTCGACATAGTTGTCTACGTGTTCGGGCACCTTGGCGGGTTCTTTGGACTGCTTGTTGCTGGGCGGCTCGACATCGTTCCAGATCACCTTGCACAGCCCATTGAGGCCAAACCAGGTGCGCCACATTGGAAAATAATGCAGCGCCTCGGCCTTGGCTTCAAAGGTGGGGATGCGATTGTGAACCATGTCCATAAAGATCAACCAGGCTTCGTCGTGCTGCGGGCCTTTGAGCGTCAGGCCATAGCCGCCTTGCATCGCCAGCGATTCTTTGGTGATGTATTCAGAATATTCCAGCCCCTTGGCCTCCATGCCAATATCCTGCAGGAATTTGGGGTCAGCGCCGTATTGCTCGGCAAAGACCTTTTTCATCTTGCGAATGCCCAACCCAAAGACGATCCCAAAGCCCTCGCCCCGCGCGGTCTGGTGCAACAACTCAGCGGCGGCCTCGGCGTTGCCAAAGTTCAATTCCAGTCCACCGGTGATTTTTCTGTTTAAAATGCCCGCTTCGTAACACTCCATCACAAAGGCCAGCGCCGTGCCAAACGAGATGGTATCCAGGCCATACGTGTCACAGTAATAGTTGAATTCACCCACCCAGTGAGGATCGAAAACGCCAATGTTAGAGCCGCAGGCAGCGATTGTCTCATATTCCGGGCCGTCTACGGTGACCTTTTCG
Source organism: Thermoflexales bacterium (assembly GCA_041740315.1). Taxonomy (GTDB): domain Bacteria; phylum Chloroflexota; class Anaerolineae; order Fen-1058; family Fen-1058; genus JBGSMF01. Next base: position 1,851 of record JBGSMF010000392.1, read on the forward strand.
CCTTTGTACGGGCCGGTGCGCAGCTCGAAATGATCCAAGCCCTTGGAGCAGGCCATGGTGCAGCCATACCAGCAGCTATCTACCTTGTCTTGCGAAAACGCCGCCAGGTAATGCTCGGAAAAAAGAGGCTTGGCGTCAGCGTGCGAGCCGTACTTGTAATTGAGCGTGGGCAGCAAATCGGTCGAATCCATAATCTCAACCAGGTGGGCCGTGCCCACAGTGCGCATACGGCACTGGAGATGATCCAGGTCGTGCATTTCGCGGTGAACCTTGGTGCCGGCCTTGCGCACGCGCTCCAGGTCATCGGGGTGGTTCGATTCCACATTGACGCCAGACTTTTTCACCACCATCGCCTTGACCCTTTTATCGCGCAGCACCGTGCCCAGCCCCCCGCGCCCGGCCTGCTTGAGCCGCACACGCTGCCGCTTGAGGTCGTACCAGCTAAAATTGAGGCAGCCAAACAGCGAGTGGTTAGCGCCCGTGCCGGCGCTGACGCTGGAAATATCTCGCTTTTCTTCGTCGCTATCGGCAAACATGGCCAGCACTTCTTCGCCCACCGGGTAGCTGTCGGTAGACGCGCCGGGCGCTTCTTCGATGGTGATGCGCCCCTGGTTGCCATCAATGAAAATAATCACATCGCTCTTGGCCTTGCCCTGGATTTCAATGGCATCCCAGCCGGCAAACTTGAGCAGCGGGCCAAAATAGCCGCCCACGTTGCTATCTATTGGGATATTCGTCAGCGGTGAAATGGTGACGCACAGCGACTTGCCCGAGCCAGGAAAGCAGGTGGTGCCGCCTAACGGGCCGGAGGAAATGACGATTTCGTTTTCGGGGCTGTTCCACTTGGTTTGGGGCGTGACGGCATTCCACAAATACCACAAACCAAAACCGCGCCCGCCAATAAAAATATCTTTCATTTGCTGGGTGACCGGCTTGGATTGGATAGTGTTGTCATCCAGATTAATGTAGAGGGTTTGCCCAGAATAACCCTTTGCCACCTGGGCCGGCTCGTAGGCATACTCGGCCAACACCTTGTGCGCAGCGCGCATTTCCTTCATCTTGGCAGCATCAATGGCCATGAGAACCTTCTCCTGTCTTGGCTCGAATCGAGCGGGTCAACTCGGTCACTTCTGGCGGAACCTCGACCTCCGTCATATAGAGCGCATCCGTCGGGCATGTCTCTACGCATTTGCCGCAGGCGATGCACTTGAACGGAATGATATCGCCCGGGTAGACATACATGGTCAGCGTGGGGCAAAAGCCCACACAAGCCGCACAGCCTGTGCAATCCTTTTTTCGCAGGCGGACAAGGCCATTCTTGGCGCGATACAGCGCGCCGGTGGGGCAAACGGCAATACATTCCCCGCACTGGCTGCAAAAAGCAATTTCGCACTCGTCCTCTCTCACTTGAGGTGGCGTGATCCTGATGGCCGAACGCTCGCGCTCATCCACTTTGAAATACAATTCGGCGCAGGTCTGCTCGCACAGATAGCACCCGACACACAATTCTGACCGAACGGCTAATACCTTCATAACATCCTCTCTAATGCATACCAATGATTTTGCGCAACAACTCACTATTCAATTGGTAACTCAACCTACCCTCCCGCAGGTTGGAATTTTAGCCGCCTGGGGAGCTGGCAATCCCGATCGAGCTATCCCAGCTTCGCCGGGATTTTACGTTTGAACCTGCGGGAGGGTGAGTTACCAACATCGTAACAATACCCTATCTAAAGCCAGTCAACGAGTGTCAAATATCATCCGTTCGAGATGATACCTATCATCCAGGTATAACCCAAGCGCCAAAATGTGTTTGTGCAAGCCCAACGATTCGACTATAATCAGGAGTATGCAGACCCCACGGCAAATCCTGGATCCTTTCCGCCGCAAGTGGCAGGCTATGCGCCCAACCTGCGGCAAAGCCGCAGGCATAATCACACTATGATTGCGCCTCTGCTGACGACCAAGCTATACATACCGCCGCCTCGCAGCGGCCTGGTGGCGCGCCCACGCCTGATCGAGCGGCTAGACGAGGGCCTGGGCCAGGGCCACATCCTGACGCTCATTGCCGCCCCGGCCGGATTCGGCAAAACCACGCTTGTGGCTGAATGGCTGTACAGCGGCTATAAAAATATCTCACCTCAATCCATCGCCTGGCTTTCACTCGACGAAGGCGATAATGACCCCACGCGATTTTTTGCCTACCTGGTGGCTGCCCTGCAACAAATTGATGCCAGCCTTGGCCGGGCTACACTGGACCTGTTAGAGTCGCCCCAGCCGCCGCCGCCCGACTCGCTGATAGCCATGCTCGCCGGTAACATTGCAGCGCTAGCCACACCGTTCATCCTGATCTTGGACGATTATCACCTGATCCACGAGATAGCCGTGCATAACGCCGTGGCGCTCCTCTTGGACCATCAGCCCATGCAGATGCACTTGATTCTCATCACTCGAGAAGAGCCGCCCATCCCCCTGCCCCGCCTGCGCGCGCGCAGCCAGGTGACCGAGATTCGAGAGCGCGACCTGCGCTTTACGGCAGATCAAGCCGCTGTGTTTCTGAATAACACCATGCGGCTCTCGCTGCCGGCCGAGATCATTGCCACGCTTGAAGCGCGCACTGAAGGGTGGATTGCCGGACTGCAACTGGCAGCCCTGGCCTTGCAGGAAAGCCCAGAAGCAGCGCGCGCCCAAGCTCTCATCAGCAACCTCGGCGGCAGCCGCTATGTGATGGATTATTTGCTGGCCGAAGTGATGGAGCAACAGCCAGAAGCAGTGCGCCGCTTTCTTTACCAGACGTGCATCCTTGATAGATTGTGCGCCCCGCTGTGCAATGCTGTGACCGGCCTGCAAAATAGTCAGGCGATGCTAGAACAATTGGATGGGGCCAACTTGTTCATTGTTCCACTCGACCAGCAGCGCCAATGGTATCGTTACCACCAACTGTTTGCCGAGGCGCTGCGCGCCAAGCTTGCTCCTGCCGAGCGGGAGGAACTGCATCAACGCGCAACGAGTTGGTATGAAGCGCAAAACCTGCCCGCCCCAGCCATTCACCACGCGCTGGCCTATGCTTCGACCAATGGAGATTACACCCAGGCCGCGCGGCTGGTTCGCCAGGCTGCCGATGCCGCCCTACACAGCGGCAGCCTGTTGACCTTGCGCGCTTGGCTGGAAGCTTTGCCCACAGAGCGCCTGCGCGCCGATGGGGCGCTGGCAACCTACTACGGCTGGGTATTGGCGCTCACCAGCGAGCTGAGCCGGGCAGAAGACTATATCCATGCGGCAGAACAACGCCTGGGCCAAAGCGGGCAGCCAGAATTGGGCCTGCTGCAAGCTTTGCGCGGCTTTGTGGCGCTGTTAGATCGCCAAGAGTATGCCGCCGCCATCCAGGCCGCCTCAAGCGCGCTGCAAACGCTGCGCCAAGACCAGCCGCGTTGGCGCATCATTGCGCTGTGGGTGCTGGCCGAAGCGCAAGAGCGGACACAGGCTATTAGCCAGGCCATTGCCACCTTGCGTGAAGCAGCAAAGACCAGCCGCAAGGCCGGCAACCAAATCTTTGCGGTTGTGGCTGAAAATTCGCTGGCTTCTGCGCTCAACCTCTGCACGCAGCGCCAAGAGGCCATCGCCGTTTGCAAGCAAGCCATTCAGAGATACAGCGACAGCGCGGGGCAACCATCGCCGGTGGCGGCCCCCCTTTACAGCCGCTTGGGGATGTTGCACTATGAAGCCAACCAGCTAGAACTGGCGCGCCAATGCCACGAGCAGGCCCTGGCCCTGGGCACACAATTGCCGTTTGCGCCCTATCTCGCTTTTGCGCATGGCCTGGCCGCTGCCACGCTGCACGCGCAAGGACAAAGCACCAGCGCGCTAGATGCCCTGCAAAAAGCATATCAGACGGCGCTCCATTCAGGCTACTCTGATGCCGAGGGATTCCTTGCCTGGGAAGTCAATATTCGTCTAAAGCAAGGCGAGCTTGCCTTGGCAGGCCAGTGGGCCGAGCGAGCAAAGCTAACACCGCAAGATACGCTGGAATATTTGCGCGTTGAAACTCATTTGACCTATTGCCGATTGCTGTTGGCCCAAGACCGGCTGGAGCAAGCCAACACTCTGCTAAACCGGCTGGAACACTTTACCCGCGAGTATGGGCAAACGCGCTGGCTGATAACCATTCATATCCTGCAAGCGATAGCCGCGGACAAGTTAAAAGACCACTCAACAGCGCGCGATTACCTCGCCAGGGCGGTGCAACTGGCAGCAGCGGAAGAGTATTTCCGAGCTTTTCTGGACGAAGATGAACTGGTCATTGCGCTGCTGCCTGCCGTCAAGCAGGCTGCCCCGCTCTTTGTAAAGCAGCTTTTGGGCCATGCCGGCATTACCCAGCCCAAACAGGCTGCTTCCCAGCCTCTCATCGAGCCTCTCAGCCAGCGCGAGCTAGAGGTGTTGCGCCTGATCACTGCCGGGCTATCGAACCAAGAGATTGCTAACAAGCTGGTCATAACGCCCGGCACGGTCAAGCGGCACATCAACAACATCTATGGCAAACTCGGCGTGAGCAGCCGCACCCAAGCCATAGCCAAGGCCCATGCTCTGCGATTATTGAGCACAGACTAGCAGGCTGTCGGAGAGCGGGCTGGTAGGCTCGTAGTGCGCGCTTCAGCGCGCTAAAGCGCGCACTACGAACGGCCCTCTCCGACAAGCTCCTAGGCGGGTCGGC
>JBGSMF010000393.1:0-37310 GCA_041740315.1 Thermoflexales bacterium
GCAGATGGCATGAAGCCCTCCTTAAAACTTTCCTTTCAGGCGCGTTGCTGCCAGAGTGGGCTAAGACCTTGGTAAAAGGTGATTGATTGCTAGAGCAGAGCGGCCTGAGTGGATGGAATGTGAGCAGCGTCGTTCAGAAAATCATCCTGCGCGCTTGCACCTCGATCATGGTAGTGCGGGCATATCAGCCGGCCCCGCCCGAGTTGGCGGACCTGCGCTACCGACGATTACTTGTTCCCTTGGATGGCTCGCAGCGGGCCGAGTGTGTCCTGCCCCAAGCTGCCACCTTAGCCCGCGCCCACCAGGCCCAAATCATGCTGACCTATATTGTGCGAAGGCCAGAAATGCCCCGGCGAACGCCGCCCACACCCAAAGACATTGGATTGGCCGATCAAGTGGTCGAGCGCAATCGGACAGAAGCCATCGAGTACCTTGAGCAATGCAAGTCACGCCTGCCAGGAGAGGTTCAAACACGCGTGCTCGTCAGCGAGCACATCTTTTCGACGCTGCACGAACTGGCAGACCAAGAAAAAATAGACCTGGTCTTTCTAAGCGCGCACGGCTATTCCGGGCAGACGCGTTGGCTTTACGGCAGCCTGGTCATCAGCTTTATCGTCTATGGCGCTACCCCGCTACTAATCGTCCAAGATATCCCGGCGGACAGAATATGGGGACAGTCCTCCCTGGCCGAAGTGGCAGCCAAAAAGCACGGGAAACGATAACGCATGGCGATTTTCCCTTCCGATCCGAACTCGGCGGCAGACCAGGTCAGCGCTGCGAACATCAGCCGCATAGAGGACCTGGCGCGCCAAGAAGTGGAAGATCAGGCCGTCGCGCCTCGCCCTGCCCGAGGCCAGTCCTCAGCAGGCAAACTGTCGCTTCTGGACTATTTGGACGAGCAGAACGCGCTCTTGCGAGACGCAACCCAGCACTTTCGCGAGACGCCCGAAAAAGAGTCGCTCTCGTACGCGGCCGAGTGGATGCTGGACAACTTTTACCTGGTGCAACAGACTCTGCGCCAAATCCTCGAAGACATGCCGCCGGGGTTTTATCGCCAATTGCCCAAGTTAGCGGCAGGCCCCTTGGCAGGCTATCCGCGCGTCTATGCCATCGCGCAAGAATTGGTCGTGATGCAAACGGCGCACCTCGACCTGGGCCGGGCGAAACGCTTGATCCAACTCTATCAAGACATCGCTCCCCTGACGATGGGCGAGTTGTGGGCGCTGCCCGTCATGCTGCGCCTGGGCAGCATCGAGTGCCTGGCGCAAGCCATTACGCGCATCACCGCCGTTGTCCCTAGAACACCCTTTAGGGGTGTACCCAACGGCCTTGTCCGGCAGAACGCGCTCCCGGCCATGACTCTGCCCCGCGAGATCACTGACGACGAGATCGTCGCCAGTTGCATCATCAGTTTGCGGACTCTGGCAACCCAAGATTGGCACGAATTTTTCGAAAACGTCAGCCGGGTCGAGCAAGTGCTGCGCAGCGAGCCAGCGGGTGTCTATGCCAAAATGGATCAAGAGACGCGCGACCGCTACCGCAAAGTGGTCGAGGACCTGGCGCGCGCCACGGGCCGGAGCGAGCAAGAGGTCGCGCAAGAAGCCATCAGCCTGGCGGCGAGCTACGATCCTGTCATTCTGAGCCGCGCCGCGGCGAAGAATCTCAGTTCACACGGGGCAGAGACCCCTCGCTTCGCTCAGGGTGACAATCCCCAAGAAGGAGAACGCACGGGGCATGTCGGTTATTACTTGGTGGATGCCGGCCGAGCGCAGCTCGAAGCTAGACTGGGCCATCATCCCGCCTGGCGCGACCGCCTGCGCCGGCAGGTTTTCCGTCATCCAACCCGGGTGTACTTGGGCAGCATGGCGCTGATCAGCCTGGCTATTTTGCTGGGCGGCATCCGCTATGCAATGAGCGCCGCCGCAACTTTTGGGCAATGGATAGGAGCTGGCTTGCTCCTGCTTATACCGGCGGTGACGGTATCCGTCAGCCTGGTCAACTGGATCGTGACACGCGCTGTTCCTCCTCGGGTCTTGCCCAAAATGAATTTTAGAGACGGCATCCCCGCCGAATATCGCACTCTGGTGGTCGTCCCGGCCATGCTGAGCAGCGCCGCCGAGGTCGAGGCTTTGGTCCAACAATTAGAGCTGCACTATTTGCGCAATCAGGATCCGCACCTGTACTTTGCGCTGCTCACCGATCTGCCCGATGCGTCGCAACTATGCAGTTCGGGCGAGCACCCTTTGGTCGAGCAGACCGAGTCCGGCATCCGCCGGCTCAATGAGAAATACCAGCGGGAAACGCCCAGCCCGTTTTACCTTTTTCATCGCGACCCCAAGTGGAATCCGCGTGAAGAGCAATGGATGGGCTGGGAGCGCAAGCGGGGCAAGTTGCACGAGTTGAATCTCTTGCTGCGAGGAAACGGAGACACCGCTTTTAGTGTGCAGACGGGCGATCTGCAAGTGTTGCGCGAGATCAAGTACGTCATCACCCTGGACGCCGATACGATCATGCCGCGCGGAGCCGCTCGCCGGCTTGTCGCCACGCTCGCGCATCCACTGAATCGCGCCGAGTTCGATCCGTATAGCGGCCAAGTCGTTGCCGGGTATACTCTGCTGCAACCTGGGATCGAGATCACTGCAACAAGCGCCAACCTCTCGCGCTTCACCCGCATCTTTGCCGGAGACGTTGGCCTGGATCTGTACACACGGGCTGTGTCCAACGCGTATCAGGACTTGTTCGGCGAAGGGATTTACGTTGGCAAGGGCATCTATGATATAGACGCGTTCGAACGCAGCCTGGCCGGCCGCATGCCGGAAAATGCGCTGCTCAGTCACGATCTGATCGAAGGCATTCACGGGCGCGTCGGGTTGGTGACGGATGCCGTCTTGTATGAAGAGTACCCCCCGCATTACTTTGTTTACCTGCGTCGCTCGCGGCGGTGGATTCGCGGAGATTGGCAATTGCTGCCCTGGCTGCTGCCGCGGGTGCCCTCTGTTGGGAAAAAGGCCATACCCAATACTCTCTCTATCATTGCCCGCTGGAAAATTTTCGATAACCTGCGCCGCAGCCTGCTTTCGCCGGCTTTGTTCGTTTTATTTGTCGCTGGATGGCTGTGGCTGCCCGGCTCGCCGTGGGTGTGGACACTGGCCGGGCTGTTGACACCCGCCGTGCCGGTCCTCACCGGTCTAGTTGTTGGGTTGGTCCAAGGGGTGAAAGGGAGCTCCTGGCAGAACGCCCTCAGGCCGCTCCAAAGCGGCGCGGTGCGTTGGATGTTGGCGCTGGTCTTTCTTCCTTATGAAACGCTGGTCACGCTCGGCGGAATTGTCACGACGCTCTTGCGGTTGTTGGTCACCCGCCGGCACTTGTTGCAGTGGACGACCTATGCCGATACCGTGCGCCTGTTTGCCGGCGAGATGACTTGGCAACAGAGGCTCACGACGATGCTTGTATCAGTCGCCCTGACCCTGCTGACCATCCGGCTCAATCCCGCCGCGCTGTTCGTAGCGGCGCCGCTCTTGATCGCGTGGCTGCTTTCCCCCCAGATCGCCTACTGGATCAGCCGCCCAATCCGCCACGCGCCCGAGCCGCTTTCCACCGAACAAAACCAAGTGCTGCGCAACCTGGCCCGCCGCACCTGGCTCTTTTTCGAGCACTTTGTCGGGCCGGAAGATCACTGGCTGCCCCCGGATCATTTCCAAGAGTCGCCGCGCGGCGTCATCATGCCGAGCACCTCGCCCACCAACATTGGCCTGTTGCTGCTCTCGACGCTGGCGGCTTTTGACCTGGGCTACATCGAGTCATTGGATCTGGTCACGCGGCTGCGCGCCACCTTTGAGAGCATGGAAAAACTAGAGCGCTATCGAGGCCACTTTATAAACTGGTATGACACACGCAGCCTGGCGCCGCTGCCGCCGCGGTATGTTTCCACTGTGGACAGCGGCAACCTGGCTGCATGCCTGCGGACGTTAGGGCAAGGTTGCCTGGCTTTGTTACACGCTCCCCTCCTGCGTTGGCAGACCTGGGAAGGGTTGCTCGATACATTGAGCCTGCTGGACGACGTCCTAGTCATGATTGCGCAAGACCTAGAGCTAACCAGCCCTCAGCCTGCCGTTGCGCCTTTGAAAAATTGGTTGGAGCGCACCCGCCGGCAAGTGTTAGCCGTCAAGCATAACCCCGCTGCTTGGTCGCCGTTGCTGAGCGAGCTAACTGGCCCGGGCCAAATTGAGCTTGACCACCTGCTAATGTCACTGGTCGAATCTTGCGCCCAGGAGATGGACGCAGAGACCTTGCGCCGTTTGCGCATCTCGGCCCACCGGGTAAAGAATCATTTGGAAAGCACACAAAACAAAATCGAGTTGATGCTGCCCTGGCTGTTGATGATGGGCCAGCCGCCCCGCCTGTTTACCCAGCCTGATACGCCCCCAAACATCCGCGAAGCATGGCAGGCTTTGCGAGATGCCCTGCCTACTACCGTGACACTTGACCAACTGCCGCAAGTTTATAGGGCCGGTCAGGTCAGCTTGGCTCTGCTGGCGAGTCAGCTAGACCAGTCCTGTCCCGAACATGCCCCCGAAGGGTGGGCAGAAGAAGCGCGTGATTGGCGCCAACAACTGACGCACAAGTTGGAACTCGCCCCGATGACGGCGCGCGTCTTGGCCATTGGCCTGCGAGAATTGGATCAGCAGGCCGAGAGCTATTTCCAGGCGATGGACTTTGGCTTTTTGTTTGACCCGCGTCGCCAGATGTTTCACCTGGGTTACAACGTGGACGCCGGGAAATTGGACAGCAACTATTACGATTTGCTGGCCTCTGAGGCGCGCATCGCCAGCATTGTGGCGATTGCCAAGAACGATATTCCTCCAAGCCACTGGCTGCACCTGGGCCGCCCGCTCACCCAGGTGGACAGTACACGCGCGCTTTTGTCTTGGAGCGCGACGATGTTTGAATACCTGATGCCCTCTCTCTTGATAAAGAGCTATGAAGGCACACTGTTGCAACACAGTTGCCGCGCGGCCGTGGATCACCAGATAAAGTACGCCGAGCAAAAGGGTGTGCCGTGGGGCATTTCCGAATCTGGCTTTTATGCGTTTGATGTCAGCTTGAACTATCAATACCGCGCCTTTGGCGTGCCGGGGTTGGGTTTCAAGCGCAACCTGGCCCAAGACCTGGTGATCGCGCCGTATGCCTCGTTCATGGCTCTCCCCCTGCGCCCGCGCAAGGTGATGGAAAACATTGCGCGCCTGACCGAATTGGATATGCTGGGCGCGCACGGTTTTTACGAGGCGATTGACTTTACGCCTTCCCGGCTGGCGCTGGGAGAAAAACGCGCCATCGTGCGCTCATACATGGCGCATCACCAGGGCATGATCCTGCTCTCGTTGATCAATTACTTGCATGACGGCGTGATGGTGTCTCGCTTCCATTCTGACCCGCGGGTGCAAAGCGTCGAGTTGCTCCTTCAGGAAAAAGTGCCCACAGATGTTCCCGTAGAACCTGCGCACCCGGAGGATTCCAAGGCTGTCCGTCGCGTCCAAGGTCAGATCACCACGCAGCCCTGGAACGTGACCGTGAAAGCTCCCCTGCCGCAAGTTCATTATCTATCGAACGGGCGCTATGGAGTGCTGCTCACCAGCGCCGGCAGCGGATTCAGTCGCTGGCAAGAAACCGACCTCACTCGCTGGCGCGCCGACACAACACTGGACAACTGGGGCACGTGGATCTATGCGCAAGACCTGGATAGCGGCGATCTCTGGTCAGCCACGTATCAACCCACTGCCGTGGCGCCGGCAAGCCAATCGGCGCAGTTTTATGCTCACATGGCCGAGTTTCGGCGCAGCGATCACGGCCTTGACTTGAGCATGCAAGTTGTTGTCGCGCCGGATGACGATGTCGAGATTCGGCGCGTCTCGTTGACCAATCACAGCGATCGCGTCCGTCGGTTGGCGTTAACCAGCTATGGCGAAGTGATCCTGGCGCCCCAGGCTGCCGACCAGCGTCATCCCGCGTTCAACAAAATGTTTATCGAAAGCGAATACCTGCCGGAAACGAACACGCTGCTCTTTCGTCGGCGTCTGCGTTCGGGGACAGAAGAGCCGATCTATTTAGCTCATTCGCTCGCCGCCCAGCCAGGCCATGTTGGGCACAACGCCGAAATCACGAGCGCATACGAAACCGATCGCGCCCAATTCCTGGGCCGAGGGCAAACATTGCGTTCAGTACACCCTCGCCCCCAAACCATATCCCTTTTCCTTGCCAAGACGGAGAGATCACAAACTCTATGCTCCACACTGGATCCAATCATGTCCATAGGCCAAGACCTCGAGCTGGAACCTCACGAAACGACACAGGTTACCTTTATCACATTGGTGGCCAAGTCGCGCCAAGAAGCATTGGCGCTGTGCCGTCGTTATCAGACCTCGCGCGCTATCAATCAAGCCTTTGATCAAGCCCGCTCTCGTGCTGAAGCAGAACTGCGCCAACTGGGCCTGGCCGCCACAGACCTGGAGCGCATCCAACAACTTTTGTCAGCTCTGGTCTATCCCCATGCGGCACTGCGCGCCGACCCGGTCGTGCTCGCGGCGAACCGCAAGGGACAATCTGGCTTGTGGGGCTGGGGCATCTCGGGCGATTATCCGATTCTCCTGGTGCGCATCAACAACTCGGAGGAACTGGGGCTGGTAAGCCAAGCGCTCCAGGCGCACACGTATTGGCGTAACCGGCAGCTCAAGATTGATCTGGTTATCCTCGATATGCAAGGCACGGGTTATGGGCAAGAATTGCGCGGACAGTTGCAGCGATTGCTCGCGCGTACCAACGACGAAAGCTGGCTCAACCGGCGCGGGGGCATTTTTATTCTGAATGCCGATCAGATAGGCGAGTCCGACCGAGTGCTTTTAGAGACAGCGGCGCGGGTTGTGCTCGACCGAGCGTTGTGCCCGACGCGCACAGGCGCGCTGGCCGAGCAACTGGAACCGCTGCACCGCCAGCCAACTCGCTTGCCGCCTTTCACCCCTACCCTGTCCGAGTCGAAGGATGTGGAACCCACGCCGCCGCTCGCCCGCCCAGCGGGTCTCTTGTTTGATAACGGGCTAGGCGGTTTCTCCGCTGATGGGCGCGAGTATGTTGTCTATCTTGAGCCGGGACAATGGACGCCTGCGCCCTGGATCAACGTCATCGCCAATCCTACGTTTGGCTTTCTGGTCTCCGAGGCAGGCAGCGGCGCCACGTGGTCGGTCAACAGCAGCGAAAACAGGCTCACCCCTTGGTCGAATGATCCAGTGACCGATCCGCCGGGCGAGGCGCTTTACCTGCGCGACGAAGAAACAGCGCAGGTCTGGTCGCCTACGCCGCAGCCTGCCCGCGCGCCAGCGCCCTATTTGATCCGTCACGGCGCATGTTATTCGACTTTTGAGCACCACAGTCATGGCCTCAAGCAAGAGTTGCGGCTGTTTGCGGCGCGGGACGCGCCGGTCAAGGTGATTCAATTGCGCCTGGAAAATGTGTGGAAACGCGGCCGGCGGATCACAGCGACCTTTTACACTGAATGGGTATTGGGTGTCGTGCGTGACGCCTCTCAACAGTACGTCGTGTCCGAGTTTGACAATGACAGCCAGGCGTTGCTCGCTCGCAATTCTTATAACGCCGAGTTTGGCGAGCGAGTGGCCTTTGTGGCCGCCAGCAAAAAGCTGCATGGCTTGACGGCGGATCGCGCCGAATTTCTGGGGCGCATGGGCAGCCTTGGCAATCCGGCGGCGCTCGAACGCATCGGGCTGGCCAACGCTGTGCAGCCTGGCCTCGACCCATGCGCCGCAGTGCAACTTCATATTGACTTGGGGTCAGGTGAGGCGCAAGAGATATTTTTCCTGCTAGGTGAGGCCGCGAGCAAGGGAGAAGCCTTGCGGTTGGTCAAGCAATATCAGGATGTAGGACAAGTCGAGGCCGCGTGGGAATCGGTCAGTGGATTCTGGGAGGATGTATTAGGCTCTGTTCAGGTGCAGACGCCTGATCCGGCGATGAATGTCTTGCTGAACCGCTGGCTGCTCTACCAGACACTGGCCTGCCGGATGTGGGGCCGCTCGGCGTTTTACCAAGCCGGCGGGGCGTTTGGCTTTCGCGATCAGTTACAGGACGTAATGGCACTGGTACATGTTGCGCCGCACCTGGCCCGCGAGCACATCCTGGAATCGGCGCGGCAGCAGTTCGAGACCGGGGATGTGCTACATTGGTGGCATCCACCTTCGGGGCGGGGCGTGCGCACGCGCTGCTCCGACGATCTGCTGTGGCTTCCGTTTGTCACAACCCACTATGTTGAGGCCACCGGCGACGAATCCATCCTCGACGAACTGTCGCCGTTTCGCAAGGCCGCTCCACTGGGAATGGGAGAAGACGAGCGCTATGGACAGGATCCGCCAACAGGCGAAATCTATACACTTTATGAACATTGCCGCCGCGCGTTGGAAAAAGGAACCACCGCCGGGCCGCACAGCTTGCCGTTGATAGGCAGCGGCGACTGGAACGACGGCATGAACCGAGTAGGCAGCGGCGTTGTATCCAACGCGGGCAAGGGCGAAAGCGTCTGGCTGGGCTGGTTCCTGTGCGCTACATTAAACCGATGGGCTAGCCTGTGCGACCGCCGGGGCGAAAAGGCACAAGCCACCACATACTGGCAGCGCGCCGGCGAGTTGCGTAAGGCTATAGAAGCCAATGCGTGGGATGGCGAATGGTATTTGCGCGCATTTTACGATGACGGCACACCTCTGGGCGCGGCCGGGAATCTCGAATGTCAGATTGACTCGATTGCCCAATCGTGGGCTGTCTTGTCTGGGGCGGGTGACCCGGTGCGCGCGGTTCAGGCCATGCAGTCTGTCGTCAATCGGCTAGTTAATACTGACGACCAACTCGTATTGCTCTTTACCCCGCCGTTCGACAAGACCCCTAAAGACCCAGGTTACATCAAAGGCTATCCGCTGGGCGTCCGCGAAAACGGCGGGCAATACACTCACGCCGCGACATGGGTTGCGTGGGCCTTGGCCGAACTGGGAGATGGAGATCGCGCCGAGGCTCTATTCCGGCTGCTCAACCCAATCTATCACAGCGATACACCGGAAAAGGCAGCGCGTTACAAAGTGGAGCCGTATGTGATCGCGGCGGACGTTTACAGTACACCGCCGCATACCGGGCGCGGCGGCTGGACGTGGTATACGGGTTCAGCCGGTTGGATGTACCGCCTGGGACTGGAGGCCATTTTGGGAATACGCCGGGTGGGTCAGGCACTGCAGATCAATCCCTGCATCCCCAAGAGTTGGACAGGTTACCAGGTAACGTACCGCGATGGCGAGACCATTTTTCAGATTCGCGTGGAGAATCCATCCGGCGTCAACCGGGGCGTGAGGCAAATAACGCTGGATGGAAAGGTCTTGCCCGGCAACGAGATTCCACTTTTGCGTGACGGCAGTCAGCATCAGGCGCAAGTCTTGATGGGCTGACTGGCAAGGCCGAGTGTGGCCCGATTATCCAAATACACGATCCACAAATAGGCCATCCAACTGCGCTGATCCTTGCCGGCGCGAAGCTGTCTTGAAATCACTATAGGACAGTTCGGCGCTCTGCGTGAGGAGCGGCCCCACGATGTCTTGGAAAGCGCCAGGGCACTTTATGAATGGGTATCTTTATCTCAAGTCCCGCAGTTGTTGGAAAAGTTGCTTTTCTTGTTGATTCAGGTTTTGAGGGAGTTGGACTGTGACTGTCACATATAAATCGCCACGCTGGCCTGGATTCTGCAATTTAGGTATGCCCAAGCCGCGCAACCGGAGCTCTTTGCCATTGGCGGTTTCCGGCGGAATGGTCAGTTTGACCGAGCGTTCCAAAGTAGGCACGTCAACTTGGCCGCCTAGCAAAGCCGTGTACAGGTCTATCGCCACTGCGACCTTTAGATTATCATTCTCGCGTTGAAAGATGGCATGTGGCACAACCTCAACCTTGAGATACAGATCACCGCTTGCGTCGCCGCTTGTGCCTGATTCGCCCTGACCACCCAACCGTATACGTGACCCACTGCGCACGCCGCGCGGAATTTTGGCCTCGATTTTGCGCCCGTCTTCCCATTGCAAGACGCGTGTCGTGCCCTGAAATGCTTCCTCAAGTGTTACCTGGATAATGTGCTCGGCATCGCGGCCGCGCCGGGGGCGTGGCTGATAAAAGTTGCCAGCGCGACCGTCCTTCATACCGCCAAACAAGGTCTCAAAAAAGTCAGAAAAGCCATCCGCGCCGCCAAACATTTGCTCGAACTCGTCCGGTGTAACGCTGCGCGTGCGCGGGCGAGCGCCGGGCTGCGCCCCCCACTGCGCCCAGAAATCTTCAGGGGGGCCTCCGGCGCGTTCGTATTGCTGCCACTGCGCGCCAAACTGGTCGTATTTTTTGCGCTTCTCGGCGTCAGACAAAACCTCATAGGCCTCGTTGACGTCCTTGAATTTCTCTTCCGCCGACTTGTCCCCTGGATTGACGTCGGGGTGATGTTTGCGGGCTAGTTTGCGGTAGGCTTTCTTGATCTCACCTGCACTGGCATTCTTGTCAACGCCCAGTATTTTGTAATAGTCTCTGTATTCCATTCCGTGTCCCTTTCAACAGTAACTACCCAAACCTGCTCGCCGCGCCAGCCCCGGCGGGCTGGCAGCAGTTACAAAAATCAGAACAGCCTCAATGTCTTGATGGACCAACGCGCCTAAAGTCAATATACCCTCGCTCAACGTTTATAGATATCAGTTGCACACGCAGCCGGTCGCCGACATCCATGCCCTCGAACCCATGCACCAGCTTCCCTTCAACCGGCAGAGTGAGCAGCCGAACCCAGGTGCCTTTCTCGGAAGCGCCTGTGACAATCGAATCAAATTGCTCTCCGATTCTCGATTCGAGCAAAAGCGCGGCAGCCGATTTGCCGACCTGCCGTTCGACTTTGTTAGCGGCATCTTCCGCTTCGGTGCAATGCTTTGCCAGAACATCCAACTCATCTTTGCTATAGGGCACAGGTTTTCCATCCAGGGTTGCTTTCAACAATCGCTGCGTCAGCAAGTCGGGATAGCGGCGATTTGGAGCGGTCGAGTGGGCATAGTCCTTGACTGCCAGCCCAAAGTGTCCTGGGGGAGTATCGCCTGGAAGCTCTGCAGCGTATTCACCTGCTCCCAAGAGTTTGATAACAGCCAGGGAGAGATCGGGGAATCGAAGCGGATCGGCTGCTTTCGCCTTGATCAGAAACTCTTCCAGCGCTTTTGAATCCGGGTTATCAGGCAGCCTGCCCCCGTGTTCGCCGGCAATCTCGACAATCCGTTCCCATCGTTTGGGCGTGCGTACCACACGACGGATGGAAGGAAAATTCCTTGACGAGAGATAGCGGGCGGTCACGCCGTTGGCCGCAATCATAAAATCCTCGATAATTTCCTTGGCCCGGTTACTTGCTTCCACTTGCAGCTCACGGATTTGATCGCCGTCAAAGATCGGCCTCGCCTCAATCGTTTCAAGAGAGAGCGCCCCATGGACATGCCGGAAATTCTTCATGCTCTGTGCCACCCTGTCCTGCAGGCGCAGATTCTCATCCAGCCCATTTACGGCCGCGATTGCCCCCGGCACACCGCCATTCCCTTCCAGCCATGCGGCAATGCTGGTATAGGCAAGCTTGGCATGATTGCGGACACGCGCCCGGTAGATGCCAGAATCTTCTAGTGACCCATCCGCGTCAATCACCATTTCAACAACAATGGCTAGGCGCTCCTCATTGAAATTCAGTGAGGTGAGGTCGGTGGAGAGCTTTTCGGGCAGCATGGGGAATATCCCAGCGGCCGTGTAAACCGAGGTCGTATTGTGGCGGGCGTGTTCGTCAAGGGCTGATCCACTTTTAACGAGCGAGTCCACATCTGCTATGGCAACCAGAATCTTGACACGGTCGCCTGGCATGGCCTCGGCAACGGTAAGCTGATCCAGGTCACGGGAGTCAGCGTTATCAATGGAAGCCCATAAAAGGTCATTCAAATTACGAGCCGGCTCACCGTTCATCGCCGAAGCGACCTGAAGCCGGCTCAGTTCGGCGAGGGCTTGCGCAGAAAAGTCAGGGAGTAAGCCTCTCTCCAGCATTGCCCTCTGGGCGATGTCCTGCAAAATAGCGCGGTGGCGTTTATCATTTGCAGTCATAGGCTATCCTTTTTCACCTCATTTCAAAAAGCGCCAATTTTTAAAATTGGAACGCATAACAATGCCCCTGTCCTTCAGGCCCCCGCTACTAGCTGGCGTTCTGCAATGCAAACTCCCAGTTGATTAGCTTGTCGAGAACAGCATTAACATAGTCTGCGCGCCGATTTTGATAATCCAGGTAGTAAGCGTGCTCCCACACATCAATGGCAAGCAATGGCTTTATGCTCGTTGTCAAAGGGCCATCGGCATTGGCGGTCTTTACCACCTTGAGCCGGCCGTCCGCGAGGACAAGCCAAGCCCAACCGCTCCCGAACTGTGAAACAGCCGCGCTGGCTAGCTCTTTCTTGCAGGCATCAACGCTGCCCAAGTCGGCCTCGATTCTCTGTTTGAGCGCCGCGGGCGGTTCACTGCCTCCATTCGGTCTCATGCTTCTCCAATAAAACGTGTGGTTCCAAATTTGCGCCGCGTTGTTAAAGATTGCGGTTCTTTCTGGCCGCCCTGCGGTCCGGGTAATAATATCCTCCAATGACAGGCTGGCATATTCTGTTCCTACAACAAGCTTGTTCAGGTTGTCCACATAGCCTTTGTGATGTTTTCCGTAGTGAAAACTCACCGTTTTGGCTGTTATAACCGGTTCGAATGCGTCTTCGGCATACGGTAGAGGGGGTAAGGCGTGGGGCGATGCTGTTCCAAGCCCGGTCGAGGAATTGTTTGTGTCTCTCTTGTTCATATCAATCTCCTTGTTATTGTTTGAATCGTTGAACCCAACTCACCAACGATTGGCCAATGGCCGATTTCGGGCAGCCTGAAAGCTGGCTCAGGGTAGGTCAACCCTCGCGCGGCGCAAAAGTTGGGCGGCCGCTAAAACCCCAGATTCTCTTTCACCAAAATCATAGTGGTGCGCCCGGGCGTAAACTCTTTATGCACAATCAGCATTTTGTTAATGCTGCTGTGCATCCCGTAGGCCTTGAAGGCGCGGGCATCCTCCAGCGGAAAGGTGTATTCTGCTACGCGTTTCAGACCGTCTTCAAGAGTCGGGACGATCTTTTGTGTACCCACTACCCAAATGACGTTTACTGCGCCAGAGACATAACCGGCTAGCTGACTGCCGGTCGCTGAAGCAATGAGGACGCTCCCGGTTTCGGTGACAGCGTGAACGCTGCCAAGCATATACTCTGGCGTCGCGCCCAACTTTTGCATCTCGCGGTTTTGGGTTTTGGGATCCAGCGTGCCCAATTTCACTCGCACCGAATTATACCGGCCCGATTTGTCAATTTCTTCGGTGACGCCCAGGGTGTTTAGTGTGACTGAGCTGGAGATGAACACTTCGGCCTTGGCTGGAAGTATTTCGAACAGCTTTTGTCGAGCCGCAGCGCCATTCTCCGCAACGATGGCGTGGATGTTATTGGCTTCCAGGCTTTTCACGGTACGCTCGATCTGCGCATCCGAAGCAAGCGTGTTGAAAATGTTATTTGGGATCAGTGTTGTAGCTATCATTTTGACTCCTGTAAAAATAGATCTTGAATTGAAACACGTTAACAATCTGGCTATTGAGAAATTGCCTTAGCCAGAAAGGCCGCGGCTGTTGCTGGCCCGCCGATCAGCGCGGTCTGAAGCGCGCCGCGGATGGGTCGCGCGCTGGTGAAGCGACCGTCGCCGGCCACGGTCGCCTACTGCTGTGGCGTCGCCAGCGGATTCTGGATGGGCTGGCCGGCATTGCCGCCCTGATAGTAGGGGAAGGTCACCGGCAGTTCAAAACCAAAATACGCGGAGACGCGCGCCACAATCTCGCCCTTAATCTGCGCCCGGCGGGTGTTGTAGGCTTTGACGGCGTCATTCCAATCGGTGCCACCCAGTTGAATGGTGTTCATCGCCTCGTCAATGGTATCCCCCAGCGCCAGGGTGACTTGGGCATCCGGCACGGGTGGAGGGGCCTGGGTGATGGCGTTGACATAGAGCGTAAAGCCCTGGCCCAGGCCGTTCGGTAGTGCGCCCTTGCCCTGTAGCTCGTTCAAGTTCAGCTTGGTTGGGTCCAACGGCTGGCCGTTTTCGTCGCGGTAATTCTTTAGCAGGTCGGTCAGCGCATCTGCTTGCGAACGAAAGTTACCGGTCCACACTTCGCCGCTGCTGTTGACCGCGTCGTAATAGTCTTGGGTGATCTGCGTTTTGGCCTGGATTTTGGCATACTGGGTATCTGTCACCAGTTGGAAATTGGAGGCCGCAGACTGCACACCCTGCACCAACGCAACCAACTCGTTGTATTCCGTCGTGCCCGAACTCACGATGCTGCAGCCGGGCAGTCCGCCTAACATGGCAACCATCACAAAAACGAAAATGATCTGTCTAATATAGTGTTTCATGTTTACTCCTTGTTTTTTAATTGCCGCGTCCGGAGCGCCCGCTGCCGCTGCCCCCACGCGTTGGCGGACTGCTTCTGCCCCCGCCGAAAGCGCCCCCCGTTCTCCGGGAACCCGCGCCGGAGGGATTGAAGGTAATCCCCAGCCGAGCCAACTGGTTGAACACCCACATCAGAAACAGCAGGAAAAAGATGCCCAGGCACAGCAGCCCGCAACTGATCAAAGTGCCCAGCGGCCCGGAAGGCAGCGGCGGCAGGTTAATCGTCTCCGGGGTCGGCCCGGGGAAAATCAGCGGCGCGTATTTGTTGCGCGCAACCGCGTCAAACCCCTGCACCAGGGTCAACAGCGCCTGATCCATGCTGTGGGTAGATTGGTAAATCTCCTCGGCGGCGCGGTTGAGGGTCGTCAGTTCGGGGGCGGTGAGCGCCGGCAGGCCCAGCCCCACGCCATAATGCACGTCAATGCGGGTGGGTTCAACCACGATCAAAAAGACAAAGCCGTTATCCTTGCGCTCGCCCGCCGGCTGGCCGAGCTGCATGTAACGCAGGAAATGCACGGCGCAGTTGACACGGTTGCCCACCTGGGCCTGCGGCTTGATGAGGATCATTGTCTGCGCAATGGAATCTCCATTCAGCCGGTCGAGAATCGCGTCCACCTCGGTCACCGCCTGCTCCGAGGCATAGTCTTGCCAGTCCACCGTCCAATGCGCCTGCTGTAGAGCATAGGTAAAGCCGTAATTCGGAGCAGAGCCGTCGCCGCACCGGGGCGCGGCGAAAAGCGCGCCGGCGCTGGCCGGGGTGAAATAGACCGAGAGGCCGAACGCCAATATAACCGCTGTGACACTCAAAACAATTAGCGTGATGCCCCGCCGGGCTGTGTTACGCTCCACGCTTCTACCTTCATTTCGAAAAATGATCCCTACAATCTCAGGTTTCCCGATTCACTTTTTAGGACGCAGGCACCTGCACTTGTGCGCAGGCGCAAGTGTGAACGCAGATAAACACGGCATGCTGGCCCTATCCTTTCGGCATAGTGTGGGTCAATTAGCGGCGACGGCCTTGCAACAGGTTCACCACAATGACGATCACCGCGAGCACTAATAGAATGTGAACCAGCCCCCCACCGATATGACCCAAAAAGCCCAGCAACCACAGAACCACTAGAATGACGACAATTGTCCACAACATTGGAACACCTCCTGATTTTTAGGGTGAAAATTATAAAAGGAAATTCCTATTAACTCGAGTTATTTAATTTCCAATCCTTAGCTTGCCGCCTGCCTCCTTCCTCCCGCGAAACAAAAAGGTCAATCCAAACCCGGCGATAAATCCACCGATGTGCGCCATGTAAGCCACGCCGCCGATCTCTGCCGTGTTAACAATAGAACCAATGCCGCTAAAAAATTGTAGCACGATCCAAAGCCCAATGACTATCAACGCGGACACTTGAATCACTTGCTGGCCCTGCAATACTCGGACCTTGCCCTGTGGAAACAGCAAAATGTAAGCGCCGAGCACACCGGCAATCGCTCCTGATGCGCCCAAATTCGGCACGCTTGAGCCGGTGCTAAACGCCAACTGGGCGCCAGTTGCCGCCAGCCCGCAGAGTAGGTAAAAGAGTGTGAACGGAATGTGTCCGAAACGGTCTTCCACATTATCGCCAAAGATCCACAAGTAGAGCATGTTGCCTCCCAGGTGAACCCACCCGGCATGCATGAACATGGAAGTAAAGAGCGTCAGGAAATCACCGCCGGGATTGGCCAGGAAGCGGCTAGGAACAAAAGCCCACTGCTCAATAAAAGCGTCACCGCCGCCCAGCTCTACAAAGAAAAACAGTATGTTCAGAGCGATCAAGGTATACGTGACCAGCGGAACAGTTCTGCGAGAGGTGTTGTCATCACCGATGGGAAACATAAGATTTATCTCCTTTACTCTGGTTAGTTGTGAGCGGCGTCGGCCTTGCGGGCCGCCTGCTTTAACCGCCGCACGTGGATGCGCTGACTTTTGGGTAGTCGTTTCGATCTAGTCTTGCTTGTCTTGTCTGTCATTTGTGTCAACTCCTTATTCTGTTATCTAAAAATTATTCGCCAAACCTGCGGTAAAACCAGGTCTTGACCACCTGGGTCAAGATCACCTAGCTCAGCAGTGCCATAACAAAAATCACTTGTGCGCCATCTTTAGAACCGCCCGAACCAATAAGGCTCCACCAGCGTCGCCAGAATCCCCCAGACGCAACCCAACACGGCGCCGCCGATGACATCGCGCGGATAGTGAGCGCCGACATATACCCGGGTGAAACCGACCAGCACGGCGACGGTGTACAGAGCGATGGTTTCCCTCAAGCCAAGCTGGAACCGGTGGCTGAGCGGTGTTGTACTGAGCACCGTCATCAGGAAAAATGTCTGGGCGGTGTGACCGCTGGGAAATGACCGGCCTCGTTCCCGCCAGCCGATGATCCGCGTCTCCTCGAGATCAAGAAATGGGCGGGCGCGATCCGTCAGCGCCTTGATGGTCTCTACCAGTAACCACAGCGTAAGCGTGCCGAGGATGACCTCGACGGCCAGGCTGCGATAGTTCAACACGAACAACAGGCCGGCCAAGAAAAAGGCGGCCACCATGTTGCCCACCTGCGTCACCAACCACATGACGCGATCTAGCCACTTGCGGTGGTAACCGCGCAGGTTAAAGAACAAGAAAATCCAGGTATCCAGGCGCTGTCCGGCCGACCACACCAGGGACACTGCGGTCAGAGCAAAGAGGACAAGCATGCCGACCAAGGCCCAGTGGACCCGCAGCGCCGCGAACAAGGCCGCCCGCGCCCCGCTCGGCAGCCAGATAAAAAACAGGCCCAGGCCAATCACAAGGCTTATCAGCAGCGTGAGCCGTCGGTGGGCAGACCCAAGACGAGTGGCGCGCGACTCGGGCGGCAAGAGAACCTCTTGTAGGTCGCCAGCCTGAGATATTAGCTCGCGGTCATTGGCTTGTGGATTCACTCCGTCTCCTGGGCAACCACGGCCGTGGGCGGTGTGGCCGCAACCCCCGCGGGACCGGCCATCACCCTCAATCGGTGGGGATGCAACATTACCGTCACAGAACCATCGCCGAGCGAAACGCCGTCTGCCATGACGGGCATGGCCGGATTGGTCGTGATCGCGACTGTTTTGGCGCGAAAGCGTTGGATGCGCGCATCGGGCATGGTGGCGGGCGACTGCATCGCTTGACCGATCAAATCGCGCTTGCTCAAATCGGAATAGACGAACACATCGAGATAGCGATCATCAAACGACACGTCCGGCGCGATCTGAAAATTAGCGCCCATAAGCGGCATGTTGGCGACGATCACCATGTGCGCGCGCGTGACGATCTCTTTGCGATGGTGATCTACGCGCAAGCGAATTTCGGACGGCGCAGCCGATACCAGGGTAGAGATGAACTCGGCCAGCTTGCCGAGATCGCCGTGCTGAATGTCATCGGCAGATGGGTACAGCGCCGAGGCCAGGCCGATGACGCCGGCTTCCAAGAAACAGCGGCTCACTTTGCGCTGGCGCACCTGGCCCACGTCAATTTTGAGCCGGCGGCCTTTACGCAGGAGCGCAACGGCGCCGGCGAGACTGTCGGTTGGAATGCCGAGGCTGCGCGCCAGGTTGTTGCGCGTGCCGGTCGGAATAATGCCCAGCGTTGTCTGGCTGCCCACCAGCCCGAGCGCGACATTTTCAATCGTGCCATCGCCGCCGGAAACAATCACCATTTTCGCGCCGGCGCGGGCGGCGCTGCGCGCCAGCAGGTGCAAGCGATGTTCTGGCTGCACCAGCAGCACTTCGATCTGGATCTGCTGCGCCTGCAAAAGACGCAGCAATTCGACCAGTTGCAGCGCAGATTCCGCCGGGTTGCCGGCGGCCGGGTTGAAAATCAGTTTGGCTTTCATAGATTCTCCTCACACCCCGGCGTGTTTGACCACGTTAAAGCGAGCAATCGGGGTAGTTTAGTAATTTCGCTGTTGTTTACGACGTTCACGAACTTGCCGTTCAACAGCATCTAAAGCGCCATTCAGTGTGGATTGAAGCTGCGCACCTTTTTCGGTAGCTGCGATATGATCTGATCCCATATAGACGACAATCGTCACTTCGTATATATGCGATATCTGATGTCCTTGGGCAGGTTGCTTCAAGTTAACAACCCCGCCTGAAATGTCGTTGTGACCTTCTGCCAATTTACTCAGCCGGTCTACAGCTAGGGTGTAGAATTTGTTCTCACTTTTCTTCACATCATCAATTTCATTATTAAACTCAATAGGAAAATTTGCTTTGTCCATTTCTTCCTCTCCTTTGGCTTTTTAGAATAACGATAGCTTGTCGTATAGCAATGTGATTTGGTTTCTCGTATTTGAACCGCTGCGTGCGGAAGCGCTTGTGCTTCGCCACCACAAAGTGTGCAGTCGCCCGGTTGAGCAATGACGCTCGATCAGTAACGCAGCACAGCGGCGGCAGTTGTCCCGCCTGGAACTTGATCTGGTTCTACAACATAGACTGTTCCGCCTTTCAAGTAGGTCTGAACAGCCGTCAGGTCCAGCAGGGACTCGTCGCCAGACGCTTGTAATTCAATCTCATTTGTAACTGGATTAAAGATACCCAATTGCTGCACTCCGGCGGCGACGAATAATGTTTCAACCCGGCCATTATAAGCGGCTGGAACGATCTTTTCCAATGTGTCTGCGACTCGTTCGCTGCCCTGGCCGGCCAGTTGCAGGTAATGGGCGACAGCCTCTTTTTGCGCTGCCTGGAAGAGAGGTCCAAGAATATCCCAGGCGCTTTGGTGCAACTCGTCCGCGCGCAGCAGATCAGGGTTGCCCTTGATGACCGTGTCTATCAAGCACGGATACGTGTTGGCTTCTTTATAGATCGGCAGCAAGTATTCGACTCCCGCCAACACGAGCGGCGCCCGGTCTCCTTGAAGAAATTCCGTCAAGCCATCATTGACAAGATGAAAGTAGCGCAGCAGCTCATTCTTGGCGCTTTCGTCGCTGCCGCCGCCTTGCCCATGGAAGGTTGCGGAACCACTCCCCGACATCCCGTCGGTGGAACCGGACGTGTGGATTTGCAGACTCATTTGATGATTGACAGATGGGATGGCTTTAGCCAGGCTGCCCCCCACCTGCCCGATGTCAACCTCGCTGACGCTATCGCGCGTGCCATTCAGCAGCCTGACGGCGTTCTGGCTCAAGGCCAAGATGTAGAATTGGCCGTCGCCGGTAAAGAGGGGCAGTAACGGTTTGACGTGAAAGTGGTCCATGACAGCCACCACTTCTTGAAAATTCAATGGGAGGCGATAGCGGCGCATTGTGTTGGAAGAGAGAAAAATCGCCAGACCATCACTCTGATGCTGCCAGAAAGGAGAATCCTGCAAAAGCTGGCTGGCCGGCTCGATCATTTTTTGCACATCGCGCACGCTTACACCCCGGGCCGATAGGCGCTGCTCAACCTCTCTGAGCAAGTTTCTCAGCCGAAGCGGATCCTGCTGGGTCTCCACCCCAGCGCGATGGGTCGGCATATAGATTGAAACACACCATTGCTGTTCTTTACGCATCAACTGTTCTAGTTCCGCTCTAGTCAAAATGTCCATTTTCTTTCTCCTTGTGAAAACACTATATAGTTCAGGCTGTTATTACGAGACCTGTAGGGTCGCCTGCCCTTGCCGGTCAGGCCAGGGAGGCGCCGAGTTCACAGATGCTTTTATGAGGTTTTCTCAATGCTCTCTGTGTCTCTGTGGTGATAAACTTGATTAGCGCGGCTGTGCGCCCCATTTCGCCGAAACGGCTGACCGTGGTCAGGTCGGCGTGGTTGCGGGAGCGGCCGGCTTTTGCCGCAGCTTTCTGACCAGGAAATAGACGCCCTGCCCGATGAGCAGGGCAATGATGCCGTAAACCCACCAGGGCAGGTTTCGGCCAAATAAGAGCACGTAAAGGAAAGGCGCAATGTTTGCGCATAGGAAAATAAAACTCCACAACATGATTTCCTTGCCAAACTTTTTGGCCAGCGCCCGAATCATGCGAAATAGCGAATAGTAGAAAAGTGGCACCGAAACCAAATAGATAATCAGAAAGACAACCGGATCAACGCCATAGTTGTCGCGCGCCGTCTGCATAAGCTTTTCGATCTCTGAAAGAACAAACTGCACCATTTTTTATCATCTCCAAGTTGCCGACGGCCCGGACAAGTCAGCCGGCGCCGCCGATGACATCGTATGGATGGCGTGCGCCAACATACATCCGGGTGAAACCGTCAGCCAGGCGCCCCCGCGGCGATGAGTACGAACGCACCCCAACAGTTTGCGTTAGGCGCTCGGTGGATTGCGCCAGCCACCCATGAATTCGGGATGCGTAGCCGAGTCGCCTGCACGCTTTGTTAGCCCACTTTTATCTCTCGGAGAACCCATCAGAATTATTTTGCTATCAGCGGTAAATATACAATATGATAAGCCTCGTATGTGCGGCTGAATTGCATGGCAACCGTGTTGCCGTTGCCGGCCGAATCGGTTGCCACGCCTGCGGCAATATTGGCAGTGACCAATCCTTCCTCGGTAGGCGTGAGATCGAAGGTGTAATTTGCGCCGCCACCCGCAAAGTTGCTGACCGAGCCGTTCGCGGGAACAATATCGGTGGATGTAAAGCCTGTGACATTTTCACTGAAGGTCACGCTGACTGCAATGGGGGAGGCGTGGGTCGGATCGGGCGCGAGCGAAGTCATCACCACCGTCGGCGGGGTGGTATCGATCTGCTGAATAGCAAATACGCCGCCACCTATTCCCGCATAACCTGTTCCCGCATAGAGGATGGTTGGCGTCACTGGGTCAATCGCCAGGGCGTGAACATAGGTATTCGTTAGGCCGGTGTTGAACGCGCTCCAGTTCCCGCCGCTGTCCGTGCTCTTGAACACGCCGCCGCCGTTTGTCCCCGCATAGAGTGTACTGGGGGTCGCCGGGTCAATCGCTAAGGACTCTACATAGGTATTGGTTAGACCGGCGGCGCTCCAGTTCCCGCCGCCGTCTGTGCTCTTGAACACGCCGATATAGGTTCCCGCATAGAGAGTGGCCGGCGTCTGGGGATCAATCGCCAAGGCTTCAACATAGTAAGTGGTCAGGCCAGTGGCGCTCCAGTTCTTGCCGCCGTCCGTGGTTTTGAACACGCCGCGGGTATCTGTTCCCGCATAGAGGATGGTCGGCGTCACCGGGTCAATCGCCAGGGCATAAACATTGGTGATATAGGTAAGGCCAGTCTGTTTCCAATACTCGCCGCCGTCCGTGCTTTTGATCACGCCGGACCAATAGGTTCCTGCATAGAGGGTGGTCGGCGTCACCGGGTCAATTGCCAGGGCATAAATAGACCAACCACCAGAGTAAGTTTTGGCCCAGTTCCCGCCACCGTTCGTGCTTTTGTACACGCCGCCGCCATTAATGTTTGCTTTTCCCCCCGCATAGAGGGTGGCTGGCGTCTTTGGATCAATCACCAGGGCATAAACACCGTCGAGATAGGTAAGGCCAGCAGGGCTCCAGTTCCCGCCACCGTCCGTGCTCTTGAATACGCCCATATCTGCTCCCGCATAGAGCGTGGTCGGGGTCATTGGGTCAATTGCCAGGACATGAACAATGGCGTCTGCAGGGCCATTGCTTGTCCAAACGTTAATTCCAGCCGAAACTGACCCTGCCTGGCTGGCGATCAACAGGGTCAGAAGGCCGATAAGTAAAACTTTCCGAAGCGTGGTTGTGTGCAACATGCTGAAACTCCTTTTCCTAGTCACTGGCAGCCCCCCCGATTCCAATGGGGGGCTAACATCAAGTATCTGGCGATTTTGCCGCACAAAACGCCCATTGGCCTTGCCGTATTTTGCCCCAGGGGGAGCGCTTTTATGTCGCCGGTTGCCAGTCCTGTTCAGCCGACGTGCAGCGCGATCACTTGGCGGAAATGAAAGCCATAGATAGCCAGCGGGAACAAGCGCGGCCGCCGGAACAGCGTCCAGAAAACCAGCCGCCAATAGTGCGCGCGCCGGGCGCGCAATGGCCTGCCCAGTTGGCGGGATTGCTCCAACGGCCATCGCCCCCCGCGTCTGTCCACAGGGCGAGGCCGGGCAGGGCGGTCAGCGCGGTTGGCAGGGTGCAGGCGTTGGCCCAACTTGAGCAATCGCCGGTTCCGCTTAAAGTAAATTGGGCCATCTGTCCCCATTTCAAAACTTGACCACCACCAACAAGAGCACGATCCCCATAATGATTGTGAGAATAGGCAGAATTATGCTGATGGCTGGAATGTAGATAGTGATCACTTGCAGTATGCCTGTCGTGATAAGCCAGATGCTCAGCAAGAGCATGCCCACATCCTTGGTCAGTTTCATGGTGTTCACCTTTGCACAAGATTGCGATTCGCAACGCCGAGTCGCGACGTGCGGTTGCAATGTTTTTCTTGGCTTGGCGACGGTGGGCGCAAAAGACAATCTGTGCGGGGCCGATCATACGGCCATCTCCCGCGCCCCTCGTCTAGCCACAGATGACCACGGCTGTCGAGCTACATGCCGCGTATTACCGTGGCGATCAGCAAGAGCGCCCACCCTGCAACCACGAGCCAAAAGGCATACGCGGAGAGAGTAGAAATGACGCCAAGTGTTGCTATGACCCCTACTAGGCCGAGGATCAAGGCAATGATCCAGACGATCTGTGTTGGCGCGCTGAGTTTCAAGTTCATTTTTTCCTCCTAAATGGTATGTGTGAGAATTGGCTGGTTCGGTGGCTCGCCCGGCCGCTTCACGGCTGAAGCGCAAGATATACAGAGGCGGCGGCAACAAGAGCTATGATAACCATCACCACGGCGAGATAAAGCGCGCGCTGTCGCCATCGCATCGCCGCGCGATGTTCTTTTTCCGCGCGGCGCGCTTCGGCTTCTGCCAAGCTTTGCCCTTCGCGTTCCGCAACTTGTTTCGATGCGCCAAGAAATTCGCGCACGGGCGCGCTTATTTCATCTGCATTCGTCTTTGCCCACTCGAGCGCTTGCGCCAGTCGCGCGCCGCGATACAGCGCGCCTGGCTCGCGTTGCATCACCTCCCATTCCTGTGCCACTTGAGCGAGATGGCGATGCACACGCAGATCTTTGCGATCTTGGTCGAGCCATTCACGCAATCTCTTCCATTCGCAAATCAACGCTTCGTCCGCGATCTGCACGGCTGCCCCATCCGATGTAATCAAGCGCGCGTCTCCCAGCATCTTTAACATCGCGTCCACCGGCAGCGCGTTTTCAAGGCGAAGAATCAATTCTTCGATTGTGACGCGGCGCATGGCGCCCCGAGTTCCTTCTCCCAGTTCGACCAGTTGCAAAAATATTCTGCGCGCAAGGGCCTGTTGCTCAGGCGGCAACTCTTCATACACGCTCTCGGCCGTCTCGACAATCGCCGCACGCGCATCGCCCGGCCCGACGTGGCCCTTGAAGGGCAGCTCGCCAAGCACGGGGGTTTCATCACCGCGAACCGAAACCGCATCCATAGAAACAGCCAACCCAGAAACAGGCCTTGACGCAACATTCTCTTTATCTTTTGACAATCCTTCAACCACGCTCCCGGCAGTCTCGACCGTCGCCGCGCGCGCATCGCCTGGCCCGACGTGACCCATGAAGGACGGTTCGCCAAGCACTGGGGTTTCATCACCGCGAACCGAAATCGCAACCGCAACCGTAGGAACAGTCAACCCAGAAGCAGGCGTCGCATCAACAATCTCTTTATCCTTCGACAATTCTTTGGCAAGATGCGCTAAAGTCAAACCGTCGGGAGGGTGACTCTCAGGTTTGTTCGAGATTTTTTCAAATAGATCGCGCGTTTGGTCGGAGGGTTCGACGCCCCAATCGTCGCGCAGCGCTTCGACAAAGCGTTCATACAGGACAGCCTCTTTCGCGGCGACGCCTTTTGCGACAGCCTCTTTCGGGACGATGTCTTTCGCAACAATATCTTTCGCGGTGACGTCTTTTTCGATAGCCTCTTTGGGTCCATTTCCGCCCGGACCGGGAACAATCGGCGCTGCGGTTTCAGCCAGTTCGGGTGATTGCGCAGCCGCGATCCACTGTTCGGTCCAATCAACGACCGCGTGCCAGCGATGCTCTTCCATCAGCCGCCCCAGCAGTTGCTCGACTGCATAAATCTTTTCTTCGGGCACTGGCGGCTCGTCCGGGCCTTGGGGCAGCGCCGAATCCAAGAGCGTCGCATCAGGCGCCGCGGCGATCCACCGCTCAATCGCGTTCATGTCGCTGCCCGAGTCGGGAGCGAATGAATCGAGCACAAGAGTCGTGAGCACATGGTTGAGCGTCTGGCCGGTTTCAATCGCCATCTGCTTGATGGGCGTGGTCGCGCTTGTGTGGCTGATGAAGCGGATATAGGCCAGCGCGGCGGGCCGGTTATGAAACGCGTTTACATTCGTCAAATAATTGACCGCATCTTGTGAACTGAACGCCGCCTCGGTTGGGCCATAATCAGCGCCATTGCGCGACAACTCGGCCGCCCACCACAGCCGCGCCACCGCCTGATGGCGAAACGGACCAATGATACGATCTATATCGTTGACCAAGCCATCTTTATCCGCCATGCGCCAAATGATATAGTCACGCAGGACAAGCACGGATAAATAATCCCAAATGCCCTGGTCGGCCGCTTCACTGCGGAACAAGCGCAGCGCAGCGTGAACGCGCGGCGCCAGCCAACCGTCTGATGCCTCATCCCCGTGAGGAAATATCCGCATCGCCGTTTGAACGACGCGGACAAGCGGCTCGACATCAACCGATCGGGGGAGGTCTTGAACATAACCGTCCAGGTTTCCGAATGATTGATCGCAAAAAGATTCTTTTGTAATCAGCGTCCGGGCTTGTGGGATCAGCCGCCTTAATGGTTGGCTCATGATGCATCCTCGCGTGTCGCCTGCTCTAATGCCCTCAGAGAAGCGCGCAGCCCTTTGCCTTCTTTGATCAAATCTTGACTGACAGCCGCCAAAACCAGCGATTCGAATTGGCGCGCGCCGTCAGACCTTCTTTCCTGAATCGCTTTATCCAACCTGTCCACCGGGTCCAACTCTGGGTGGACCCGCGCCAACATTTTCTTGAGCACTTGGCCCTGCCAACCGTCGGGCCAATCCGGTTCTTCGTCCTCTTCCGGTTCCGCAACGGCAGAGAGAGCGGCTTGGAACAGCGCCAGCCACACGCCCTTTGCCAGGCTAATGCGCTCCGCTTCGTGCAAGGCAAGGCGCGCGCCTGTGGGGCGCGGTTTTTCAATAAAAAGCGCCGCCAGCCCCTCAAAGCCCTTGTTGAGGTAAATCTTGGGGAGCGGCGTCCCTTCGAGGTCGGCATACATCGGCTCGTTCACGTATTTTTTCAGAAACACCGGCGCATCGGCGGCGCCAAAATCCACCCATTGAATGGGCAGCGCGCCTTGGGGAGTTGGCGAGGCAGCCTGCTCAAAGTACAGCTTCCACTCGTGCGCGGAGGCGAGATAGCGGTGGGCCTGGCCATTCACGGCGCCGGCCAGATGCGCCTGCAGGCTGACCGGCCCCCGCATGTTCCGGCGATCCAGTTCCAGTGAGCAACTCCACCTTGCTTCGTCGAGCGGCGATGGCAAGGCGATCACCGCCTGGCGAAGATTCGTGGCAACGCACTGCGCCGACACGACGACCGACAAGCCATCTCTGGCCTTGCCCAGCTTTTTGATTTCTTTTTGGGGCGCGACGATCTCTAATTCAAAGCGCGCCGTATTCCATTCGATGTTGTCTCTCTTCCAAAGCAAGAGAGAGCGCTGCGCGCGATTCCACTCTTCACCCGTCAGCGAAACAGCTTCCAGACCATCGCCAAGAGACTGGACGCTAACGGCCGTCAGCGCCATGTGGAGCTTTCCAGATAAAGTTTGGTAGGGAAAGACAAGTGTGCCCAAAATTTATCCTCTCTCTCGCGCGCCTTTGAGCGCGACCGTAACTGCGACTTGTTGCGCGTCAACCGTATAAGAGGTGAGGTTCGATATGCCTCTAAACTGCGCGCGCCGCGTTCCGGCTGGAACGATCAGCTCTTCGCCTACGATGCTGCAACCGCTGATGGGTTCAAGCGTCCAAGAGACGCGCTGCCCGCCGCCCGTTTCCGACGCAAAGACCAGCACCGGTTTGAGCGACCAAGCTTTATCATTTGGTAGCTTGACGGCGCCGATGATGATCCAACGCCCCTCGCTGTCAACGTGCGAGCTGCTGTCAACTTTTAGTGTGGGGCGCGCCGGCTGCGGGAGTGGGTCGCCAAAAATTTGCAAAAGCTCCTTCAAGGCATTCGGGCCGTCATTCAAATCGTCATAGCGCGGGCGCATCAGCATGCGGATCTCTTCTTTCACCGCCTCGAAAAAGTTTAGGATGGCTTTGCGCGAACCGGGCGCATACTCGGCTTTCAGCTCTGGCGTCATTGTCCAATCGCTGTGCGCCGGCGGCTCGGCCGCGCGCAGAAATAGTTCCGCGGCCCGGTCGGCTGCGCCGCTTCCCGCCGCCTCGCCGCACAAAACCGCCGCCCGAAACGGGATGGCTACCGACGAGAGCTGCTTGAGCGGCATTGACTTTATAATCATGTCGCGCCCGCGATAAAAGACAACCTGCGCCGAAAGACCGTCGGGTTCGTTTTCGGCGTCTCGCCGCACGAGCAGGATGGCCTCGTGTTTGATTTCGTCATGCCTGGGCGGCGATTTGCGGCGCGGAATTTCTAGCGCGATGCGCCGCAGAACAACGTCGCCCTCGTCCGAGAGCTTGTCGCATAGCTCGCCCGCGTTGAATTTGCGCAGCATCTCGACAAAGGGACGGTGATAATCTTCGGCATGGACGGCCACGTGGGTCTGCTGCTTTCGCGCCTCATAGGTTGTGACTTGCGCCGCCAATCTGCCAGAAACGAGCGCGGGCCAAAAGTTGCGGGCAACGGCTTGGGCGATCTCGGCGGCGAGTTCTTGTGCGCTCCTGCGAGTATCCGAATTCAGATCGTGGAATCCGATGACAAGGATGGATGTTCCTGCATCATCCGCGCCCCGGTCGAGGTAAAGCTCGTGCGCCAACGCGCGATTGTTCCAGACGGAAACCGCGCGGACATCTGATTCCACGACATCGCGCAGCCCAAACCAGCCTGGGCCCGCGCAAGCCAGCTCCCCAATTTTGTGCCACAGCAAATCGGTTCGACCGATGAGCCGGCCTTCTTTGAGCTGGCTGCCTCTAACGTCCACGGGGTCGTTGAGGTTTGAATTGAAAAGCACCGTGGCAAAGTGTGAGGCGCGCGAGAAAACCGCTTTGCCCAGCCCATACGCGCCGCCGGCCGTCTCTGACAATTTGCTCGAGTCCAGATTATTGCGGCACAATGCCGCGAAATTGCCTATTCCAAACTCGGGCCCCACCAGGCCACGCGTGCGGTGGTCATCCACGCGCAAAAGCAGCAGCTCATCCGTTTCTTTGACGTAATCGAGACCGTCGCGCAAGATTTTTCCCAACTTTTGAGCAATCTTGGCGGATGCCTCGAGATGGTCAGCCAGCCCGGGCGATTGAGGCGAGCCGTCCCATTTGAGGGCTTGCTTGAAATCGGTCAAGTCTGCGCCGGTCAATCGAATCAGCCGGAATTCCATCTCGACGCCTCGCGCCGGATCAAGCACCACATCGAGGCTGTTCTGTCCCGCCTCTTTCACCAATGTGTCAATATCCCAGGGCAGCGACCACACGTTCGCGTTTCCATAATCTCTACCCTCGTCGGGCGGCGCCAATCTGAAAAACCAACCCGTATTTGTCAGGCGCTCGTTCACGATTTCATCCCCCACCTACCTTTTTGCATTTGGAATTTTGTAACACCATAGACACGGCGCGCGCGGTTGGGCTGATTATTTTATTCCGACTCCCTTACAATAGGCTACATACAGATCAGAGAGCATATCTGCGGAAGCAGGATCACCCCGAGCCAGCAGGGTGATGATCTCATCGCGACGGGTAAGCAGCGGCAGGACTAGGTCTCTTTGCGCCGGTGAAAAGGCCGAAGCAGCCTCGCTGTCAGTTTCTGCCCGCACGTAGGTAAAAAAGTCGCTGGCCGCTTGACGGGCCGACTCGTAATCGCCCAGCCGCGCGTTAATGGCGGCAGAGGCCAGGTCATTCTGCAGCCGGGCCAGGCCTAGTTGTCGCTCTACCTCAGGCAGACGGCTGGAACATTCACGCGACTTCCACCACATGGGGACAAAGCCGAGCAGGAAAGCGACGAGCGGCAGGATAGCATAGAGAATAAACCCCCGCGTCCAGTGGCTCGTTTTGACCGGTTTAGGTTGTTTAGGTTGCACAGTTTCACTCATAGTAATCTCCTTATGTAACTGACCCATTTAGGACTAGGGATTAGATAACTTGCTCGTAACTACTCAGCCATACCCTTCGACTGCGCAGCGCGCACCCTGAGCGGAACGCAGCAAAGTCGAAGGGGCGCGCTGCTCATCCTGAGCAAGGCCGAAGGACGCTCAGGATGCTGAGTAGTTACACTTGCTCATCTATAGCTCGTTTTGCCCGTATTTCGGCGTCACTATGGGCAAGCTATTTAATTTCCAATCCTTAGCGAGGCTCCCATTTCATGGCATCGAACGCGACCAAGCTCGTCAGGTCTGGCTCGGACGTGACGTCGTTGAGCGCCACATAGTCATCGGTCGTGCCGAGAAATTGATACGTTCCTAACGACACCCATCGCCCGCCATTAACTGATTGGTTCACGCTGCGCTGGGTGGAACCGCCGGCGTGCGAGATACGATAATCTGCTTGCGAGGTGGTGGTGTATCGCTCTGGAATGTACGCAAAGACTTCGTATTGCCCCGGCTTGAGGATGGGACGCCAACGCGCCCAGTTGTAATTGACCCGCGCCTCGTCGTTGCTGCGGGTCCAGAACATGCGGCTGCCATAGCCTTCGTTGGCAGTGTGCCATTCGGCTGCCGTTCCGCCTTTGGTGAAACCCAGGTCGGTGTCGTCAACAATCACTGTTCCAGGCGGCGCGCTCAGAGTCCACGCGAGTTGAACTAGCGCGTTGCCGCTATTCTCATAATAGTCCAGCTTGATTGGGATGGGGCCGCCCGGCAGGTAAATATCGCTGTTGTACGTTTGCGCCGACTGGTCGCCCCACGTGTCAATCAGCAGGTGATCGTTCACCCATAGACGAGCGCCGTCGTCCACCGTCAATGTAAAGCGATACGAGCCGGCCGGCAGGTCGAACTGCCCTGTCCAATGGGCAGAAAACCCATTGGCATTGACGACTCCCGATGCAGGCGAGCCGCTGCCCCAATTAAAATTAATCTGCGTATCGTTGCGCACCAACGCCGGGCTGGCGCTGAGCGTCGTATTGTTAAAATACTCGCCGCGCCAGGTGTAGATAGGTATTTTTATCAGGTCCCACGAGAGCCTGGCCGCAGCCCAGCCGTCGTTCTCGTAATATTCAACCACCACCGGGTGAGAGCCGGCGGTCAGTACCCAATCGGCTGCAAAGGTCTGGTGCGCGTGAACGTTCCACTGGTCAATGATCAAGGCGTTGTCTACCCAGACGCGAATGCCGTCGTCGCTGATAGCGGTGAAGCGGTACCTGCCAGGCGTCGCCTGTATGGTGCGCGTCCAGCGCGCCGAAAAGTGGTCGGTATTGATGACCCCCGGCGCGGGGGAGCCGCTGCCCCAGTTAAAATCAATTTGCGCATCGTCACGCACCAGCGCCGGCGCGTCGCTGAGCGTCATGTTGTCATAGTACTCGCCGCGCCAGTTGTAGATCGGTGTTCTGACCAGCTCCCACGAGAACCTGGCCACAGCCAGCTCGGTGTTCTCGTAAAACTCGACCACAACCAGGTGCGTCCCGGCGGCCATGGCTTGGTCGGCCGTAAACGTTTGGACCGCATGATCGTTCCATTGGTTGATGATCAAGACATTATCTACCCAAGCGCGAAGGCCGTCGTCGCTGGTGGCGGTAAAGCGGTACGTTCCAGGCGTTAACTCGATGTAGCGCGTCCAGCGCGCCGAAAAGCGGTCGGCGTTGACGCTGGAGGCAGGTGAGCCGCTGCCCCAGTTGTAGTTAATGTCAGACTCGTTACGCACCAGCGCTGGCGACCCGCTTAACGTCTGGTTGTTCCAAAAAGTTGCCTGCCAGGTAGGGTCTGTGCCTTGGGGCTGGACCGGCCCCTGGGCCAAAGCGGCGCCGGTCAGCGCCAAGGCCAGGATTAGGCTGATTAGGCTGTTGATTCGTCTAAACATCATTCACCTCCATCTTGTGCTCTTGATAAGCGCAATCATCCAGCCGACGCAGTTCGCGCGGCTGCGAATTGCCAGGGTTTCTTGACGATTGATCTATTCGACTAGTTAGTTTCTGTCTCAAAACCCATAGGCAGGTATCCCTATACCTGCCGCTACCGTATGGGGATACGGTAGCTATGCAGGTTTTGAGACAGGCACTAGTTAAAAGATGCCACTTTCGCTCTTTTAGTACAGCCTAATCTTATCTGAAAACCGCCGCGTTGTCATCGGAGAGGAGCGGATTTTTAGATAAACAAAAAGACCGCCTTGGGGGCGGTCTGTCTCCACAATCGTTGTACGTGGCCTACATCAAGTGTTAAGTCGGCTGCTTTAACACCGCTTGGTAGTTATCCTTTGTCAGCATCGGCATCCAGCGATACCAGCCCCTCTCGCAGGGCATACAGCGCGGCCTGAATCCGGGTGGCCAGGTGCAGCTTGCTCATAATGTTGCTTACATGCGTGCGCACGGTTGGGTCGCTGATGTTCAATTTCTTGGCAATGTCCGGGTTGCTCAACCCTTGCGCCACCAGGCGCAGCACCTGCGCTTCTCGCTCGGTCAGCGGGTTGGGTGTCGGTGGCCGGTCTGCGGGATGGGTGATCTCTTGCAAGACTTTGCGGGCGATGGTCGGGTGGAGCGACGATTCCCCGCGATGGATCTGACGGATGGCCTGCACGAGGTCTTCGGGGTCAGATTCCTTGAGGAGATAGCCCAGGGCGCCGGCCTTGATGGCCGGGAATACCTTATCATCGGCCGCAAAGCTGGTCATGACGAGGATGCGGCTCTCTGGCTGGCTGGCCTTGATCTGGCGAGTGGCCTCGATGCCGTCCAGCTTGGGCATGGCCAGGTCCATCAGGATCACGTCAGGGTGGAGCGCTTCTGCCTGGGCTACAGCCTCCTGCCCATCGGCTGCCTCTCCCACCACCTCAAGGCCCTCTATCTCTGCCAGCAAGGCGCGGATGCCTTTGCGGACAATTGTATGGTCGTCAACAATCAGAACACGAATCGCCTGGTTCATACCGCCTCCTCAGCCCCAATTTCCGCCGTCACCGTCGTTCCCTTCCCAGGACTGCTTTCCACCGTTGCCCAGCCGGCCACCTTGGCAGCCCGCTCCTCAAAGCTGCGCAGCCCCATCCCGCCTGCATTCCTGGCGGTGAGCGGGTCAAAGCCGATTCCGTCGTCGCGCACTTGCAGGCAAACGGCGGGGCGGACGGGCGTCTGCCCGTACTGCAAGCGAATCGTTACACGCTGCGCCTTGGCATGTTTCACCACATTGTTGAGCGCCTCTTGGGCGATCCGATAGAGTTCCTGCTCGACCACGATCGGCAGTCGGCGTTCTCCCTCTACCTCCAGTTCTGTTTGCAGCCCGGCGCGCGCCTCCACCGCCGCCAGCCGGACGCGCAGGGCCGTCACCAGCCCTTCTTGTTCCAGCATGGGCGGGTGCAGCTCAAAGATCAGCAGCCGCATATCGTGCATCGCGCCCCGCGCCGTGTCGCGCAACTCTTGCAAGTGATTCACCGCAGTATCCTGTTTGCCGGCCGCCAGGGCCAGCGCCGCCGCGTCTGCATAGAGCGCCATGCTGTAGAGCGATTGCACGACCGAGTCGTGCAATTCACGCGCCAGGCGCTGCCGCTCCTCCAGCACCGCCAATTGCCCGGCTTGTTGATTGAGCCGGGCATGTTCGATGTTGATGGCGGCCTGATTGGCAAACAGACTGACGATCCGCACGTCGTCCTTTACAAAGCCGTCCGGCTTGTCTAGCACTTCTAGCACGCCAATGACATCGCTGTTGGCGTGCAACGGTATAGACAAAAAGGCCGTGGGGCGTTTACTCTGCAAATATTCGTACGCCTCGCTGGCGGGATGGTTGGTCAGAAATGGCTCATCCCGGCGCACGGCAATGCCGGCCAAAGACCCTTCCACGGGGATGCGGTCAAAAAAAGTGGCGCCGTCCCGGTGCTGTAGGCGACTCGCAGCCAGGTATTCTGCGGAGCATCTAGCAGCAAGA
The DNA here is from genome assembly GCA_041740315.1 of Thermoflexales bacterium. Classification (GTDB taxonomy): domain Bacteria; phylum Chloroflexota; class Anaerolineae; order Fen-1058; family Fen-1058; genus JBGSMF01. Next base: position 32,851 of record JBGSMF010000393.1, read on the forward strand.
CCACACTGCCCGTCGCGCCGGTCAATTGCATGGCCTCGGCGCAGACGATTTCTAGCACTTGCTCTGGGCTGACCTTGTGGAGCAGCGCGTCCGCCACCCGTTGCAGGCCCTGGCTTTCGGCCAGCCGCCGGCGCGTCTCTTCATACAGCCGGGCGTTATCTACCGCCAACGCCACCGAGTTGGCAATGCCCCAGACCAGCTCGATCTCGTCTGGGGTGAAATGGCGATAGTCGCTAGAGGTGCTGAGTAGCGCGATTCCCAACACCTTTTCGCTCACCCGGATGGGCACGGCCAAAACCGATTTGATGCTCCATGCCTGCAGCATCTCTCGGCTGATGCGGGGGTCGGCTGCGGCATCGTACCAGACCGCCGGCGACTGGCGCTGTAACGCCTCACCCGCCAAAGAATCTAGCGCCGGGTCCAACTGCCACTCGCGCAAGGCCGCCAGGCCCGCCTCGCTCAACGGCGCGCGCACCACGTGCGGCACCAGCACCCCGTGTTCGGCATCCATCAAATAGATGCCGCAATAAGGCACTCCCACGGCGGCGACCATAGCATCGGCCACCCGCTCTAGCACCTGGTTCGGTTCCAGCGAGCTGCTGGCGGTTTGGGCCATGTGTAACATTAGGGCGATGTGCTGCTGCGCCTTGATGAGATCGGCGTTAAAGGTGGCCGAAGCCCCCAATATTTGCTTGTGCTCCAACCCCATCGTCGCCAGCAGTTGGGCCAGCCGGGTTTGCGCCTCCATGACAACCAACAGCCGCTCTTTTGAAATGATGGGAATTTGACGGAGCGCCGCCAGGTAGGCTTGTTCGTCAACCCCCAGCTCTTGCGCCTGCCGGCGGAAAAACGCTTCGTCGGGCGGCTCGTGCAGGAATTGGCCCATGAACAAAGTGGCAACGTGTTCACCTTTGACCACCACCGGCATGGCGCAATTCATCAGGCCGTTCGGGCACCGGTGCGCCGCATAGTCGCCCTGGCGCAACTGGATCAAGAGCGTGTCATCGCTTTGGGTGCAGCGGCGCTCGGCCTGCGGCGCAAGGTGATGAAAGCGGACGCAGATGTCTTGCCAGCCAACGGCGCACAGGCTGTTGCGCTCCGTATCCAGCAGAGCGGTGGCAACGCCGGCGACGCTATACCACGACTGCATCACCTGCTGAAAGCCGGGCAGGTCTACCAGCTCAGAGAATCGGTATGGCATTGGGCAACTCCCTTCACTCAGACGAAAGTCTTGGGCTTCTCAAGTCTAAAGATGGAAAACTAGACAGCATTATTATACATCATTTTTTTTGCAACTCAACAATTAGCCTAGACTTTTCTCCACGTAAAGCGGAGCGCGCTCACAGCCAGGGGGGCTTGATGTGGAGCTAGAAATCCACGCTGCCCTGATGACAGCCTGCGCATTGAGATGTATGCTAAGAGTATCCAAATCCATTAATCCCGCTCTTGCAAGCATGCTCAGGTTTACACGGCTAGCGAGAGCCGGGCATAGCGAGTCGTTTGAAACACTCAAACACTCAAAAAGGAGCTACACATGAACATTCTTATATACCTTATCGTTGCGGCAGTGATTGGCTGGGTGGCGACTGAACTCATGCATGACCGCTCGAACTTGCTGATCAATATCATTGTGGCCGTCGTAGGCGCATTCCTGGCGGGTTACTTTCTCAGTCCCATCTTCAAGGTTGGGACCATCAACGATGCGATCACTGTTCCAACCATGCTGGTCACGTTGTTGGGTTCCGTCATCCTGCTGGCGGTCATCCAGCTCTTGCGCGGACGCGGCAGGTTGTTGGCGCATTGAGGTCTGGCTCTACAGCGGTCCCGAAAATTGAAATCGCTTTAGGAAGCACAAGGAGTATACCATGTCTATGAATCAACCGACCAATCAAGTCGCAGTAGATCGCCGCGAGGAAACGGTGGTCACTCAACAGCCGGGCTATGCGGCAACCGAGCAGGTGACACGCGATGTGGCAGCCGAGCGGCGGCAAGTTTTGTTCCAGATCACCCGGATCGTTTGGAGTCTTCTGGTGTTGCTGGACGTGTTGCTGGGGCTGCGCTTTGTGTTGAAATTGATTGCAGCCAATCCAGACAGCGGCTTTGCCGCTTTCGTGTATGGGATTACGGGCCCGTTCATTGCGCCGTTTGCGGGCTTGATCGGAACCCCCGCGTCTGGCGGAATGATCCTCGAAGTGACGACCCTCATTGCCATGGCAGTCTATGCGCTGTTCTTTTGGGGTGTCGTTAGCGTGATCCGCATTGTTGCGGATCGTCCCATCGCGCGCACAGTCACACGCTCGGTGCGGGAGGAATTGCCGGGCACAGGCGTCGAGCGCACGGCCCACACCACCCGCAGCTAGGAGCTTGTCGGAGAGAGCCGTTCGTAGTGCGCGCTTTAGCGCGCTGAAGCGCGCACTACGAGCCCACCAGCCCGCTCTCCGACAGCCTGCTAGGCCGATGAATGATCAGGCGTAAGGGGCAGCCATGAAAAATTCCTCGCTGTTGTTAGTAGTGTTAGCTCTAGTGTTGATGATTGCCGCGTGCTTGGGGAGTGGCACATTCTTCACGCCCCAGCCCGCGCCAAATAACAGCGCGGCCTCACAAAAGGCCACGGCCGATTACGCCATGCAACGGGCGCAACAGTTGGAAGCCAATGCGCTTGCGGCGGCGGTCAATGAGACGGCGCAAGCCCAAGCCGCTGACGGCGTACTGGCGCTGGCCGCGACGGCGACCGCCCAAGCGTTGGGCATGGCGCGCGCGCAACTTGCCATGACCGCCGACGCCGCGAACTTGCCCTCCACGCAGGCGGCCGTGTTCGCTCAACAGACCGCGCAAGCGATAGAGGCGAAAGCAACTATTGACGCGCGGGCAATGCTCTTGGCGCAACAACAAGCCCAAACGACGGCCACGGCTCAGGCAATGTCTGCCCAACAGACCGCGCAAGCGATAGAGGCGAAAGCAACTATTGACGTGCGGGCAATGCTCCTGGCGCAACAACAAGCCCAGGCCACCGCAACGGCTGAGGCCATGCAACGCGAGGGCGTGACGGCGGAGCAAGCGGCCAGCGCGTCACAGCGGCAAAGCGAGTTGATGTCATGGCTCATCCCTATCGTGGCGGCCGGCGCGTTCGGGTTGGTATTGTTGTTGGGGGCCAAGTTCATCGGCGGAATGATTGACGCGGCCAATGAGAGACGCAGCTTGGAAAACCAGAGACTGGCCCTGCTCGGCAGGCTGTTTGAGGCGCCCACAGAGACAATTGTCTTTGCCGACGATCCACAAATGGGATTCGCCGCGCCGCAACTGTTGAATATGCCCGACAACGGCCAAGGCTCTGTCGCCAGTCTCGCGCCGATGAGCGACAGCGAAGCGCCGCCTGCCATCGTCCTTCTGTCCAGCGGCGACAAGCTGCTGGCTGACCGCGCAGAGGCGCGCGAAGAAGCAGCGCGGTGCAAGCTGGCGATGAAGCTGATCCGCGATGCGATCAACCACGGGGGCGCGCAATCCAACCGCATCCCGCCCGCCGCACAGTTGGGCTGGCCGGCTGGGGCGTGGACCATCGCGGTCGCCATTCTCAGGCCGTACGGCGTGGAAATACTGCCAGGCGCAGACGGGGGAACCTACTTGGTGGGGCAGTATCCCACCTTGCAAGAGTTGTATATCGTCATTGGCGAAAGACGCTTGGCCCTGTATCCCCCATTGGTAGAGAGCGTCACCAACAGCTGAAACGTTTCAGCGCGCGAAACACAAGAGTTTACCGGAAATTAGCCACGAACACACAGGTGTTACACAAATGTTCACGAATATATTGGGAAATGGGTGTCAATTCGTGAAACCTGCGCCTGCGCGCAGTGCAGGTGTTCGTGGCAAAAAGATTATTCCCGATAATGTCTAATGAAAGTCGTAAAGGAGACGAAATGGACAATTATAACTATGAACACGAGAACGACGCCAATCAACTGGGGAGCTTTATGGCCGGATTGTTGATAGGCGGACTGGCCGGCGCGGTAGCGATGCTGTTGCTGGCGCCGCAATCAGGGAAAAAGACGCGCGTCCAAATCCAGCAGAAAAGCATCGAACTGCGTGATCGGACGGTCAAAAACGTCGAAGACGCGATGGCGCTGACTCGCACCAAAGCTCGCCAGGTCACAGCCGACGTGCGCGAAAAGGCCGATGAACTAGAACAACGCGGTCAGGCTGTGGTTGATGAGCAAAGGGATCATTTGGGCGCAACCCTCAAAGGGTTGGGAAAGGCAGTCCATACCTAACCACGGGTGGGCCTGCCTGGCTCGAGTGATTCGGTCGCCAGTCCTACATTAATAGTAACTACTCAGCAGCCTGAGCGTCCTTCGGCCTTGCTCAGGCTACGCGCCGCGCTCCTTCGACTGCGTTTCACTCCGCTCAGGCTGCGCGGCGCGTAGCCTGCTCTGTCGGCAGACAGGTCGAAGGGTGCAGGCTGAGTA
>JBGSMF010000394.1:0-2918 GCA_041740315.1 Thermoflexales bacterium
GTCGAATGCGATGGGGCCGAGTTCGGCCACGATCCCGACGGCAACCATGCCACGGCCGGCGCGGGCGGCGCGCTCTACCTGAGCGGCAGCATCTTTGACGCCGACAACTGTGCCTTTTACAATAACCAGGCCACAGACCACGGCGGGGCCATCGCGGCCTATACCTCGACGCTGGACATTTATGCCAGCTATCCCACAACCTTGCTGGCGTCCGAGCGTCCTGCCGGGCAAGAATCCCTCGGCCCGCAGGCCGTGCTGGCGATGCCGTGCAATCCGCTCACCGGGCAGTGCAGCGCATTTTATGGCAACACCGCCGACAGTGATGCGAACAGTGCCGGTGACGGCGGGGCGCTCTATGTCAATGACAGCGTGTTGAGCGTGGATCACACCTACCTGCACCGCAACAACGCCTATCGCGGCGGCGCAATCTACCAGGTCGGGGCGAGCGCTGTGGGAGAAGTCGCCAACAGCTTGATCTATAGCAACACGGTGAGCCTGGCTTTAGGCGCCGGTATCCGCAGATCCGGCGGTGCGTTCACCGTGACACACACCACACTCGCCAATAATGTAGGCGGGTCGGGCTTTTCTGGCGTTGCCAGTGCGGTCTCTAACACCATCGCCTGGGGTAACACCAATGGCGGTTTTGCGACGACGCCCGTCATCACCTCGTGCAACATTGACGATGGCAACCATGCTGGGCCGGCAATTAACCCGCAGTTTGTCGCCCCCGGCGCGGGCGAAGACTATCACTTGCAAAGTGGCAGCCCGGCGGTAGATGCTTGCGCCAGCGGCTTGCCGGTAGACCTGGATAATAACCTCCGCCCGTATGGCAGTGGTTATGATATGGGAGCATACGAGCTGGCATGTATCGAGATAAGCGGAGTTGATTTTGCTTGGACGCCGCTTGCGCCGCAGACCGGCCAAACGGTGGCATTTACGGCTACCATCACACCGTACAGCGCCACCTTGCCCATTAGCTACGAGTGGAGCTTTGGCGATGGCGGCACAGGCAGCGGCAACCCGGCCTACCACACCTACACCTTTAGCGGCACGCACACCGTGGTGGTGACGGCCGTCAATGCGTGCAGCCAGGTGACAATGAGCCAGGCCGTGGTTGTCAGCGGGGGGAGCATCACGCCGACGTATGGCGTAGAGTTAACGCCGCCAACTGCCGCCAACAGCGGCGCGCCGGGTGATAGCCTGGCCTACACGCTGACGGTGCGCAACACCGGCAACGTGGCCGATAATATGAACATTGCCTATACAGATGTTAATGGTTGGACCGGCAGCGTCTTGCCTGCCTTGGTGAGCCTGGCGCCCGATGGCGCGGCAGAGGTGAATGTGACGGTAGATATTCCGCCTGGAGCGCTCGATGGCGATACGGATGTGGTGACGGTCACAATCACCTCGCAGGGCAATCCAACCCAAACAGACAGCGCATCGCTCACGACGACGGCGGTGGTGGGGTGTGTCTCTGTCAGTGGGGCAGAGTATGTCTTTTCACCGTTGTCGCCCCAGGTAGGAGAGGAAGTGAGCTTTAGCGGCAGCCACACGCCGTTGGGGGCGTGGACGCCTGTCACCTACACGTGGAACTTTGGCGATGGGACTGGGCTTCAGGTGGGCAATCCGGTGACGCATACCTTTGGCGCCAGCGATACGTTTACGGTCTGGATGACAGCGACGAACGGCTGCCCAAGCCAGGCGGCAATCAGTCATACGGTTGTAGTGACAAGCATCTATAAGCTTTATCTGCCATTGGTGATGCGAAATCACTAGAAACGACTTGAAACGAGTTGGTCAAGACGGCAGCCCGCAGGGACTGCCGTCTTTTTCCTTAAAATTTCTTGACACGCAATCTAATTGATGTTACAATGGAACAAATGTTCTATTTTTGGCGTTATTATGTGCAAGGGTCTTTTGGGTTTTGGTGGAGGATACAATGAGAGTGCAGTGCCTCGTTTCATATTTCACTGTTGGCTTGGTGCTTTTTGCTTGCCTGATGTTGCTCCCTTCGTGTAACATCAAAGCTGGCAGTGTAGAAATCCGTGATCCAGTGCGAGAAGCCCAAGCCACCCGAGTAGCCCTGGCGGCGCAAGACGAATCAGCCCGGCGGGCAGTGGAGCGGCAGATCCTTGAGGCGGAGGCCGACAAAGCTGCGGTTGATGCTCAGGCCAGCCGTAACGCCCTGCCAGCGGCCTCGCTGCGCAACACCCTGATTGCGACTGGCTTGGGAGTGGGAGTGCTGGTGTTGGCGGTGGGGAGCGCGTTTGCGGCCGTGGCGTGGCTGAACAAGCGAGCCACCTCGGTCTACCCCAACAGCGCGGGATTGTACCCGGTGATTGTTAGGCGTTCGTGGAACGGAGTGACGATAGTGCACGATCCGAACCGGGCCTTGGGGCCGACGACGATCTACAGCGTGCCCAGTGCAGTGGGGCTGCTGCTGGGGCAGAAAGAGCGAGGGCCGCAGGCGCAGTTTCCAACGGCCGGCAGCGAGAACAGCTTGCTGCAACTGTCAACCCAGGCGCAGGCAATCGGGCTGATGGCGGCGGCGACGCGCAACAGCAAGGGAGGTAGCGACACCCGCCCGGCCGAGCAGTTGGCGCAGGCGCTGCTGGCTAGGCCGGCCTTGTGTGCGCCGTTGCCGCCGGTGCGGGTCAGCCCGCTCGAGCCGAGCCATGTGGAGCGATTGTTGCTGGAGAATGGAGAGTGACGAATGACGACTGACCACCGACAATGTCGGTGGTCAGTCGTCGGTGGTCAAGACCATGAGCACGAACCTGGAAAGCGAACTGATCGAGGCGGCGGTCAACATCCGCAAAGCGTTGACCAACCTGGGGCTGAGCTATCTGACCAAAGAAGGCACGCGGATCGAGGTCAGCTTCAAGAGCCTAGAGTTGGTGGGCGACGACTATGGCTTG
>JBGSMF010000395.1:0-2839 GCA_041740315.1 Thermoflexales bacterium
CAGAAGAGATGGGGCACAGCCGGGTGGAAGATGAGGTTGCGTTGCGGCGGGGACAGCTTTCGGAGCGAGAGACCAAGCTCTCGGTTGCCAAACGAGCATTGCTTGCCAAGAGGTTGCAAACTAGAAATGTCAAGACATGAAAAGCAATGGGTGAAATGGACCGTTCCGAGATTGGAGGCAGATCATGAGTATTGAAATCCAAAACCGACTCCAGGCTTACTGCATCAAGTCATTTCCGGCCAAGCAGAATGTAAAGGTTAGCAACCTGGTAGACATCACAAGCGGTTGGGAATGTGAGTTGTACTCGTTTGACTTGGAGTGGGGGGCTGCAGCGAGACGACAACGTGAGCGTTTGATCCTGCGTCTTTATCATGGATACGGTGCTCCCCGCAAGGCCGCGCATGAATTCAATGGCATGCGGAAACTTAAAGCTGTGGATTATCCAGTCCCTCGGGTGATGGCGCTCGAATGTCAATCTTCACTCTTTGGCAAACCGTTTGTCGTCATGGAAAAAATCGAGGGGCAAGTAATGAGATCCCTTTTGTGTGGCTCATCAGAAGCACAACAGCAGAAACTCACCCATCTATTTTGCGGTTTGTTCGTGCAACTCCACACCCTAGACTGGCGGCCCTTTGTTGATGACGTGGCAGGCTATGAGGTGCCAGAGACCTATCGTTTTGTGGATCGCTGGCTAAGCTCCACGCGCAAATCTTTGATGCGTTACCCTGACTCGGATTTTCTTCCAGTGGTCGAGTGGCTGCAAGTGAGGCGGGATAGTTTGCTCTGTTTGCAGCCTGCAGTCGTCCACTGGGACTATCATCCGAGTAATGTGCTTGTGCGCGGTGATGGATCGGCTGCCGTCATTGACTGGCCTGGACTTCACGTGACCGATTCGCGCTTCGATCTGGCCTGGACGCTGGTACTGGAAAATTCAGGCTTTGGCGTAGACTGGCGCAATTGCATCTTGCAGGAATACGAGCGCATAACAGGCGCGCCAGTGACCCAAATGGAATGTTTTGAGGTATTTGCTTGTGTTAGGCGATTGCTAGATGTCACTATCTCATTGTCGGAGGGACCCGAAAAACTCGGTATGCGTGCTGAAGCGACGACTCTGATGAAAAAGCAAATGGATTCGGTCAGATGCGCCTACCGTCTTCTGATCGAAAGGACCGGCCTGAAGATAAAAGAGGTTGAGAAAATAATTGGGTTGCCATCTTTGGGCATGAGGAGCTAAACTCTCGACGAACAAACACAACTATCTTGTCAAAAGACTGAGGGAAAAATGTCAAAAGACGAAGGTTTAGAACAGCGAGATCTCCTATCAGCACGCCATGCCCAACTTTCGACCGCCAAGCAAGCCCTGTTTGAGAAACGGTTACGTGGGAAGCTTCAGGGCAAAGAGTGGACTATACCTCGACGCCAAGACCAGGGGCCCGCTCCATTGTCGTTTGCTCAACAGGGTCTATGGTTTCTCAATCAGTTGATGCCAGACAGCCCTTTTTACAATGTTCCCCTCATCTCGCGCCTGCATGGCTCCCTTGATGTGGCTGTGTTGGAATGGGCACTCGAGGAAATCGTACGGCGGCATGATACCTTGCGTACGACTTTTGCGACTGTAGATGAGCAACCTGTTCAGATCATTGCTCCAGTAGGAGTGATCCCGCTGATTGTGGTGGACCTGAGTAGCCTGCCTCAAGCGGAACAAGAGGTAAAAGCGCAACAATTGGTGATGGAAGAAGTGCAGCGCCCCTTCGATCTCGCTCGAGGGCCATTGCTGCGCAAGAACCTGTTGCGATTGGGTGAAAACGAACATATCCTGATTTTGAACATGCATCATATTATTACAGATGCTTGGTCAGCTAGAGTATTCGTATATGAACTCAAGATACTCTATGATGCCTTCCTCAATAAAAAACCTTCGCCCTTATCCGAACTGCCTATCCAATATGCGGACTTTGCCGATTGGCAGCACCGCTGGCTTCAGGGAGAAAAGCTGGTGGCCCAGTTAGCCTATTGGCAGCAGCAACTCGAAGGGGCCTCTTTCGTTCTGGAATTGCCTGCCGACCATCCACGCCTGGCAACCCAATCTTTCCGCGGTGCGTCTATTCCGATCGAGTTGTCGGCCAGCCTCACTCTGGCTATCAAGGAACTAAATCGGCAAACAGGCAGTAATCTATTCGTGACTCTGCTGACTGCATTCAATGTTCTGCTCTATCACTATACCGGTCAGGAAGACATTCTTGTGGGTATCCCCATAGCAGGTCGCCATCGGGCCGAGGTTGAAGGGCTGATCGGTTTTTTTGTCAATACACTCGTCATTCGCACTGACTTGGCTGGCGATCCCTGCTTTCGAGATCTGCTGGACCGGGTGCGGGATACTGCTTGGGAAGCCTATGCTCATCAAGATTTGCCTTTTGAGACACTGGTCAAGGAATTGCTGCCGAAACGAGACCCGAGTCGCAATCCATTGTTCCAGGCCATGTTTGATCTTGAAGATGCCCAGGCAGAAATGCCGGAGGAACAAGCACTGATTCTAGGTACTTTGGGGGCAGGGGGTAGTCTTACAGAGATTGACCTGGGCTTGGAAGCGGAAAGCCAGACAGCCAAGTTTGATTTGAGTTTGTCATTGACTGGTACTGGGCAGACGATCAAAGGAGCAATAGAGTTTTGTACGGACTTGTTTGAGGCGGGCACCATCGAGCGAATGGTAGGGCACTGGCAGAATATGTTAGAGGGCATTGTGGCGAACCCGGACGCGCGGCTGTCCGAGCTGCCGCTGCTGACGAGGGGTGAGCGAGAGCAAGTGCTGGTTGAGTGGAACGCGACGGCGGCACCCTAT
>JBGSMF010000396.1:0-15570 GCA_041740315.1 Thermoflexales bacterium
GTCAGCCGATCGTCGATCCGGATCTCTGCACGGGTTGTGGGGGCTGTGTGAAGGACTGCACTTTCAAAGACGAGCCGGCGATTCACGTGGTGAGCGCCAACGAGACGCGGTCGTTGTTTGGGCCGCCGTTCCTGAATCTTCGGACCGGGGCGGCGGAGGGGAGTGCTGAAGCCGGGGAGGCATCGGGGGAGGCGAATCCTTACGGAGAATGACGATGTCGGAAAATCGTCAGGCACCTGAATCCGCCCGCCAAAGTGGTGCGGATGCACGGAGGGACTCTCTGGACACTCCTACCCTCTTCCCTGCCGCATAGTACAATGTCCGGCTTCGGAAAAGGCGACCCGCCTGGTCGACGTGGAGATCGAGTTCCACGACGGCAAGAAGCAGCGGACGAACATGGTGAGTCAGCCGATCGTCGATCCGGATCTCTGCACGGGTTGTGGCGGCCCCTGCCCAAGTGTGGATTGTGGTGTGCCTCATCGCTTCGATTGCGGTGTTCGAGATGCAGGAATTGTAAATTGACCCAAGAAGGAAATCGCCTACCGGCTGGGCATCAGCGAGCGCACTGTGCAGTTCCACATGAATTCCATCTTTAACAAGACTGTGACGCAATCGAGGACGGAGGCGGTGGCGCTGGCTTTGCACAAGGGCTGGATTGTATGAGAGGATACACAATGACGATCTGCAAGAATTTGGCATTGCTATTTGCCATCACACTCACGCTACTTGCCTGCACCCCATTAGTGGATACACACCCACCCTCTCTTGCCACGGCCACCACGTTGGCGCAACAGGCACACCCGCCAACACCGGCGCTCGGCGCCGATGCGTTCCCCACAGTTCGGGTTGTTTCTCCAACCAGCCCGTTGGCGCAGACATCGCCTGCGCCAATGCTCGGCGCTACACCTTTAGCCGGCGCCGCGCCCATAAAATCGCTCGCCAAGGCGGGCGATGGCGGGGCGAGCGCCATCGCCTGGTCGCTCGATAGTAAACTCTTGATCGTGGGCGGCGCGCTGGGCGTCTCGGTGTACGAGGCCGATGCGCTGCAAATGGTACGGCATATTGATGCAGGGACTTGGGTCAAGAGCGTTGCCCTGAGTCCTGATGGACACACGCTGGCGGCGGGTCCCGGCAAGAGCCTGAGCGACTTGACTCAAAGCATGGTCACTTTGTGGAATGTGGATACAGGCCAAAAACTGCGCGCCTTGGATGCGGGCCAGGCGGGCATAGTGGTTGCCTTTAGCCCCGATGGGCGCACATTGGCAACCGTGGGGCGGGATGTAGTGAGACTGTGGAATGTCGCCACCGGCCAACCAGTGCGCGACTTTGAGTTGGCGTGGTGGGATATTATTTTTAGCCCGGATTTGCGGCGGGTTGGGATTTGGGAGGAGAAAGCCACTCTGTGGGATCTGGAAACTGGCGCACCGTTGTTTGTCGAGGAACGCAGTATCAATGGGGCCGCTTTTAGCCCTGATAGCGCCAAGATGGCAATCTCGGTAGATGGAAGAGGCGATCCGGACACAATCGAAATTTTTGATGCCAACACCGGCCAACTCTTGCGCACCCTAGAGGGACCGTATGCCAGCAAACTTGCTTTCAGCTCGGATAGTCGCCAGCTTGCCGCCGCTGGGGGACACGTCAAGATATGGGATATGGATACCGGCCAGCTCGCGCATACGCTAGATGGAGATGGGCTTGCCTTGGCCCTGGTCTTTAGCCCAGACGGGCGCACGCTTGCCGTTGCAAGCTCCGACCTTCTCAAGCTATGGGACATAGACAATGGTCAGGTGCTGCACACGTTCGAGTTTCAAGTGGATTGGGGAGGAGGACGACCTCCCCTTTCGTTCAGCCCAGACGGTCATAGGTTTGCAGCTCTGGACCGATCCAGTCTGAGAGTATGGAACATTATGTCTGGGCAACTGTTGCAAACGGTCAACAACAAAGCTGTGGAAAAGTCAGTCTTGACGCCGGACGATTACTTGTTTGTGTTCAGAGCCGGAGAAACCAAGGTCTGGCAGGTGGACCGAACTGCCGGCCAGCTCAAAGCGTTGAGTGACCTTTCGGGGCCAAGTTCTGTAAATCCGTTCGATCCATATCTTGTTGCCATCAGCCCAGATGGTCAAATATTGGCACTGGCGCAAGATCGAGCCATCCAACTTTTGGATGCCAAAACAGGCCGCCTGCTGCATACGCTCGAAGGGCATCCAGGCACTGTGCTGAGCTTGCTGTTTAGCCCCGATGGCGCGACTTTGGCTTCTACCGGCGAATTGCCCTTGCGCGCCTTTTCCTCTGGCCCAGTGGGCAACAGCGACATACGGTTGTGGGATGTAAAAACAGGCAATCTGCTTTCTACGCATGAGACCTATCCGTGGTTAGTGTTCATCGAGGCTTTTCCTTCAGTCCAGATTGTGTTGACGGGTCGCCACCAGTTTGACGCTTGTTCCAGAGGCAGCCAGGGTGATGTTGCGGCCTATTCCACCAGCAGCTTGTTGTCTTCTCAGGGCGATGCGTCTCCACTCTGGTCATCAGCAGCGTTCCCTTACGCTAACAGTTTTAGCCAAGGCCTATATGGCAACGTGATCGCCGCCGTTTCTCAAAGCAATCACTGTTTGCGCCAAGGGCCTGTTGAAGTTTGGAATGTCCAGACAGGCGAAACTCTTTTGACGGTGTCTTTGGGCAAGCGCGCGGCAACAAACTTGCCCATCTTTGTAACCAGCCTGGCGCTCAATCCAGAAGGGACGGCAGTTGCTATCGGCGGCGATGATGGCTCTTTGGGCATTTGGAACATCAACACCGGCCAGCGTAGCCATTTGCTTCAGGGATTGACAGCCAGGGCCACCAGACTGCTTTACAGCCTGGACGGGCAGTGGTTGGTTTCTGGCAACGCAGATGGCGCGCTACAGGTGTGGGACGCAGCCAGCGGCCAACTTGTGCAAACTGTCTGGGAGCACAGCGGCTTGGTGAATGACCTGCTTTCCAGTTCAGATGGCCGCATCATCGTGTCTAGCAGCGACGATGGCACGGTGAGGTTGTGGGATATTGGTTCGCGCAGCCCGCTTCCGCCTCCTACGCCTTTTACGTCAACTTTTCATACCATCGTTCTCGACTCGATTGCCAACGCCGATTCCGGTTTTCAGTCACCGCCCACCGGCCGTGTCAGCCTGAAAGAGATTCCGTTCGATCTATCCCCGCGCATTTTCAAGAGCCAGGCTGCGCCTGCGCCCCACGCTGCCTACCCCACCACTGCGCAATTGCCCGTGGACGTGTCCAATGCATATCGCTTGCACCTTTTGCTCAATACCGGCAATGGCTTTACACAATTCAGCGGGAAAACGGTCGGCGAGGTGGCCGTGACTTGTGACGGCGTTCGGACCGTGATCGCTCAACTGAAATTGGGGCAAGATGTGCGCGAATGGAATGCTTCGTCGAGTGAGGTTGTGTCTACGGCGACCAGGGCGCGTCTGGCGTGGAGCGGCGCTATTGCGGATGCGCCGGCGACGGGCTATATTGATCTGCTCAGCCTCTCCCTGCCAACGGTGTGCCAGCAGGGACGCCTTTCTCTCATCGAGATCGCCGATACTTCAGACACGCTCGGCTCACTCGATCCCGCGCTGAATTTGACCGGCGTCACGGTCGAAAGCCGCCAGCCAGGACAATGAGCGGCAGGCACACTTGACTGCTTTGCCGCGATAGGCCACGCTTGTAGCATGGCAGCGGGATTGTCCTTGCCTTCAAACGAGGCCTTAGGGCAAGGCATGCCACCAATCAAAATCCCCCAGGTAGTAAATGCCTTGATGCAATGATATTTCTTTTTGCGTCCCATCGGCTAGATTCCAGAGCAGCAGTTTTTCAAAGTAGCATGAGATGGCTTTACACCCAGCTTCATTGTAAAAGAGCTTGTAAACAATATGTCTACCGTCCGACAATGCAATGGCCTGAACAATACTTGTTTCTACTTGGCCTGTTTGGTCTGTTAGGTCAAGTGAGGTGCTTGCAGAATCTTGATCCAGGTCCAGTATTTGAATTGACGGTTGTTTTATGCTATTGGAAACCAATAACCTCCGGGAATCTGGAAACCAACTCGGGTTTGTTGTTTCACGATCACAACTCCCGTCTTCAAGCGTGTAGACCGTTCGACGGCTATTGGGATTGTCGGGTTCTATGACTTCAACTTTAGGACCGCCTTGATACCCAATGAAAGCAATGCGAGAACCATCTGGAGACCAGGTGGGTTGGCAACCATCGCTGGTTAGCAGTTTATGATTCTTGCCATCTTTATCAGCAATGTATATTCCCCTTTTCCACTCAGATTCCGCTGGCCTACAAGAATAGACTATGTGCTTTCCATCGGGGCTCCAATCTATTCCGTTACAATAAGCAATCCTCTTTTGTACATACTTTCTGTCCGACCAATCACTGCCACTGACAATGACAAGATCGTGATAAGGATTGGATCCTGATTGCTTCAAGTTGAGCAACAAGGAATTGCCATCGGGAGACCAAGTGATTTCACGAACAGGGTAGTCTAAATTGATTGTCTCGACTCCGTCTAGAGTTACCAGGTATAGGTCCCCCATTGCGCTAAAAGCAATCTTGTCGGCAGACATTCCTGGCTCATCCAGGAATGCTCTCAGAGATATGGCAAAAGAATTCCACTTCTCTTGATATTCCTGTTCAATGCTGCTTGTGTGCTCGCAACTTGCCGTTGCAGCGATCAGGATGGCAGATAGAATCACTGCCCACAATTTTAGATTGTGTCTAGATGGTTTCATTTGAGCCTCTCTATTATTCGCGTTGCGGCCTTGCATGCCCCTGCACTCCTTTTTTGCGCCGTCGCTACAATTGTAGCATAGCCAGACTATTCCGAAAATAGCCCGAACGAGTTCGGGAATCCTCGACTTGTCGAGGTATTTTCATCCCTAGGGGAGAGCGTAGCGCATGTTATCTACCGAGAGGCGCCGAAATCCTCTATCATCCGTTGCACGGCCAAGCGGGCAGAGATCAGGGCTGTGGGCATGCCCGTGCCGGGATGCGTGCTGGCCCCGGCGAAATACAGGTTGTGGTAGCGAGGGTGGCGGTTCCCCGGTCGCAAGTAGCCTAGCTGCATCAGGTTGTGACACAGCCCGTGGGTAGAGCCTTTGACCAAGTTGTAGCGCTTGCGCCACGAAAGCGGCGTAAAGCACGTCTCAAATTTAATGTGTGCTTGCAGATCGGTGATCCCCAACAATTCCAGGCGGCGGAACACGGCTTGCCGGGCCTGTTCGATGAGCGCCTTCCAATCCTGGTCTTCGCGCTCGTTCATGTGGCCTACTGGAACGACGGCGATCAGTGTCTCTTGGCCGGCTGGAGCCATGTCTGGATCGAGCCGGGCCGGGGCGTGGATGTACAGGCTGGGGTTGGTGGGAACGGTCATGTCGCGGATAATCTCGTCAAAGTTGGCGCGGTAATCATCAGCCAGAAACAGCGTGTGCGGCCCAAGGGCCTCGTAGGGGCGATCTACACCCCAGAAAAAGCTGATCACCGAGCACGAATATCGCTTGTGGGCCAGTTGTTTGGCATGCCCGTCGGGGGGCAGCAAATCCTGATAGACGTAAGGCAGGTCGGCGTTGGCGAGGATGGCGTCCGCTTTCAGGCGCTGCCCATCTTCCAGGATCACCCCTTTGGCGCATTTGCCGTTCAACTCGATTTGTTTCACGGTTGTATCGAAAGCGAATTCTACCCCGGCTTGTTGGGCGATCTCCATCAACGCCTCTACCACGCGGTACAGGCCGCCTTGAGGGTACCAAACGCCGTGGGCCATCTCGGTGTAGGGCATCATCGAAAAGGTGGCCGGGGCCTCGAATGGACTCAGGCCCATGTACACATCCTGAAAGGTGAAAGCGGACTTTAATCGTGGCTCATTAAAGTAGGCTGCCATGTGGCTGTAATGCCTGGAGAATGGCTTGAGGCTAAAGATCAAGGGCAGGTTGCGCAGGTTAAAAAACTCGCCCGCCGTGCGAAAATCGCGGTTGACCAGGTGCTGCATGGCTTGGTTGTAGTGACGGTGACCCTCGTCCATGTAACGCAAAAAGCTCTGAAAGCTGTCTGGCTCAATGGCTTCTAATTGATCGTGCATCGCCTTTAGGTCTGAAGTGAGCGCGAGGTGACTGCCATCGTCAAAAACCAGGCGGTAGGTGGGATCCACCCGTTGGAGCTTGAGCCTCTCGTGCAGCGAGGCGCCCAAGGCGGCGAATTCGTCTTCGAACACGTGCGGCATGATAAAAAGTGTTGGGCCGGTGTCAAAGTGATGCCCCTCGCGGCTAAAGTGGTCACAGCGCCCGCCTGGGCGGGTGTTCTTTTCGAGAACGGTGACGTGCAGGCCGCGTTGAGCCAGGTGCGCCGCAGCGGCAATCCCGCCCAGGCCAGCGCCGATAACGAGGACAGATGCCTGTTTCACAGATGTCTGTTTCATGGTTTCACCTGGCCGGCAAAGCAGACGAGATGTGGGTAGGCTGGCGATGATTGAGCGCCATCCACAGCGCCCATCCCATCATCTCTACTCCGCGGCCACAGCTTGAGCGTTCGGGGTATTGGGCTTGCAGCCGGCAGCCTGCATCTTCAATACAATCGAGTGTCGCTTCAAAATTGTGGATGTAGGCATAGCCGGCGATACGGCAGCGCAGGTTTTCTACCTGGGCAAGGTAATCTCTGCCTATCCTAAAGCAGGCGCGCGCCTTGTGCACACGCTCTTTCACCCAACCCCGATAGGCCTTGCTCTCTACATCCTCAGGGGCAATGCCGCTGGCAGCTACCACCTCGCGGGGGATGTTGTAATAACCTGCCCTGGCATCTTCTTGCGCGTCGCGCAGCATGTGCGTAATGTGCGCCCCGGTGACGGCCACGTAACGCAGCTCGCCTTGCGGCGAGGCGCAGTCGTGGCCGATAAAGTAATGGAGGGCTTCGGTCACCGCCACGGCCAACCAGCGGGTGTACTGGCTCAATTCGCGCCGCGAAACAAGCTGCCCACGGCGGTCAGCATCAAAGGCCATGACGGCCATCATGTTGCGAAGATAAGTTTGCAGCCCCTTGTTCTTTTCTCTAGCCCGCTGGGCCAGGCTTGCCAGCAGGCGCTCTTCTGGAGCCAGATCGGCCAATAGATCTCCGCGAGAAAAACTCGCCAGCAGGGCTTGCTGGCGAGTCACAAAGGCCAGGCGCTCCGTTCGGGGGCGATTTTCTTGATCCAGCCAATCGTCTACCCAACGAAAGTAGGCATAGGCTCGGTATGCATCTTGGACCAGGTCGCTATCTACCAGGAAACGAACCGTGTAAAAAGTTTGCTTGCTGGCGGCCCGGGTAATGGCTGCGGCCAGGGCCGGGTCAGAAATGTGATGGGATTTCATGTTGCCTCAACAGTCTCCTTGTTTGCCTCTGCTGATAGGCAAATCGCTAATTGACTTTCCTTCGCTTTGCTCAGAATGGCAATACTGCGCTGAACGCAGGTTTTTCATCCATGTATACGCAGAGGCGGGTATAGAGTTGCGGGCTGGTACAAGTCATCTTACATCTAATCGGGGCGATTCGCAGTCGCCCCGACGCGCGGATGAATTGGCGTTGTTTGAGAATGCGCCCACGATGAAGGGCAGCAAGCTATCAGTATGGGGTGTGGGCGTCCTTCACCCTTTGCCACTTTTACTTGCGCAGTTCAACCAACCAGAGATCCCCTCCCCACAATAGTATTTTGTCCCCGCTGGATGAGACCGTGAACTTGCCTGAAGTAAGCGCGGCAAGTGCATTTGTATGCCTGGATTGATTGACCACATTGGAAGTGTTGCCAGATACAATATCATAAGAACGCAATGTGTATGTCTCACTATAAGATGGTCTCCACACGTAATACAAAGTTTTACCATCTTTTGACCAGTGCGGATTTATACCAAACTCTGCAATAACTCTTGATTTCCCATCTTTTAAAAATACGAGCCACAGACTGCCTTCCATTTTTGTGACAGCAAGAGTCGCATCATCCAATGATAAAGCCCAGTCTATTACACCTTCTTTAAAGTCTGACACGTTGGCCAGTGATACAACCGTACCATCTTGAACATCTGCGATACGCAAGTCCGTAACCGCGCCTTCGTAGCGAAAATCAAAGATGATCTTGGTTTCATCTTTGAACCAAGCGGCGTTACTGATACTGCCGATAAGTGGCATGAAAGACAACTTGGTTTTACGGTGACTGCCTGAACCAGCGACCCAGATTTCAGTCCTGGCAGAAGGATAAGGTGTATTAAAGGGATTGCCATATCCTATTATGTAAATAACTTGCTTGCCACTTGGTGAGACATATCCCTGCAACTCTGGGATGACACCTGCACTAACGCCAGGATCTGGGACATCCAGATGTTGCCAGACTTGGTTATCATATTTTAGAGGGGAGGATATTATCGTTGTCACATGGGTTGTGACATCATAAGCTGCCCATCCCAAAGACCTTTCTATCCTTGTCAGGAAGGCATAGTACACAAGCTGCTCATCATCAGACCAAAATGCTTTTACAACATTCCTGTGCAAGTCTGGATGCTCGTAATCATACACGCCAGATTCAATTTGAAAGGCTTTCACAACAACGTTGTCTGATGGCGTTAATGTGATTACCCTAGTTGGACTTGTCTCAGGTCTAGCTGTAGGATAGAAAGGAGGTGTTTTTGTTGGCGCACTTACCGTGGCCGTTGGGTGAGGGGTTTGTGCCTCTGGCAAACTTGGTTGCTTCTGCGTCGAGGGCATAGTGGAACACGCTGCAAGAATCAGCGCAACCGCTGCCAACACGCTGAGCAAAGCTAATCTGCAAGAGAGCCTGGCAAGAGCTTGCATCGTATTTTTCTCCAGCCTGCCCTCACCCCTGCCCTCCGCTACGCTGTGGGCATTCCCCTCTCCCAACCCTTCAGCTTCGCTCAGGGCAGGACTTGGGAGAGGGGGTAGGGGGTGAGGGCCAAGATTACTTTATCTTTACCACCACGCCAGACGTGCGGCCAGTTACATCTGGATAGTACATGGCATACGCTTGCAAGGGCAGCGCGTAAAACGAGCCGGAGGTGGTGGCGCGCGCCAGGTAGGTGTAGGTGCGTGTGCCGCCGCCGGGCAGCCACGTGGCAAACAAGGCCACCCGGTCGTCGCGCAACTCTACGTGATCCCAAACCCAATCCTGTGAGCTGCCCTGGAACTGCTGGCTGGTGGTAGCCAGGCTGGTGTCTATCGGCTCTAGCCCGGCCGGCAGCGGATCTTCTACGATGACATAGGTCATGCTGGAATCGAACTTGACGGTCAAGGTGACGGTGACAATATCGCCCGTGCTGAGCTGGTCTAGCGATTTGCCCGCGACGGCATAGCTGCGCGTGACGCGCACGCCCTGGCTGGTGATGGGCTTGATGTCATCGCCCGAGCGATAATGCCGCAGGCTGACGTTGGCGCGAACAGGCCCGCCGGGGCCGGCGTTGCGCGTAACTTGAACCACCGGGTCGCCTGGCCCAAGCTCTGACAGCGGGATAACCCACTTGCCGCGTTTGCCCAGCGTCTGGGGCGTGACGGCTTGCGTTGTGATTTCTTGGCCATTGACGCGAATAGTGTAGCTATAGTTGCCGTCGCGCTCAAAGGTAGCCGTCAGATATTCGACCAGGGCCACCAGGCTCATGCTCGTTTCTTGGGTGGTGCCCCAGTGGCCTTGTTGCCGCTGCGTCAACAGCCAGCGCGCCGCCGGGTCAACCGTTGGGTCGGCGATGAACAGTTGCACAAAAGCATTGATGGTAATGGCCGTGGTGCGCACACCGGTGCTCATACCCCAATAGTCGTGTTGTGTGTCTTCCCAATGGACGGTCCCGCCTTGCTTTTCTGCCGCGTCGCGCAGTTCTTGCAACACGGTCTCGACCCGGGCATCAGTCTTGCGTCCGTTGGTGATGTAAAGCGCCAGAGCCAGGTACGCTTTGCCATAGTTGTCCAGCTTGTCGCGCTGCTCATACAGCCGGCCCGTCAGGCCGGGATTGCCCTGCCCCAGTTCGGCCAGCACGTACAGCGCATAGGCGCGCACGTTGGCCCCGCTCGAGATATGCTCCGCGCCGTGCGTCGGGCCGATGGCGTCATCTACCGACGAGCGCTGCAGCCAGTTGAGCAGATAACCCGCCGCCTCATTGCGCACCTTGGCGTCTATGGGCCGGCCGCCCAATTCCATCTGGTGCAGGCCGTAGAGCACATAGGCCGTGATGGAAGGATTGCTTTCGTCGTCTTTCCACCAACCCCATCCGCCGTCGTTGTGCTGGTAGCCGTACAACCGCTGCATGCCCGATTCGATCATGCTGCTCAATTGGCCGCGAAAGCCGGGGCGAACGTCTATCCCCACTTGCTCGACGAGGCGCATCACAACCACATCCGGCAAAAAGCTGCTCATCGTCTGCTCGACGCAGCCATAGGGAAAGCCTACCAGGTATTCCAGCCCGCTATCAATGCTGGCCGCCAGCGACGGCTCCACTTCGATCACCAGCTCGTCCAGGCTGCGGTCTACGTCGGGCGGCAAGGTGGCTGTGATGGTAGCCGTGCCGGTGATGGATTGATAGTTGCTGTAGGGAATGTTGTCAAAAAAGGCATTGACGGGAAGCGTCAGCTTGACTGCGTCGCCGCGGCCATCAGGTGTAAGTGCTTTTATGTGCACTGTGACAGACAGAGTGCGCGACACGCTCACATCCCAATACACCGGCGCAGAACTGTTCGGGCCAATCTTGAGGAACTGGCTTTCTCCAACAAGCCCGGCTTCTGGGATTTGCAGCGACACATTCATCGTCTCTGTGACAGGGGTATAGTTGTGGACAATCGCGCCGATGTGGGCCTGGTCGCCCACGCTGAAAAAGCGCGGCAAGACCGGGCGCAGCAGAATGTCTTGTGTGGCAATCACGTCCACTTCGCCCTGGCCCAGGCGGGTGTCGGCGCTGACGGCCTTGGCGCGCATGCGCCAGGTGGTCAGGTTATCGGGCAGCGGCACATAAACCGTCGTTTGGCCGGTGGGGCCGGTGCGCACCGCTGCGCGCCAAAAGGCCGTGTCGGCAAACAGTTCGCGCGTGGTCACCTCGCCACCACCGCCGCCACCCTTGGCTTTCTTGTCGAGATAGGCTGTATAGCGGTCTACGCTTGTCACCAGCGTCAGGCTGTTGTGCACACCCAGGCCGCGCTGGCGATAAAACGCCGCCAGGATGTCTTGATCCTGATCGCCCACCAGCGCCAGCACCGCCGCGTCAATCAGGCTGAGCGACACTTCGGCCTCTACCGGCCGGCTGAGATAATTGGTGACGCGCACCGTGTAGGCGGCCGTGTCGCGCGGCGCGTAACGCGCGCGGTCGGGGATCAATTCCACATTCAGTTTTTGCTGCGTCAATTCGACGTTGAGCGCCACATAGCCAAGCTTGAAATCGGCGGCGGGAAAATCGGCAGCTTGGCCCTTGAGCAAAACGACGCTGACAAACACATTGGGCGCGTAATCGGCGTGGATGGGCACATCGAGCAGCGCGCTGGTGCCCTTGACCGGCAGCGTCCAGTAGCGCAGCACGCCGCCGCGCTCGACGCTGACCAGCGCGGTGCTATCGGCAAACGGCGCGGTGATGAGCAGGCGGGCCGTCTCGCCGGGGCTATAGCTGCGCTTGTCGGCAATCACATTGATGCGGTCGTCGTTTTGGATGCCCCAGTTCACATACTCGTCGCCCCACATCCAAAAGAAGGTTGAGGCAAGCGCTTCGTAGCTTCCCGCTGGTCCTGAACCTGTGGGAAGCTTGCCCTTTGCCACCACCTTGTATTGGCCTCCCTTGGGCGGCAACACCTTGGCCACTGCCCGCCCATCAACGTGCGTGGTGACAAGCTGGGTAGAGATGAGCGTATCGGTATAGCTGCTCTGCCAGCGATACACGCCGTACTCGTCGCGCACGCGCACCGTGAGCCATTTGCGCTGGTACAACTCTACCGTCAAAGGCACATTGGGCAATAGCTGTTTATCGGGATCGGCCGCCACCAGTTGGATTTCTAAAAGTTCCTTGGGCTGGGCCACATACCAGCGGGGGCGCAGCCCCACATACAATTTGCCCTTGTGCGCCACTGCATAGCCTCGGGAGCTAGTCACCTGGTTGTTTTGGTCAATCACATCGGCCTCAAAGCTTAGCACCTGGCCGCGCCCGGCCTTGGAAAGATCGAGCGGAACAGTAAAGGTGAACGCGCCGCTGGCGTTGGTCTTGCCTGTGCCGTTGGCGTAAAGATTGTTGCCGTTGGAATAGTCTTGGCCCCACAGCCAGTAATAGTCGTCCTGGTCGCCAAAGCTATACCACTCGTTGGGCAGCCAAAAGCTATAGTCATCACCTTGCAAGCGCCATTCGACTGTGGCGTTGGGCAGCGGCGCGCCAAAATAATAATCGGCCTGCACAGTGACGGTGACGGTTTCGCCGTGCACGGGCGTGGGGTTGCTGGGCGTCACGCTCACTTTGAACTCGGGTTTACGGTACTCGGCCACGCGAAAGTTGCCATAACTGGATAACTCGCCTTCAGCGTACTGGACCTGGATGGTGTACGAGCCTAGCGCTGCTTCTGCGTCCAGCCCAAGTTCGCCGTAAAATGTGCCAATGTCGGTCAGGGGCAATTCCTCGCGGTAAATCTCGTTGCCTTGCGCGTCGTCAATGATGACGTTCAAGCGGCCAAAGGCCGGCAGGCTGTAGCGCCCATCGTTGTCTTGACGCGCCACGCCCTTAAAGTACACCTTCTGGCCGGGGCGGTAGATGGGCCGGTCGGTGTACAAGAAAACGGTGTGCGACGGCTCGCCATAGTAGTAGGGCATGCGAAAATCGCGCGTGGCGATGCCCTCGTCCCAGGTGCTGGCGACAAAGCCCCACAGGTCCTCACCTTCCCCCCCTTTTGTCCCCCCCGCAAGCGGGGGGGAGGACTCGGCTACCACGTATAGTGGGCGCCAGCCATAGGCACATTCCCACGCATCAAGGCACTCTTCCGCCTCGGCGGTCTTGAGCACACCCACCTCGTTGGTCCGTCCCTGCGTGATGAGCTTTTTATCCATATCGTAAACCGCCAACGGCAGCCCAGCCACAGCTTGGCCGGTGCGCAGGTCGGTGGCCCAGATAAAGGTCTGCTTGTCGCTGCGCTTGAGCGTCAGATTGAGGGGCGAAACAATGAGGATGCGCCAATCGGTGGTTTTGCCCGGATAGCCCTCAACCTCGAGCAAATACACGCCAGAGGGCAACGGGTTGCCATCGGGCAGGGTCACCTGGGTAGCGGCGAACGCTAGCTTGTTGATTGGCGCGGTGACGGTTTGCACCCAGGTGTGCATCAGCGTGCTGGCCGGTTTTTTGTTGTTGCCGTGCCAATCGGGCCGAAAAGCCGCCAAGAAATCCTCGCGCCTGACGGACGACAGGCGATAGGTCAATTGGTCAACATTGCGGAACTGGGTGTACTGCCGCACTTGTGGATTGGGGTTATATGTGCCGTACACATTGTTCCAGTAGCCGCGCGGCCCCACCAACCACACGCTTGGCTCTTGCGGCGCGGCGCGAAAGGCAATGCTGCGATTGCCCTGCAGCGGGCGGCCGATCAAGTCTCGCGCGTCATCGCTCAGCACTATTGTATATAGCACAGACGGATCAATCTCAAACACAATGTCAAGCGCCATTCCATTTTTGGCCCACTCAAAACGCGGCGCGGTGGCAGGCGCGGGCAAGATTTGCACAGCCTTTTCAACCGATGTAGCATCCATCGGCGCGTTGAACTTGAGCGAGACGCGGTCGCGGGTTTTGGTTTTCATATCGCCATCGTCGGGCCGCGAGCTGACAATCTTGGGGAGTGGAGCGACGCTAAAGCTATAGGTAAAATTGCGATTGGAAGGCGCATCCCCCAGCACTGTTTTGATGCCAGACTTGACTGTGACCGAATAGCTTGTACCGTCACTCAAAGCCGAATGGGGTGTGAACACCAGTCGGCTGGGGCTGGGCCATTCAAACAGGCCGGGGATAAAATTGCCGCCTGGCCCGTATACGGCAAAACGCGCTTGTGCGCTGAGCTTGTCCATGGGCAAGTTAAAAGTGAGCGTGATACTGGTGGAAGGGCGAACCAGGCTGCCCACTGGGGCGTGATTTGCCACAGCGGGGAGGGTGGTGGTAAAAACAGTCACCACATCGTGTAAAAGCTTTTCACCCGAAGGAGCAACGAGGCCGGCCGGCAGGCTCAGGCTGTAACGAGTGGCCGGCTCAAGTTTAAAAGGCTGAAACTCGAACCGCCTATCAGACGGCCAGCGAACAGAGCCTCCTCCCATCGAGCCGAATTCCAACTGTAGCAGGCTTGTCGGCGAAAATGGCGCATTAAAAGATAAACTGATGTGGGTGTTGGTAGGCACATCGCTTGCGCCGCTTGGAGGGTAAAACTGCGCCTGCAATTGGCCGGTGGTTGTAAACAGCGCCGTAAAAGGCTGCTTGAGCGGCTGGCCGCTGGAGGCAAACGCCGATGTATCCAGCGATAGCCGGTAAACCATGGCCTTTTCTAGCGGGCGATCAGGCCTGAAGGAAAACACCGTGGCGATTGAGCCAGCCGCCACAGTTGGCAATGGACTGCGCCAGCCTACACGCAACAATGACTGCGCCGGCGCAGATGATTGGGGATAGGCTGCCACAAAGCGGCCTTTTACCATCGGCGTGATGTGGAACGCCGCCGCAATGGACTCGGCATCCATCGGCTGGTCAAAGCTCAGCTCGAGCGTTGCATCCAGCGATACGTTGTCAACCGCGCCAGGCTTCCAAGCCACCAGCTTGGGGGCGGCGGTTTGCGCGCACGACGCCAGCCAGACGATGATGACAATCAGCACAAGGGTTGATGCAATAGCGCGGATCAGGGGGGAATTTAGGTTAGACATGGGTCACCTCACAAGTATTTAGCTATCAGCTTTCAGCGATCAGCTTATCGTCTTCACCGATCGCTAGAGGCTGAAGGTGTGAAAAAGAGGAAAGCGAAAGGTCGCTATTCTCTACGGTAATATTTACGGGCGCGCTGGGCCAGCGATTTCCTTGCCGGTCAACCGCCACCGCCACGAATTGATGATCGCCAGCCTGCAAGGTCCACCACGCGCGATACGGGGCGGTCTTTAGGCTGGCCCAGACTGCTCCATCTACCAAAAATTCCACCCGCTCGGTATTGGCCTCGTCGCCGACCATTGCTGCCACTTCGAGTTGCTGGGTGGCAAGCGGCAGGTGCGGATCGAGCAGCACATGCGTGTTCGGTGTGGGGGATGATAGGAGAACAAGGTGACAAGGTGGCAATGGAAGTGTGCTATGCACTGCATATTGTGTGCCGTCAGTGACCGTTGGTTGTTGGTCGGCTATCACAAAGGGCACATTGTTTGTCCTGGCCCAGTCGCGCAATTCGGCGGGGGCGCGCCAAACCAGCTTGCCCTCTAATCGCGCGTATTCGGCCTCGATGGGACGAAGGGGGCTTGCCGCCAGGTAAAGCTCTGTCCGGCGATAGGGGCAATCTGGCCCAGGCGTCAGGCCATTGGTGACGCATACCTCGCGCCGC
>JBGSMF010000397.1:0-2478 GCA_041740315.1 Thermoflexales bacterium
TCGGTCGGCGGCACAGGTGGCTTGGCCGTCGGCGGCGCTTGTGTCGGCGGCGCGGGTGCCTGGGTCGGCGGCACGGTCGGTTTCCACAGCCTGTTGGACAGACCAGGTTGAGCAGCCGCCGGCAGAGCGCCTGCTGCCAACAACACGACCAGGACAAGCGCAAGAATACCTAACGCGCGTTTGGACATCAGTGACTCTCCGGCATCGGTGTGGGCGGCGGCGCGGGCTTGGATTGAACGTTAGACGTTGAACGTTGAACGTTGAACGTCGATTGCGCCAGGAGCAACGTGTAACTTGTGTCGCTGCCATAAATCCGCCAGTCATAGTTCCGCACCAGGAGATGATAAAAGCCCGTTGTCGGCGCGGACCAGATAATCAGGCTGCCCTTGTCGTTCGGCTCGCCGCTGTCGTCGTTCTCTACCAACAGCGTGGCGCAGTCGGGAGCATACAGCCCCATCACCGTATCGGCGCGCGCGCCCAGACTGGATGTTCGGATGGTGTACGTGATGCCTGCATCGGCAGTGAACTGGTACCAATCGTTATCGTTGGACGCGCCGAAATTCTCACGGTAGCTCGTGCCCGCTGCGATGGTGTAACTGTTGTCGCAGCGTCCCGGCACATCAAGGAGATCAACGATGAGCGGATAGTTCCTGATGACGATTGGCAGGTAGATGCGCCTTGGTCCGGCGGGCGGGCGCGCTGCCGCTCCCGGCGTCCAGAAACCGGCGTCGAGCGTAAAGCCTGTCTCACTGCTGTGGCCAGGCGCGATTTGGCCTAGTGTCCCTTGCAGGATAAAGTCACCGCTGGCTGATTGATCCAGCCCACCAGTGGTATCCATTTGAATGTGATATGCCTGGTAGGCCCAGACTGCCCCGGCCAACGACAGGGCTAAAAGAGCAAGCGGGATAACATATAAATGTTTCAAGGCTACCTCTGCCGGACGTATGGAACGCAAAATACATTTGAGCAATGCACGACTTTTAGATCGCTGTATCCGTAGCTGATTAGCGCCATTCCATCCAGTCCAATGGCAATTGAACTGAGCGGAATGCCGGCGCTGCTGTCCAGCACGACAGTCGTCGCGCTGGCGCAAGTTGTGTTATTGCAATGGGTTATTCTAAGGCCCCCCGCAGTTGCATCACCATGAGCAATTATTCCGCGTCCATCTGAGCCAATGGCGATAGCAGTGTAATTTCCAACGCTGTTCGCAATGTCTTCCAGTGTAGTAATGGTAGCAGTAGCGCAGTTGATATTGTCGCAGTGCGCGGCTTTCAGGCTGCCGGCAAGGTTGTTGTGATAGCTAATCAGGCCCAACCCATCCGCGCCAAGAACCATTGCTACATCAGGGCCAATAACCCCAGTGTCCAGCGTGCTGAGGGTGGCGCTGGCGCAGGCTACATCGCTGCAATGCGCGACTTTGAGGGCGGCGTTGTTGGCCTCGTAGCCAATCAAGCCCATTCCATCTGAGCCAATGACGAGGGAAGCCGTCATGCCTGCTCCTGCCGAGGCATCCAGAGTGGTAATGGTGTTTCCACTATTGCAGTTAGCATTCCCGCAGTGAACCACCTTTAGATCCCCGTTGGTGTTGTCATAGTAGGCGATCAACCCCAGCCCATCCGAGCCAATGGCGACACTGGCATACATGCCTACGTCGCCCACGCTGTCTAATGTCGCAAGGTTGGCACTGGTGCAGTTGGGGTCTAAACAATGAGCTACCTTCAAATTTTTGTGGGTGTTGTCATAGTAGGCGATCAAGCCCAATCCATCTGGGCCGATAGCAATCGAGGTATACATCCCCACATCGCTTGCGCTATCTGGGGCGCTGATTGTGGCGCTGGTGCAGGCCGCATTATTGCAATGTGCCACTTTCAAGTCGGTGAGGCTTGCGTCGTAATAGCTAATCAGCCCTAATCCATCTGCGCCAAGAGTGATAGATGAATACGCGCCAGCATTGCCTGCGCTCTGCACTGTGCTGCGTGAAAATATCGGGAACCCATCGTGAGGCTCGCATGTGACTGTGCCATCAACATTGATGGTGCGGATAGTACTGCCTACAGCACACGCGCCGCTCACACGAGCCTGGTAATATGAGCCGTGCTGTCCATCCAGAGTATCCGCGTCATTGGCTGAGAGGGCGTGTGTTGCAGTCAGCGCCTCTGACACCGGGCTGGTGATGTCATCGCCTGGGTGAGTGTGAGCAGCAGCGGCATAGACGCCGGCGTGGTCGTGGTCACTGTGAGCAACCGCTGGAGAATCGCCCGACCCGGCAAAGTTGACGTACAGCGTGATGCCGGCCGTGCCGGTGATCTGGCCCAGGCCCGCGCCGGTGTAGATGATGGTGGTATCGCTGATTAGGGTGGCAACATTATCAACCCCGTCGGCAAAACCTTCGGGCATACCCGTGATTCCCGCCCACGGGACTTGGCTGGCTGTCAACGCGATGGGCGCGGCGCTCACCGGCCGGCGAGGAGTCAGCGG
>JBGSMF010000398.1:0-11890 GCA_041740315.1 Thermoflexales bacterium
GCTCTATTTTCATTCCTGGTTGAGAGCGCAGCTCATGTTGTCTACTCAGCATCCTGAGCGGAGCGCCGCGCTCCTTCGACTGCGTTTCACTTCGCTCAGGATGCGCGGCGCGTAGTCGAAGGGTGCCGGCTGAGTAGTTACAAAATAGAAACCTTAGTGCCCCTTTGTGTCTTTGGTGGATAAAAAACGGGGTCACCTGAGCGGATTCGGCCCCAGCCCCTTGATGCGTTCTGTCATAACCCGCGCAGCCTGGGCAAAGGTTTCGCCTTGCCCGCCCGACATGAAGAAAATATCCAGCCGTTCGCTGCCCAGGCCAACCTGGTCTAGGATTTCTTTGGCTTTGTTCACGCGGCGCAGCGCCCGCTCATTGCCGCGCACGTGATGGCAGTTGCCAATGGGGCAGGCCACGATGTAAACGCCATCGGCGCCTTCTTCGAACGCCTTGAGAATGTAGCGGATGTCTGTCTTGCCGGTGCAGGGCAATTTGATCAGCTTGACATTGGCCGGGTATTGCACGCGTTGAGCGCCGGCTGTGTCGGCGGCCATGTCAGCGCAGTAAATGCACATAAAGGCCGTAATTTCAGGCTCGAATCCGTTATTACTCACATTGCCCTCGTGAAACGTGGTGGATAGTACGTAATTTGCAATTTGAAATTTTTAAATCTTGAATCTATACTTGCCATGCTCCCATCCAGTTGGCGACCCCCAGCCATTGCTCGTCTTGGTAATTGGCCAGTTGGATAGCCGAAGCGGGACATTCGGCCGTGCAGGTGCCGCAGCCCTGGCACAGCGACGGATCAATCCACGCCGCTCCAACAATGCGCCCTACGCCTTGCTGGTCGGGCCGCACCTGGGGAATCTGAAACGGGCAGGTGCGCACGCAGGTCAGGCAGCCCACGCAGCGGTCTTGGTCTACCACGGCGATGGTGCCACCCACATACCTGGATGGTTTAGACAGCAGCGTCAGCGCGCGCCCCACGGCCGCTTGCGCGTTGGCAATGCTTTCTTCGACAAACTTGGGATAGTGGGCCATGCCTGCCACAAAGATGCCCTCAGTCATAAAGTCCATCGGGCGCATCTTGAGGTGCGCTTCCAGATAAAAACCTTCCGCCGAAAGGGGCACTTTGAGCATGCGGGCCAGTTCGGCGGCGCCCTCGCTGGGCACAATGGACATAGACAGCGCCAGCACGTCTGGCTCTAGCTTCAACTCGCGCTTGAGCATTGGCTCCCACACGCGCATCTCTAGCCGTCCGGGGTCTTGGGGATGAGGGTTTACCTGCGGGCGCTGCTCGTCGGTGTAGCGAATGAAAATCACGCCGCGCTTGCGGGCTTCGGTATAGTATTGCTCGCGGAAGCCGTAGGTGATAATGTCTTTGTACAGCACAATCACCTGGCAATTGGGGTTCAGCAGCTTGATGCGGATGGCATTCTTCATGGTATTGGTGCAGCAAATGCGGCTGCAATACTCGATAGAACCTTCCGGGCGCACGCACTGGATCATGACCACTTGCTTCATCGCCGCAATGGCATCGGGTTGGTGGGCGATCATATCTTCCAGCGTTTGCTGCTCTATCACCCGTTTGTGCTGGCCGAGCAAATAGCGCCCGTCGTGGCTCTGCTGCCCGCCGGTGGCCACGATGATCACGCCATGATCAACGTGGTGCAGTTTGTCATTCGCCCGGATGGTGCTGTGGAATTGCCCCACGCTGCCCTTGTGCTCTACAAGCTCGGCGCGTGTAAACACTTGGATGCGAGGGTGTCCGCGCACGCGGTTGACCAGGTCGCGTAGCAGGCGCTGGGGATTCTGGCCGCTTTCGGCCACATAATAAATGTGCCGCAAGTTGCCGCCCAGCGTCTCTTCTCGCTCGACCAGTGTCACATCATAACCGGCGTCAGCAATGGTCAACGCTGCGGTCATGCCGGCCACACCCCCGCCAATGACCAGCGCGCGCACCGTCATGGGCAAGAGCTGTTTGTGGATGGCCGCCATCGCCGTGGCGCGCGTAACAGCCATGCGCACCAATTCTTTTGCCTTGCGGTTGGCCTGGTCTGGGTGTTCGCTATGCACCCAGGCGCATTGCTCGCGCAGATTCACCATGTTCAACAGATATGGGTTTAGCCCGGCCTGTCGGACAATCCGCTGGTAGAGCGCCTCGTGCGTGCGGTTGCTGCAGCCGGCCATCACCACGCGGTTCAACTTGTTTTGCTCAATGGCCTGTTGGATGTAACACTGCCCTTCGGGAAAGCAGGCATAATCAATTCGTTCGGCCACGACGACGTTGGGCAACTGGCTGGCATGCTCTACAAGCTGGGCCGTGTCTATCACACCGTCAATGGTCGGCTCGCAGCGGCACACAAATACCCCCGTGCGTATTGGCTCGCCGCTGACATCGCGTTCGGGCGGAAAATCGCCCGTGATCAAAAAGGGATACTCGCGCTGGACGGGCGAGGTGTTGAGCGCGTTGTGCAGCAGTTGCATCACCGTGCCGGCTGCGCCGGCCGCGTCAATGATGGTTTCGGCGATTTCTTTGGGCGAGCTAAATGTGCCGCACACAAATACCCCTGGTTGGCTGGTTTCCAGCGGCGTGAATTTGTCTGTCAGGCAAAAGCCAAACTCGTTCAGCTCTATGCCCATCGCCTTGGCCAAAGCTTGGGCCTCTGGCGGCGGCTCGGTGCCCACCGACAGGACCACCATGCCAAAGTGCTCTTCAACCGGCGCGGCGCTGTCTGGGGGCACATAGCGCACAATCAGGTCGCGGGTGGCGGGGTCCTCTCGCAGGCCAGAAACCCGGCAACGGGTGTACTGCACTCCCAGGCCGCGGGCCTGTTCAAAGTAGGCGTTGAACTCTTTGCTAAAGGCGCGCTCGTCCATAGAAAAGATGCGCGCTTCCACATCTTGGCCCAGGCGCTGCTTGGTAAGCATGGCCTGCTTGGTGGCATACATGCAGCAGATGGTTGAGCAATAGGGATGACCTTGGGTGCGGCTGCCTACACACTGCAACCAGGCCACGCGCGCGGGCGGCTCGCCATCGCTGATGCGCATCACTTTGCCTTCGGTCGGCCCAGAACGCGAAGCCAATCGCTCGTACTGCATCGAGGTGATTACATTTTGGTAGCGCCCAAAGCCAAATTCTTCCGCCTCGCTGGCGTTGAACAGACGGTAGCCGGCTGCCAGGATGATAGCGCCGACTTGGATTGTGCTCTCTTGTTGCTGCTCGTCCAGGTTGACGGCCTGGGTGGGGCAAACTGCTTCGCAGCGGCGGCAGCCGGGCGCGCAGCGCCCTCGGTCTACTGCATAGGCATTGGGCTGAGCGCGCGGGGCAGATTTGTAAATCGCCTTGCGCATGCTCAGGCCGCCCTGAAAGCCGCTGGGAACCAGGCTGGGGCAGATGGCCTCGCACAAGCCGCAGTTGGTGCAGCGGGCCGGGTCAACATAACGCGGCTCGTGCTTCAGGCGCACTGTGAAATCTCCCGCCTGGCCGCTCACACGCGCCACTTCGGTGTTGGTGAGCACTGCAATGTTGGGATGCGCGTTATGATCGGAAAATGCCGGCGATATGGTTGGGCGTGTGCAGCCATAGCCGTGGTCTGATGTGCCTCGGCAGAGCACGCAATCGTGGGTAGGAAACATAAAGCCCAGTTGCGCCACGCGCCCGCCCAGGCCCGGCGTCATTTCTACCATGACCACGCGCAGGCCAGCTTCTGCCAGATCTAGGGCGGCTCGTTGGCCACCCACTCCGCCGCCAACCACCAATACAGTTTCAAAAGGCCGCTCAACCCCAGTTCCCAATGTATTCATAGCAGTTCCTATAACATTAGCCTGCAAGAAAGCAAGCCTTTCGCAGTGGTCTAAGTTTTATGCTTTCTATACCATAAAAATTATCACAACTGTTTATTATATCACCAACTGCTTTATCGTACATGACCCATCTGGACAGTGGAATTAGCTCTAAAGAACTAGGCGGGTCGGCTACACCGACCCGAAGCAGTTTCGAGCAAAGCTCGAAACTGCAACCAAGATAGTGTGTTTGAAACTTGCTCATTTGTACAAATTTCGGGCTATACAGATGAAGTTAAACTACCCCTGTGTCAAGTTTTGTGGTATGATAAATTGATGATGAAGCTTGGGGGTGGGACACATTTCATCAAAAAGGGGGGATGCCTATCGGCCAAAAGCCATTTCATGCTCCACTGTTTTTTCCTCGCATATAATCCATTCTCAGAAAGGAGATTACCCGCAATGACAGAACACTTTCGACGCGTGATGTTGGCCGCCGCTTTGTTGGCTGTGTTGAGCATGGCGCTTGGCGCATGTGGTGGACAGACCCAGGCCGATGATTTGTTGGGACAGATCAAGACTCGTGGCGTTCTCCGTGTTTCAACCGATCCCAACTATGCCCCGCAAAGTTATCTCAATGAGAAAGGCGAACTGGACGGCTTTGACATTGAGGTAGCCAAAGAAATCGCCAAGCGCCTGGGCGTCAAGGTAGAATTTGTCACCCCCGATTGGGAACTGATCACCGCCGGCAACTGGGGCGGGCGCTGGGATGTGTCAGTCGGCTCCATGACCATCACCCCCGATCGCAAGCAGGCGTTGTATTTTAGCACGCCGTACTATTATACCCCGGCGCAGTTTGCCGCGCCCAAAGATGCGGGCATTACCAAGGTGGAGGATTTTGCCGGCAAGACCGTGTGCGTGGGCGCTTCAACCACCTACGAAGAGTATCTCAACGCCAAACTGGTGATTGAGGGCGAGCAAATCATCAAGCAGGTGACCGGCATCAAGGTCTTTACCTATCAGACCGACCAGGAATGCATCCAGGCCTTGCAGGCCGGCCGCAAGGAATTTGAAGGTGTGCTGACGGCCTCGGTCGTCGTGGAACAGGGCATCAAGGCTGGCGCGCCGATTGTCAAGGTGGGCGACCCGGTTTACTATGAACCGCTGGCGGCTGCTTTTGACAAGAGCGTGCAGGTGAGCAGCGATAGCCTGGTGGCCGCCGTGACCAAGGCCATCGAAGATATGCACAAAGATGGCACACTCACCAAGCTGTCTGAAAAGTTTTATGGCATTGATCTAACCAAGAAGAGATAAGCCTGGTATAAAGAGACAAGGGGACTGTCTGTGCCAGGCCATCTCCTTGTCTCTTGCTCTGCAATTGCTCACCCTCCCGCAGGTTTGAACGCTTTTGGATAAGCAAACACAACTCGACTGGGATTGTTAGCTCGCCCAGGCAACCAATTTTCCAACCTGCGGGAGGGTAGGCTGGGTAGCTACTTTTCGAAAGGATTGACCATGGGTATATCTGCTACACCCGCACCCCGCGATGAACTGGCTGAGGCCGAGGTACAGCGCCTGGCCCGCCGCAAGCTGGTGTTCGATAGCTGGGTGGCCGTGGCCTGGGCGGTCATATTTGCTTTCGTTGTTGTGTTTTTCGCATTTATCGTCAAATTTGATTCTAGCTTTTTGTTCAAGTTGTGCTTTGCAAGCGGCGGGCAGGTTTGCGAGCCTGGCATTGGCCCCAATGGCGTGCTGCACTTGGGTCCGCTTGCCATTACGTGGAGCGGTTGGTTGTTTTTCATCGCCGCGGGCATTCCGATGACGCTCTTTATTTCGGCGGTATCCATATCGCTGGCCGTAGTGCTGGCCCTGATCGGGGCATTGGGGCGCTTGAGCAAAAACCCAATCTTTTTTGGCCCGGCCACGTTTTATGTTTCGCTGGGTCGGGGCGTGCCGCTCATCGTGCAGGTATTTTTCTGGTTCCTGGCTTTGCCCCAGGTGCGCGTTCCTGTTTTGTTTCCAGACGGCATTGTGCTACACCCAATCGTG
Source organism: Thermoflexales bacterium (assembly GCA_041740315.1). Taxonomy (GTDB): domain Bacteria; phylum Chloroflexota; class Anaerolineae; order Fen-1058; family Fen-1058; genus JBGSMF01. The sequence continues at coordinate 5,828 of JBGSMF010000398.1, forward strand.
GCAGGGATATTTGCTTTGGCCGTATGCTATGGAGCCTACATGACCGAAACCTTCCGCGCCGGCATTCAATCTATCCAAAAGGGCCAACTGGAAGCTGCCCAAGCTTTGGGGATGACACAGCGGCAGATTATGCAGCGGGTTGTCTTGCCCCAGGCGCTGCGTATCGTCATCCCGCCGATTGGCAACGAGTTTATTGTCATGACCAAAGACAGCTCGCTGGTGTCTTTTATGGGCGTGTGGGAGATTCTTTTCCGCTCCAACAAGATTGGCCGCCAGTATTTTCGCAATTTCGAAACACTGATCTTGGCGGCCGTGATGTATTGGATTATGACCATCATTTTGCAATTTGTCCAATCCAAGATTGAAACCCGGCTGGCGCGAGGAGACCGCTGATGACTGACAAGGTGGCTAACAAGATGGTTGAAAAGGCGGCTGATGAACCGATTCTCTGTGTTCGCAAGCTGCACAAGTGCTTTGGGCGCTTGCATGTTTTGCGCGATATTTCGTTCGAGGTCTATCCGCGCCAGGTGGTTTGCATCATCGGCCGCAGCGGGTCGGGCAAGAGCACGTTATTGCGCTGCATCAATTTTCTAGAAGACCCGACCGATGGCGAAATCCAAGTGGCCGGCATTGTGGCATCGGCCCGCGAACACGGTCAGGCCCGCGCTGAAAAGATTCGCCAGATTCGCATTGCGGCGGGAATGGTCTTTCAAAGTTTCAATCTATTCCCGCACATGTCGGTGATTGAAAACATCATTGAAGGCCCGGTGACGGTCAAGGGCATGAATCGCGCTCAGGCGATCGCGATCGGCGTAAAGTTCCTGGCCAAGGTGGGGCTGATGGAAAAACGCGATGAATACCCGGCCCGGCTTTCGGGCGGCCAGCAGCAGCGGGTGGCCATTGCCCGCGCGCTGACGATGGAACCCAAGGTCATGCTGTTTGATGAGCCAACCAGCGCCCTGGACCCCGAATTGATCGGCGAAGTGCTGCTGGTCATGAAAGGTCTGGCTGACGAAGGCACGACGATGATTGTGGTGACGCACGAGATGGGCTTTGCGCGTGAAGTGGCCGACCGGGTGGTCTTTATGGACGAGGGGATGATTGTGGAAGACAGCCCGCCAGAGATCATCTTTACGCAGCCGGCCCACGAAAACACGCGCCAGTTTTTGGATCGCGTGTTGATCGGCGCGGTGGAGAGGCATGGAAGACAATCGGCATGATGAATAAACGTGAGTTGATCGTTAATTTGAACATGGCGCGGGCCGGGCTGAACCGCGCGCTGCTGGGCGTTTCGGCGGACGAATTTGAGACGGCGGACGCTGTGGGCGATTGGACATTGCACAATGTGGTGGCGCATTTTGCACCGTGGGAAAAATGGGTGTGCGATGCCGCGCGCGCCATGCGCGCCGGGCGGCCTGTGGCGTGGGATGCGACGGTGGATGACGACGATGCTTTTAATGCCGCGGCGGTGGCGCAGCGCCAGGCCTGGCCGCTCAAGCAACTGCTGGATGAATTTATTGTGGCTCGCCGCCAGCTCATTGTGACTGTGGGCGGGGTCAGCCAAGATCAACTGGCCCGCGAACATGCCATAGATGGAAAACAATATACCATCACCAATTTGGTTGTGTCTATTATTGACCATGATATTGAGCATGCCGGGCAAATCGCCGAGTGGAAAAAGTCTGGCAGAGAAGACAAAGTAGGCCCCAAGTTGATTTTGCAAATGGCGCTGGAAACCAATCGCTTGGCCTTGCTGGCCATGCTCGATACCATCTCGCCTGACAAGCGTTCTGCGCTGGCTGTGGAAGGGACGTGGACGGCCCAGGACATTTGCGGGCACATTGCCGATTGGGACGAGCTGCTGGTGGAAGGGGTTTTTGCCCTGGAGCGCAACGAGCGCATTAGCTGGCAGCCCGGCGATTACGGCGAAGCGTGGAACCAGGCGCACGCGCTAGAACGGCGCCAGCATAGCTGGGCGCGCGTGTGGAAAGACTTTATTGACCGGCGCGGCACCATCGTGACCGAGCTGCAAGAGCGTGTCTTGGAGCCAGATTTCCCGCGCACATTGCCCGCCCCCTGGGGAGGTGAGATGACGTTTTATCGGTGGCTGTGCGTGCCTTGCGAACATGATGCGGATCATGCCGCTTCACTGCTGGCGTGGTTTAAGGAACAAGCCAAACCATAAGCGTCAACTTGGCCGCCGTTAACATTTGGGCAGAGTCAGGATGAGGTTGGGCAATAGATGGATACTGCCTTGGTCATCCTTGTTGTTTTGATTGTTTTTGCTATTTTGCTGGGGGTGGTGGTTGTTATTTTGTTTACCCGCCCTGGCAGCAAAGCAGCGACTACTCGATTACCACCCGGTGGGCTAGTGTGCCCGGGTTGCGGCCGGCCTGTGCCGCCAGGGGCTGCCAGTTGCTCTCATTGCCAGATGAATCTGGCAACAGCCAGCCTGCCCCCTGGCTGTTTGGTGGTTGTTTCAGGGGCGGGAGCGGGGCAATCATGTATGCTCAGGCCGCCGCCGCGCGGGCTGGTGATGGGACGAAACGCCGATAACGATATTGTGATTGATGCGGCCATGGTCTCTAGGCACCATGCGCAGATCATGGTAGAAGGTGATCAGGTGGTTTTATATGATCGTGACAGCACCAATGGCACCTGGCTCACTGACGGCAGCCGAGTGAGTCGCCACAGGCTCTCTATCGGCGACCGATTTCAGATTGGCGATACGGTGTTTGCTTATGCGCTGCCCAACCAGCCTTTGCCGCCGCCTCCCCCCACGCGGAAAACACAGCCCGTGGCGGCCTTGCAGGCGCAGACGTATTTTGAAGGCTATTTGCTTTTGAATGTGCTGGGGCGCGGCGGCATGTCGGTGGTGTATCGCGCCGAGGCCCCCGATGGCAAAATTGTGGCTATAAAGGTTTTGGATGCCACCGACGAGTGGATTGCGCGCAAATTTATCCAAGAAGGCAATATTGGCTCGACCTTGCGCAACCACCCACACATTCGTATCGTGTACGATTTGCGCTATAGCCAGGACCGGCGACCCTATTTGGTGATGGAGTATGTTGAGGGCACTTCACTGCGCAAGTTGTTGGGGACGCGCATGCCGGTCTCGCAGGCGATTGGCGTCGTTGGGCAGACCTGCGAGGCGCTCGAGTTTGCGCACCAACGCCAGATTGTGCACCGCGATGTCAAGCCTGAAAATATTCTGGTGACGGGCGATCACATGGTCAAGGTGACCGATTTTGGAATTGCCAAGTTGACCTCGGCGGTCACTGTGACCAGCGATAGGATTGTGGGCACGCCGGAATACATTTCGCCTGAGCAGGCCAAGGGCGAAGAGGTGCGCCCGGCCAGCGATATCTATTCGTTGGGGGTGGTGTTGTATGAACTATTGACCGGCCAGGTGCCTTTTCCGTTGCCGGTGATGGGTGAAGATTGCGACCAACGGGGGGCAGCCTATACCGTCATCCGTCAACATATTCAAACTGCGCCTACCCCGCCGGGTCGTTTGACCCCGGGGGTCACCTCATCACTTGAAAAGGCGACGCTCAAGGCGCTTGAAAAAGATCCCAATCGGCGATATGCCCACGCCATGGAACTGGCCAGGGCTTTGGGCTACCAAGCGGGCCAACCAGTGCGGCCCGAGCCGCCCAGGCCGGGGGGAGCGCATCTCATCGTGCTGGCTGGCCCTCGCACCGGCCAGATGATTCCGGTGCCTGATAGTTCTTGCATGGTTTTGGGGCGCGCGCTGCTAGACGCCAACGATTTGCAAATTTCGCGCCAACATGCTATCTTGATGCGTAAGGGAGACGAGTGGTGGGTGCAGGATACTTCGGCCAATGGCACCTGGGTCAACGGCCAGCGGGTTTATGGCGAAGCGCCGCTGGTGGGTGACAGGACAATAGAGATTGCTGGGCACAGATTACGATTGCAAGCATAGTGATCTGTGGCCGCAGGCAATGATGGGTGATTAGGGTTTTCGCACAATCAGGAGGAAGAAAATGGTAGATGATCAACGCACAGCAGGTGTAGGCTCTAGCGACGGCTGGCCGCCTAATTCGGAATCTGCGCCCACGCAACTGGCGGGTGGTTCGGGCACAGAGGACCGGCCAACACCCAAGACGATACCTGCCGATGACCTGAGGGCAGGGGGCTGGCCACCGCCGCCGCCCGATGCCTCACCGTTCCGTCCTACCTCGGGGCCAGCCGGCGGACCTCCACCGGCAGCGCAGGCCAGCGGCGGCAAAACCATGCTCATGAGGGCCGAGCCTGAGCCGCAAATTCCGCTGGGGTGGCTGGTGGTGGTTGAAGGCTCCGGCGGCAAGCGCGGCGCAATTTGCCAGCTCAAGACAGAAACCATTGTCGGGCGCGCCTATGGCGACCTGGTCCTGAGCGGCGACGCTACGGTCTCATCGCAGCATATTAAGGTGAGGTTAGAAGCCAAGGAAGAGGGAGTTGAAGGCCAAGAGATCTTTGTGGTGTATGACCTGGCCAGCGCCAATGGGACTTTTGTGGGCGACAAAGAGACCTATCGAGATGAACAGAACCGTATCTACCGGCGAGAGCTAAAAGACGGCGATTATTTATTGGTGGGCGAAACCACGTTGATATTTAAGCAAATAGACAAGTGATAACTTTTGGGGAGGACACTATGAAGAGTCTGCTCAAGCGCATTGGCCCCCTCATTCTAGTTTTGGCGGTCTTGCTGGCCACGGGGCAAGCGGCCACGGCCCAGGTTACGGTTGCGGTCAAGCTGGATAGCGTAGACGTAAGCCAGTTTCCCACGGTAGTGGGCTATGCTACGGTCATTGATGAGAACGGTTTGCCCGTCATTGGCTTGAAGGCCGAACAGTTTGAATTGATTGAGGACGGCAAGGCTTCGTTTCCACCCACCGAGGCGCAGGCCATCACCAATGACAAGGCGGCCGTGTCGGTATTGATTTTGATTGACCTGAGCGAGACGATGGACGGCGCGCCGCTGCAGGCGGCCAAAGATGCCACGGCCAAGTTCCTGGAAAAGCTGCTCAACGAGGGCAATGATCCCGACCGGGCCGCTTTTATCGGCTTTGGGCAAGAGGTGGATATCAAGGCCGTCACCCTGACCGAAGGCCAACGGGAGGTGCCTTTTACCAACGACACCGGCAAATTGCTTAACGTGGTCAATTTCCTGCAAGTAGAGCGGGGCAGCGGCACGCCGTTGTACGATGCCGTTTACCGCGCTGTCAAGATTGCATCGCAGCAGCCGGGGCGGCGCGCTATCATCGTGATGACCGACGGCAGCGATGTGGGCAGCGCGCTCAAGCAGGACGATCCCATTGACGAGGCGCGGCGGCAGCGCATCCCGGTTTTCCCCATAGGGTTGAGCAACCGCAGGTTAGACAAGACCTACCTCGGCCGGCTGGCCGAGTTGACCGGTGGGCAATACCAGGAAGCGCCCTCGCCAGACGAGATCGGCCAAAAGTTTGAACAAGTGTTGGCTCAACTCAAGGTTCAATACAAGTTTTCGTTTCAATCCCGCCTACCTCAGACAGATGGGCAATATCATAGTTTGCTGCTGCGGGTCAATACACCGCGCGGGCAGGGCTTTGACGAAACCAAGTTTCAGTTGGGCCAGCCACAGCCAAGCGCTGCGCCAGTGGCCACTGCCCAAACACCTGGTAGCACCGCGCTGCCGCAACCTACTGTCACACCAATTGCAGAAAGGGGAGATGAAGGAATGGCTGGAGGAATCATAGACTGGGTTACTCAAAACACCTTGTTAGCCGCTGGCATTGTGGGAGCGGCGTTGTTGTTGCTGCTTTTGTTGATTGTCTTTGTCATTTTGCTCATGCGCAGGCGCTCGCCGGCTCAACCCGAACAGGCGTGGGGCGAACCTTATCCGGCAGCGGCTGCGCCAGGTTGGCCTTCTGGCGAAACGACGCCGGGCGCCCCGGCCTATGGCGGCGGAGTGGATTATGGGGCAATGTCGCCGGTGGAGATGTCGCCGCCTACCGGCGCTGGGACTCAGATTGCGCCACCCACCCCGCCAATTTCCAGCCCGTTTGGCGCGCCGCCGCC
>JBGSMF010000399.1:0-21536 GCA_041740315.1 Thermoflexales bacterium
TACTCAGCCGGCACCCTTCGACCTGTCTGCCGACAGAGCAGGCTACGCGCCGCGCATCCTGAGCGAAGTGAAACGCAGTCGAAGGAGCGCGGCGCTCATCCTGAGCAAGGTCGAAGGACGCTCAGGATGCTGAGTAATTACGAAACCAAAAAATATGGGGAGTTTGGTCATGGAAACCAAGACATTCACAGCGCCAAAAATTTCGTGCATGCATTGCGTGAACACCATTCAGAATGAATTGAGCGAACTGGCAGGGGTCAAATCTGTAAAAGCAGCAGCAGACAGCAAACAAGTCACGGTAAGCTGGGAGGCTCCGGCCACGTGGGACAAGATCAAAGCCCTGATGGCCGAGATTGGCTATCCGGCGGAAGCGTAACCAGCGACGAACAATCAGCGACCCATGACTGACGGCTGTTTCGTCGTTCGTCATTGGTCGTTTTTCATTAACGAGCAAAGATGACCCAAAAACAAATCACTTTGCCTGTGACGGGCATGACGTGCGCCAATTGCGCGGCGACCATTGAACGCAATGTAAACAAGCTGGATGGCATCCAAGCTGCCAATGTCAACTTCGCCACCGAAAAATTGAGCGTGAGCTTTGACCCGGCCGTGCTTTCAGAATCTCTGATCATTGCCCGTGTGCAAAAGGCCGGCTACGATGTGGCTCAGGCAACTATTGACCTGCCCATCACAGGCATGACGTGCGCCAACTGCGCGGCAACCATCGAGCGCGCGCTGAACAAGACGCCCGGGGTGGTTTCGGCCAGCGTGAATTTTGCCAGCGAAAAAGCCAGCGTTACTTTTATCCCTGGCCTGGCAACCCACGCCGACATGGCAGCCGCCATTAAAAAAGCCGGGTATGGCGTAGTAGAGGCCGCGCCCCAAGAAATGCAAGACGCCGAAAAGGCCGCCCGTGAAGCCCAAGTGCGCGACCAGACGCTCAAATTCTGGATAGGGGTGGTATTTACGCTGCCAGTCTTTGTGTTTAGCATGGCGCGCGATGCGGGCTTGTTTGGAATGTGGGCGCACGCAACGTGGATCAACTGGGTTTTGCTGACGCTGGCCAGCCCGGTGCAATTCTACGTCGCGTCCGATTATTATGTCGGCGGATTCAAGTCGCTGCGCAACGGCTCGGCCAACATGGATGTACTGGTGGCCATGGGATCATCGGTGGCGTATTTCTACAGCTTGGCCGTCATCATCGGCCAAACGCTTGGCTGGGCCGGAATGCACGATCATGTCTACCTGGAAACTTCGGCCCTCATCATCACCCTCATCAAGCTGGGCAAGCTGCTCGAAGCGCGCGCCAAAGGGCGCACCAGCCAGGCTATCAAAGAGTTGATGGGCCTACGCCCCAAGACGGCCCGCGTCGCGCGCCAAGGGCAAGAGCTTGACCTCCCCATAGAGCAAGTCCAAGTTGGCGATGTGGTCATTGTGCGGCCGGGCGAAAAGATTCCCGTTGACGGCATTGTGGTCGAGGGCCGCTCGGCGGTGGATGAAAGCATGCTCACCGGCGAATCGCTGCCAGTAGACAAAAAGCCCGGCTCTGAGGTCATTGGCGCAACCCTCAACAAGCAAGGCCTGCTCAAATTCGAAGCGAGCAAGGTAGGGGCGCAAACGGCCCTGGCGCAAATTGTCAAGTTGGTGGAGCAGGCACAGGGCAGCAAAGCGCCCATCCAGCGCCTGGCCGACCGGGTCGCGGCCTATTTTGTGCCGGCTGTCATTGCCATTGCGTTGATGGTGTTTGTTGCCTGGTGGGCCTTGGGCGGGCAGTTCACGCCAGCCATGATTCGCATGGTGGCTGTGCTGGTCATCGCCTGCCCGTGCGCTTTGGGTTTGGCTACCCCCACCGCCATCATGGTAGGCACAGGCAAAGGCGCAGAAAACGGAATTTTGTTCAAGAATAGTGAGGCGCTTGAAATCACTCATCAAGTCAAGGTGGTTGTGTTCGACAAGACCGGCACGCTGACGACGGGACAGCCTTCAGTCACGGACATCATCACCAACACCCAATTCCAAATATCCAGTTTCAATGACGAACCTGTCAACCGACTGGGCAGGCGACCGATGACCAGCGACCACCACCTTTTGTGGCTGGCCGCATCGGTGGAGCGCGGCAGCGAACACCCGCTGGGGCAAGCCATCGTTCAGGCGGCGCAAGCCAAAGGGCTGGCTCTGGCTGAACCGCAAGACTTTACGTCCCTGATCGGGCGCGGCGTGCAGGCCACAATTGAGGGACACCAAGTGCTGGTGGGCAATGCGGCTTTGATGCAAGAGCAAAATGTGCCGTTGGGCGAATTGGCCGCCGAGGTGGACCGCCTGCAAGCAGAGGCCAAAACAGCAATGCTGGTCGCCGCAGATAATCAAGCGGCAGGTGTAATTGCCGTGGCCGACACGGTCAAAGCCGGCTCGCGCGAGGCCATTGACGAGCTGCACCGTTTGGGGCTGCAAGTGGTAATGATCACCGGCGATAATCAGCGCACGGCAAAAGCCATTGCGCAACAAGTGGGCATCGAGCGCGTGCTGGCCGAGGTGCTGCCAGGCGACAAGGCCGCTCAGGTCAGGCAATTACAAGACGAGGGATTGACGGTAGCCATGGTGGGCGACGGCATTAACGATGCGCCCGCGCTGGCTCAGGCCCACGTGGGCATTGCCATTGGCACGGGGGCAGATGTAGCGATGGAGGCAGCCGATGTCACGCTGATGTCTGGCGACCTGCGCGGGGTGCCGCGGGCCATCGCGCTCAGCCAGGCCACCCTGCGCACCATCAGGCAAAATCTATTTTGGGCCTTTTTCTACAATGTGGTGCTGATTCCGGTGGCGGCCGGCGCGCTGCACCCGCTGGCCTGGGCGCCAGGCTTTTTGCGCGCCCTCAACCCCGCCATAGCCGCCGCCGCCATGGCGTTTAGCAGCATCACGGTTGTGTCAAACAGCTTGCGCCTGCGCCGCTTTCGAGTGAGAGAATAGCTTGGAGGCTATCCTAAAATCCGTAAGCGGGCATCCCCACACCTGCACTTGTGCCAAGCGCCAGCGCAGCCTGCCTGGCGCAGACAGGGTGCAAGCCTGCCCTGGACGGGCAGTCCAGGGTGTGCCCGCCGCCGCATCGCGCAAAGCGCGCGACGGCTACGGAACAATTTTAGGATAGGCTCTTACAAGATCACCAGTGACGGCAAGATCAAGACAGCGCCTTGCAGCATCTGCTGGAAAACCCCGCTCAGCCCCACACCCAGCATGGATAACAACAAGAAAATCAAGCCAAGCAGCACGTAAAAAATGAGCATGGCGATAACACCGGCCATAAAGAATCCGCAGCCGAACCTAAAGCCATCGCCAAAGCCCAGTCCCTGTGGCTGAGCGGCAGGATAATAGGGTGGCTGCTGAGGCGGGGAATATTGTTGCTGCATATCGTCTCCTTTTTGTATCTGGCTTGTAACTACTCAGCCATACCCTTCGACTGCGCAGCGCGCACCCTGAGCGGAACGCAGCAAAGTCGAAGGGGCGCGCTGCTCCGCTCAGGATGCTGAGCAGTTACTCTGGCTATTCAATTTGACCCGGCTTCCATACGCCGCCGGGAAAAGTGTTAATGCCGGCAGGAACCCCTACCCGCTTGTACATCTTGATGTCCGTAAAAGGCTGCCCCAAGATGCCATCGTGAATGGCCCAACTTCTTCCATGAACGGTGCGGTGCGCGCCCGCTTGCCGGAACGGCGTTGATTCATCCAGCTTGTTGTACAACTCGCCGCCCGGGGCAAACTCGCGGTTGATCCATTCCATCTGTTTCCGACCCTGGCTGTAATTACAGCCATATCGCTCGAACAAAATGGCCGTATTGTACGTCAGGGGGTCGAGAAAAAACATCTTGTGCCCCAAACGCGAGACAAACTGCTCAAAAATCGGGATCAGTTGGCGGGCCAGCTTGAGGCCGCGCCGCACCTGGCCCGGCATCAGACCCGCCTGCATGGCAGCCTGCTCTGCTTCGATATTCCGCTCCAGTGTTCCAAACTTGGTGGGAGCGCCCTTCCAGTCTCGATCAACGTTAAAACGCGGCGAGTGCGGATCATTAACCACAAATAACAAGACCATCAATTGATTGTTGGCCGTATCGGCTAGCTGTAGATAGAGCAAAGGATCACGCGCTTCATCAGGGTGATAAACCACCACCTCGACCGACCCGGTTCCCTCTGGACAAACCAGGTGGACAAGGCGCTGGTTCGCCAAGGCAGTCAAATCCACCCCATTTAGACAAAGTAATTCCGCCGGCAACAGGGTATAATAAATTTGCCGTCTAACCTCTAAAGCCAGATCATTAATCCGGCGTATAGACGACAACGGCAAGCCGTCAACCACAAAACGCCTGACGCCTGCATAATTATCGCTCCAAGAACCAGGGGAACTAGCCATATCTCCAACAACATCATCATCGTTGGCGGTGCTCTTTGAGCGCGCGATCAATCTGGCGGCCGGCGTCGCGCTTGGCAATGGTTTCTCTTTTGTCATATTGCCGCTTGCCGCGCGCCAGAGCAATTTGCACCTTGGCCCGGCCATTCTTTAGATACAGCTTGAGCGGGATGATGGTATAGCCGCGTTCCTGAACACGCGAGCTAAGGCGCGCTATTTCCTTGCGATGCAGCAGCAGCTTGCGCATCCGCAAAGGATCGTGCGTATCGCGGCCAGCCGGGTCATATTGAGCAATGTGCGTGTTGACCAGCCATAGCTCGCCGTTACGCGCCTGCACATAACCTTCGCGCAGATTCACCTGGCCGGCGCGCACCGACTTGATTTCGGTGCCCAGCAACACAAGCCCCGCCTCAAAGCTATCTTCGACCGTATAGTCGTGCAACGCCTTGCGGTTAGTCGCCACGACCTTGATGCCTGTTTCTCTCATCGCTCCAATCGCTTTTGCGCCAAGCCGTTATTGGCCCGTGGTCAGAAATTCAACCGCGCGGTCCAACTGCGGGTCACGGTCAGCCTGGGCATCTTGTTCCGTCAGCTCTACTTTAATATCAGGCTCCAGGCCTTGCCCGTGGATGGCGCGATCATTGGGCGTAAACCAGCGCGCAATCGTCACGCGCAGCTCAGCCCCATTCGACAAAGCATGCGGCATCTGCACCGAACCTTTGCCAAAAGTTTGTTCGCCTATCAATTTGGCGCGGCCATTGTCTTGCAACGCGCCGGCCACAATTTCAGAGGCGCTGGCCGAACCGGCGTTGACCAGCACAACCAGAGGGATATCTTGCGCAATCCCCTTGGCAGTAGAGCGAAAAGTTTCCTCGGTCCCATCGCTGGTGCGCTCAATCAGCACCACACCCGACCCCAGGAACAGGTCGCTGACCTCCACTGCCTGCTGCAAAAAACCACCCGGGTTATCGCGCAAGTCAAGGATCAATCCCTTGGGCTTTTGGGCCAACAGTTCTTTGAGGGCGGCTTCCAGGCGCTCGGAGGCCGGCGCGCTAAACTCGAACAGACTGACGTAGGCAATATCGCCCGGCAGCATTTTAGATTCGACGACGGGAATGTCAATCCTGGCGCGGGTGATTGCAACATCAAACGACTGGCTTTCTCCCTGTCGCTCGAGGGTTAGGGTAACCTTGGAGCCGGCCGGGCCGCGAATCAGGCCAATGGCCTCGTACAATCCAAAGCCGGCAATTGACTTGCCATCCACGGCAATCACCACATCGCCGGCCTTGACGCCCGCCTTGTCGGCGGGTTGATTTGGATAGGGGCGATGAATTTCCACTTGGTTTTGGTCATTCATGCGCACCAGCGCGCCAATGCCTTCAAACGTGCCGCTGGCATCCTCGTTGATGATGCGCGCCAGATCTGGAGCGATATACGACGTAAAGCGATCGTCCAAGGTTTGCAGCAAGCCACGGATGGCGCCATCAACCATCTTGTCGGTGCTGGGAAGCTCGCCGTAATAGTTCTCCTTAAGCACTGCCCACACTTGCCAAAAAAGCTGAAAGGCCTGTTCCTCTTCGGTGGTGGGGCCAATCTGTGAATTGCCCCCCGAGTCTGTACCGCCTGCCGTGGACGGCGCCGGGCAAGTGGGGCAAGCGCCCCCCGGCTGAGGGGAGCACTCGACCACGGCGCAATCCTGGCCAGGTGCGGCCACCGAGCGGGCATAGTACCCACTGCCAAACCCGGCCGCAAAAGCGCCACACATCAACAAAACAGCCAAGGCCAAGCCCAACACCAATTTGACCAAGCGACTAGCACTACCCATCTAATTTCTCCTCACTGCGCACACTGTCTACTTTTCGGACTTGAGCTGTTCAACCGCCGCGTCCAATTGAGGATCGCGGCCAGCGTTAGCATCGTCAGGCGAACGCACGACTAGAACATCAGGCACAAGCCCCTGCCCCCTCAATTGGTGACGATTGGGCGTCAGCCATTCTGCCACCGTCACATGCAACGAGGAGCCGTCGCGCAAATCATAAAGATGCTGCACCGAGCCTTTGCCATAGGTTTGTTCGCCCACCAGCTTGGCGCGGCCACGATCTTGCAAAGCGCCTGCCACAATCTCTGACGCGCTGGCCGTGCTCTGGTTGACCAATATCACCAGCGGCACATCAAGCGCCACTCCCCCGCTCATCACATTAAAAGGCTCTTCCGAATCATCCCTGTAACGCTGATACATCACAACCCCGTCAGCCAAAAACTGGCTGGCCACCTCAATGCCGGCTTGGCGCAAGCCCCCGCCGTTATCGCGCAAATCTAGAATCAGGCGGGTTGCCCCGCTGGCGCGCAACTCGCTGATGGCCTGCACCAGCTCTTCCTTGCTCTTTTCAGAAAAGCGCGTCAGGGCAATATAGCCAATCTCTGGCTCACCCTCCACCATTTGCCACGAGACGGAGGGAAGCACGATCTCTTGGCGAACAATGGTAAAGGTATGTGTGACAGGCGGCTTGCCCCGCCGAATCTGAATGGTAATGGGGGTGCCAACCGGACCTCGCACCAGCGCCGTAATATCATCAAATGATACCCCTGGAGTAATAGGGGTCGTGGCAACCATCGCCAAGATATCGTCTTTTTGCACACCCGCCTGGATAGCAGGGGCATCTGGCATGGGGTTGATCACTACCTGGCCGGCCTCGTCGCGCGCCATGGTCACACCAATTCCCCCAAACTTGCCTTGCAAATCCTCTTTTTCGCGCTCGTGCGAACGAGGCTCTATAAAGGCAGTGTATGGATCATTGAGTGTGGTCAATGCTCCGCGAATTGCGCCATAGGTGACAGTTTGTGAATCGGGCACTTGGCCAATGAATTCAAGCTGAACAATGTCCCACACATCCCAAAACAAGACCATTTGCTGGGCGGCTGGCTTGAGGCACGTCACCACTGCATCCAAGCCGACCGGGCGGCTGATAACAATAAACCATGCTGTTACCAGTCCAAACAAATATCCCAGCAGCGCAATCGTAAGCGAGAACAGTATTGTCCTTGTGCCTGTCCGCATGCCTTCTCCATTTACCCAGAAATGTCCACTACTTCAAAGACCGGCTCCGGTTCAGCTCGCCCTTTAATCCTTACAGGCTCTAGCGCCATCACCTGGCCCCTGTCGCCCAACGAGTTCACCACCGTCTGGCTGACAAGCGTCTTGCCTGGTTTGGCGCATTCTTCCAGCCGCTTGGCTATATTGACGGTATCGCCGATGGCCGTATAGCTCATCAGGCTGGACGCGCCAACATTGCCCACAATGGCCTCGCCGGTATGAACGCCGATGCCGAACTGTAACTGCATGCTTTCACCGCCTTCACGCATTTGCTCTACACACGCATGAATATCTTGGGCGGTGCGGATGGCGCTGAGTACGTGGTCTTTATCGGCCAAGGGCGCGTTAAACACCGCCATGATGCCATCGCCCATAAACTTGTCTACCGTGCCGTGATGGGCAAAAACAGCTTCGGCGGCAATAGCCAGATAACGATTGAGATGCAAAATCAGCTCTTCAGGCGGCGTCACTGAAGTAAAACTGGTGAATCCACGCAGGTCTGCGAACAAAACTGTCAGCTCTTGGCGCTCTCCCCCCAGGCGCGGCATTTCCGGGGCAGTGATCAATCGCTGCGCCACAGGCCGCGGGAAATAACGTTCCAAAATAGCCGTCAGCCTCTCTTGCAAGCGCCGGTTCTCTTTGCGCAGATAATGTTTTTCAATGGCCGCGTTGACCTTGGTGCGCAACTGCATTGGATCGAACGGCTTGTGCATATAATCATCGGCGCCGACCTGCAAGGCGCGCACCGCGTGCTGCTCGGTGCTAAAGGCGGTAAGAACGATGATGCTCACCAAAGAATCGGTTTTGCGAATTTCCTGGATCGCGCTCAACCCATCACGGCCGGGCATCATGATATCCATCAATATCAAGGCCGGCCCCTCGGCGTGAGCTTTCTCAATGGCCTCGTCGCCGTTGCCAGCCTCAATCGTTTGATATCCCTGAAGGCGCAAAAATTCGCGCACCAAAAAACGAATATCCTCTTTATCATCTACGATTAAAACTTTGATAGGCTCTTCTACAGACATTGCCCCACCTGCCTTTGGCTTTCTTATGGCTTCTTTATGGCTTACTGAACTGTGATTGTACCCTAGTGTAACACACACAGACTAGCCAGACAAGCCAGCCGGGTCGGCCGCTTGGGCCAGCACTGCCAGCATTTCATCGTGGATTTGGGCGTTGCTGGCCACAATGTGCCCCGTCTTGGCTCGAAAGGCCCCACCATCCCAGCCGCTCACGCGGCCACCGGCCTCGGCCACCAGCAGCGCGCCGGCAGCCCAATCCCACGGCTTGAGCTTGAATTCCCAATAGCCATCCAGGCGACCAGCCGCAACCGCGCACAGGTCAAGAGCGGCGCTGCCCGCTCGCAGCACCCCCTGCGCGCGCATCAGAAAAGCGCCAAACTGGCGCAGATTGTTATGGGAGCTGGTGCGCCGGTCATAAGGAAAGCCAGTGACCAACAAGCTGCGATCCAGGTCGGGCGTGCCAGAAACACGAATGGCCCGGTCATTCAGCGTGCTCCCCCTCCCCAGCAGCGCGCTAAACAATTCATCTCGCATAACATCGTAAACCACGCCCAGCAGGGTATCGCCCTTGTATTGTAAAGCAATAGAAACCGAGAATTGGGGATAGCCGTGGGCAAAATTGGTGGTTCCATCCAAAGGGTCTACCACCCACATAAAATCGGAAACTGCGCCATTCTCGCCCGTTTCCTCGGCCAGTATGTGATGGTGAGGGAATGCCCGGCGCAAAGAATCAAGAATGAGCGATTCAGATTCCAAGTCGGCCTGGGTCACCAGGTCTATCGCGCCCTTGTACTGCGCTTCCAGGCCGGTTTGAAAGAACCCGCGCAGCAATTGGCCGGCCTGTCGGGCGGTTTCGGTGGCAACAGCTAAAGCTTGTTCAACAGCTAAAGCTTGTTCAACAGCCAAAGCTTGTTCGACAGTTAAAGCTTGTTCTATATCCATCTTTCAGCACAGAAAACCGGGCCAATGCATCACCCTGGCCCGGTCAATGATAGGCTTGTCTATAACGAAAATTTACAGGCCACGCGGCTTGGGATTGACCTTGATCTGATCTCCTTCTACTATCAGATCATACACCGGCGTAGGCGTCACCGCCGGCATGGACAACGCCGCGCCGCTAGACACATCAAAACGCGCGCCGTGGCGCGGGCAAACAATCTGCCGACCCTCCAACTCGCCTTCGGCCAGGGGGCCATCGTCGTGCGTGCACACATCGGCAAAAGCGTAAAAGCTGCCATCTACATTGGCAATGCCAATAGACTGCCCTTTTACCCTGACCAGCTTGACCTGGCCGGGGGCAATCTCGCTCACGCGAGCCACCGCGACAAAATCATCCATAGCTACTCGTCTTCTTCCTCATCGCCAGGCCAGCCCTTGATGCCATAAACGCCGGCCTTGAGCACCTTGAGCGACAGCAAGGCGCACTTTAATCGCACCGGTCCCAGCGGAATGCCCAGCAGGTCCAAAATGAATTGCTTGTCAAGCGACTTGATTTCTTCTAGTGTCTTGCCCACAATCTCTTCGGTCAACATTGAAGCAGACGCCTGGCTAATGGCGCAGCCATGGCCTGAAAAGCGCGCCTCTGTTACCCGGCCATCATTCACCATCAAATCGAGCCGGATATGGTCGCCGCAGACCGGGTTATCTTCTTCATAAGACAAGGTGGCATTTTCCAGCACACCGTAATTGCGCGGGTTTTGATAATGATCCAAAATCACTTCACGATAAAGGTCTTCCACAACTTTCTCCTCGATCCCAGCATTCGCAAAACTATAAACTGATCTGCCGCGTCATGAGCTGGCGCGCCTTGTAAAGCGCCTCTACCAGCGCGTCAATTTCTTGGGGCAGCGTATAGATGTAAAAACTGGCGCGGGTGGTGGCGGGCAGGCCATATTTCATATGCAACGGCATGGCGCAATGATGCCCAGCGCGAACCGCAATGCCTTCGGCATCCAGAATAGTAGCCAGGTCGTGCGGGTGGATATGATCCATATCAAAAGTAGCCAACCCACCGTGCAGTTCGGGGTCAGCCGGGCCTATCACGCGCAGGCCGGGCACTTCGGCCAAACGCTCCAAGGCATAGGCCGTAATTTGCTTTTCGTGCGCGCGCACCTTGTCCATGCCCAGCGCCGCAAGATAATCTACCGCCGCTCCCAGGCCAATTGCCTCGGCAATGGCGGGGGTGCCGGCTTCGAATTTGTGCGGCAGGTCGTTCCATTCGGCCGTTTCAAAGGTCACGCGCTTGATCATATCACCGCCGGTCATGAAAGGCGGCATGTCTTGCAAAATTTCGCGTCTGCCCCACAACACTCCAATGCCGGTTGGCCCGCACATCTTGTGAGCAGAAAACACCATAAAATCGCAGCCCAAGTCTTTAACGTTGACGGGCATGTGCGGCACGCTCTGCGCGCCATCCACCAGGCACAGAGCGCCCACGGCGTGGGCCTTTTCAATAATTTGCTTCACCGGCACAATGGTGCCAAGCACATTAGACATTTGGGTGACGGCCACCAGGCGGGTGCGCTCATTGAGCAACGCGTCGAGCGCCTCGAGCTGCAAAGTGCCATCGTTGTTCAGCGGGATGTAACGCAGGGCAGCGCCTTTTTCTTTGGCCAGCACCTGCCAGGGGACCAGGTTGGCGTGATGCTCGGCTTCGCTGATGACAATCTCATCGCCCTGGCGCACATTGATTCGCCCCCATGTCATCGCTACCAGGTTGATGCTTTCGGTGGCGTTGCGCGTGTAAATCACCTCGCGCCAAGAGCGCGCGCCGATAAAACGCGCCACCTTTTTGCGGCTGGTCTCGTACATCTCGGTGGCCCGCTCGCTCAACATATAGACGCCCCGGTGAACATTGGCGTGGCAACAACGATAATAGTCGTCCATCGCCTTGAGGACCTGGACAGGTTTTTGCGAGCTGGCAGCGCTATCCAGAAAAATCAGGGGCTTGTCATTGATCCGACGGTCGAGCAAGGGGAAATCAGCGCGTATTGCTTCAACATCCAAAACGTCATGTATATCCATTGATTCAAGCCTCATTGTGAGTGAGCCAGAGTATACCATAGCCAACATGAAACGCAACCAGACGCGCTTAGGGCTCTTGCTCCACCTTGCAGGCAATGGCGGCCTGCAATTGCTCACGCACGCTCTTGAGCGGGATGCGATCCAACACCGACAGGAAAAAGCCATTGACCACAAGCTGCTCGGCCTCGACGCGAGGAATGCCCCGCGCCATCAGGTAAAAGATTTCCTCCGGGTCAAGCTGGCCCACCGTAGAGCCGTGCGTGCAGCGGACGTCATCCGCCAAGATTTCCAGGCCGGGCAAAGAATCAGCGCGCGCCTGCCGGGAAAGCACCATATTGCGATTAGCCTGGTAGCCATCGGTGCGCTGCGCGCCGGCCGCCACGCGGATCATGCCCTGCCAAACGGTCCGGGCCGCTCCTTTTAACGCGCCTTTGTAAAGCAAGTCGCTGGTGGTATTGGGCTGGAGGTGATTTTGCTCGGTATCCAGGTCGAGATGTTGTGTGCCATCGGCAAAATAGACGCCAGAGAGCAAGGCCTTGGACCCCGGCTCGTTCAGCACCGCATCGAGAAAGGTTTTGGTCAGCTTGCTGCCCAGGTGCCCCGTGACCCAATGCAGAGTGGCATCTTGGCCCACGATGGCCCGCTCGGAAGTAAAATTAAAGACATTTCGTCCCCAGTCTTGAATGCCCACGTAATCTAACTGCGCGCCGGCCCCCAGCAAAATCTCTACCGAGCCAACCGTCAACACCTGGTGGTCACTATCACCAGCGATGGCCGACCCAAACTCGTCAATCAGGGCGGCCCGCGCGCCCGCCTCTAAAATGACCAACGTGTGCGGCAGGGCGCTCTGGGCTTGTTTCAGCCAAGTATAGCTCAACAAGGGCCGCGTCACCTCCACACCGCGCGGGACATACAGCAGTGTGCCGCTTTGCCAAAAAGCGCCGTGGAGCGCCGCAAAATAGCCATCGGCAGGCCGAACTGCCTGGGTCATGAAATATTTTTCAAGCAGCGCCGGATGCCGGCGCAGCGCGGTGGGCATATCGGCGAAAACCACGCCCTGGGCGGCCGCCGCCTCATCTAACCAAGACAGCGCTGCGGCGCCATCCACATTCAGCAAGCCGCCGGAAATATCTGGGGATTTCAGGTTCTTTTTCCACGCTGCCGGGGCCTGGCGCAGCGCCTTTTGGGCCTGGGGCGGCTCGATCAAAGACGCGCCGCCTTCCAAGTCGAGCAGCTTGAGGTCAGTCCGCCGCCACGGCTCGTCGTTGCGGGTGGGCCGGGGTGTATCAACAAACACACGCCAGGCTTCCAATCGCCTGGTGCGCATCCACTCGGGTTCGTCAAAACTAGCCAGCAGCGCATCGAGCGCCGCTTGCGAAAATCCTTGCTGCCTGGTTAGAGTCTTTAAAGCCAATGCTGCATCTCCGCTAAATCCTACTATACACTAGCAGGCCGGCATGGGGATACCGGCCCTGCTATGTCTAATAACGTCTTTTACCCAACCGAGCCTTCCATTTGAAGCTGGATGAGGCGATTCAACTCTACGGCGTATTCCATCGGCAATTCTTTGACCAGCGGCTCGATAAAGCCAGAGACTACCATCGTGCGCGCGTCTACTTCGCTCAGGCCACGGCTCATCAGGTAAAAGAGCTGCTCATCGCCAATCTTGCTCACGGTGGCCTCGTGGCCGATGGTGACCATGGCTTCGTCAATCTCGATGGAGGGATACGTGTCGGTCCGGCTGTGTTCATCTAACAAGAGGGCATCGCACTGCACATGCGATTGCGCCCCTTTTGCCCCCTTGTAAACCTTGAGCAGCCCGCGATAGCTAGAGCGCCCGCCGTCTTTGCTGATAGATTTGGACGTGATCTTGGAGCGCGTATGCGGGGCCACGTGGACAACCTTGCCGCCCGCGTCTTGGTGCTGGCCCTTGCCGGCAAAGGCAATGGACAAGATTTCGCCCTTGGCACCCGGTTCCATCAAAAAGCAAGCGGGATACTTCATAGTCACCTTGGAGCCCAAATTCGCGTCAACCCACTCCATTGTCGCGTCGCCGTGCACCATCGAGCGCTGAGTGACCAGGTTATACATGTTGTTGGACCAGTTCTGAATGGTGGTATAGCGCATGCGCGCGCCGCGCTTGACGATAATCTCGATGACACCGCTGTGGAACGAATCGCTAGAGTAGACAGGTGCAGTACACCCTTCAATATAATGTACATTACTGCCTTCTTCTGCAATGATTAATGTTCGCTCAAATTGCCCCATGCTCTGCGCGTTGACGCGGAAATAAGCCTGGAGGGGCAGTTCGACATGCACACCAGCCGGAACATAGACAAACGACCCACCCGACCACACGGCGCTATTCAGCGCAGCAAACTTGTTATCGGTATGTGGGATCACTGTGCCAAAGTATTGGCGGAAAATATCCGGGTGCTGCTTCAGCCCATCTTCGATGCTGAGGAAAAGCACGCCTTGCTTGGAAAGGCTCTCTAGGATGTGGTGGTACACCACCTCACTTTCATACTGAGCCCCCGCCCCTGCCAGGAACTTGCGTTCGGCTTCTGGAATGCCCAGCCGGTCGAAGGTGCGCTTGATCTCTGCTGGCACATCTTCCCAGGCCGTGGCCTGCCTATCGGTTGGGCGCACATAATAGTAAATGTCGTCAAAATCAAGCCCTGATAAATCTGCCCCCCAGGTGGGCATGGGGCGCTTGATAAAATGCTCGTAGGCTTTTAGACGAAACTGGCGCATCCAATCCGGCTCGCCTTTCATAAGAGAAATTTCTTCAACAATCTCGCGCGATAGCCCCTTGCGCGATTTAAAGACATACTTTTCCGGGTCTGAAAACCCGTATTTATATTCGCCCATTCCCGCTAATTGATCACGATCCTTTTCTGTTGCCATTACCACCCCCCTCCGCCCATCTATTAGAGTTTATCGGAAATAACCTAGCCAACGTATCCCCACACCTGCACTTGCGCCAAGCGCAGCGCAGGTGCAAGCCTGCCCTGGACGGGCAGTCCAGGGTGTACGTTGGGGGACTGGCATCCCCATGCCAGTCCTGCTATTTCCGATAAGGTCTATTCACTAGGTCGAGACAAGACTATTCCTCATCCTTGAGCGGTTCACCGTATTTGGCGCGAATCCAATCGTACCCCCTTACTTCCAACTCTTTGGCAAAGTCTGGCCCGCCCGATTCGACCACGCGGCCCGACAGGAGAACATGGACGAAATGAGGCTTGATGTAATCGAGCAGGCGCTGATAGTGCGTGATGAGCAGCACACCCATGTGCGGGCCCATCAGGCGATTGATGCCTTCTGAAACCTGGCGCAGCGCATCAATGTCTAGCCCAGAATCTGTCTCATCCAAGATAGCCATTTCGGGCTGGAGCATCGCCATTTGCAAAATCTCGACCCGCTTTTTCTCGCCGCCTGAAAAGCCCTCGTTGACATAACGCCCGGCAAAGCTTTCATCAATCTGCAGCAGCTTCATTTTTTCGCGCATGAGCTTGCGAAACTCTGGAATAGAGATGCTCTTGGGTTTGGAGGTTTGGCCATTTCCATCCCCTTCACCCCTGGCTCTGCGTCGGGCATTGAGGGCCGTGCGCAAAAAATTGGCTACCGACACGCCAGGGATAGACACCGGGTACTGAAAAGCCAAAAAAATGCCCATCTGGCTGCGCTCGTCGGGCGGCAGGTTGAGGATATTTTGCCCCTTATACCAGACCTCGCCGCAAGTCACCTTGTAGCCTGGGTGTCCCATAAGCGTATAGGCCAGCGTGCTTTTGCCTGATCCATTTGGCCCCATCAAGGCGTGGACCTCGCCAGGCCGAATTGTCAGAGAAAATTTTCTGAGTATCTCTTTGCCCGCTACCGCAACACACAAATCGCGAATTTCCAGTGCCTCAGCCATGCTGTGAATTGCCTCCTATGAATTTCAAATCAATGCGGATTATATCACATAGAACAAGCCATGTCAATATCTGTGATGAACTTCTTTTTTATTCGCCTAAAAACTAGCATGGGTAATCGAAAAACCAAGGAGACCCAAGTGGGCTGCTCTGCTTGGAAACTTGTACAACACTTGACTAGAACCTTGACATGGGGTATAAAAGTAGGCGTCAAAGCAGATCCAATCTCGCTGGAATAGCTTCACAATGATCAAAGATCAAAACATGCCTGTTGACAACAAGACCAGCAGAACATTCGCCAGCCACCTACATCTATCTGGGGCAAAGCAGCGACAGGTCCAAGTCTTTGTTGAGGGCATGCTTTATCTTTTGCCTTCACTAGTTTTATTTGCCGCCTTTGTTTTCATTCCGCTGATAAGGTCGTTTGGGCTCAGCATGTATTACACCGACCCGATTGGCCGCCCGGCAGAATTTGCGGGTTTAGAGTATTACCAACGGCTCTTTAAAACCCCGGTATTTCTGAATAGCCTGCAACGCTCTTTTCTTTTTGTGCTTTACACTGTGCCCACCACGCTTGTGCTGTCCATAATCCTTGCCGCACTGGGCAATCTGCGCCTGAAATACATCAGCATCTTTCGAATGTTTTTTTCCTCCACCATCGCCGTTTCAGCCGCCACCGCGTCGCTGGTTTTTATGTACTTGTTCCACCCCGCGCTTGGCAGCCTGAACTATTTGCTAGGCCTGATCGGCGTGCCTGCCATTCCCTGGTTAACCAGCGAGATCTTTGCACTGCCCGCAGTAGCCACCACAGCCGTCTGGCTGCAACTTGGCCTGAATACGGTCATCTTGCTGGCGGCCATGCAAGGCATCCCTGAGGAATTGTATGAAAGCGCGATGATTGACGGGGCAAATTCTTGGTCTCAATTCCGCTATATCACGCTGCCTCTCTTGTCTTCTACGATCTTTTTCCTGCTGGTGGTAGACATGCTGGCTGCTTTTCAAACGTTCACCCAAGTTCACGTGATGACCAGCGGGGGGCCAATGGACTCGACCAACGTGCTGGTATTTTCCATCTATCGCGAGTTCTACTTTAACGGCCAATATGGCTTTGCGTCTGCGCAGGCCATCATGTTATTCTTCATCATGCTGATCCTGACCATTTTTCAATTCCAGGTTGTTGAAAGAAGGGTCTTTTACGAATGACCTCCCGTTTCAAGCTTCAGCGCACGGTCACACTTGTTGTTACCTACTTGATCCTGATTGCGGCTGCCATCGTGGTGATTTTTCCGCTTTGGTCCGCTGTGAATATCAGCCTGCTAAACGACGCCGAGGTAGCCACTTATCCTCCGCGGTTAACGCCTTCTGGGCTGCGCCTGGAAAATTTTGTCCGCGCTTTGCAACAAGCGCCATTGCTGCGCTATTTGTTCAACAGCGTTGTGCAATCCTCGCTGGTCATGATTGGGCAGCTTGTCACGGCCAGCCTGGCAGCCTATGCTTTTGCATTCATTGATTTCAAGGGGCGGAATTTCTTTTTCTTGTTGTTTCTGTCAACGATGATGATTCCCTGGGAAGCTACCATCATCCCCAACTATTTGACCATCAAGGCATTAAATTGGACCGACACCTTCCAAGGCCTGGCGGTGCCTTTTATGGCGACGGGTTTTGGCACGTTCCTGCTACGCCAATTCTTTTTGACGATTCCCAAAGAGCTGCGCGACGCGGCGACGATGGATGGATGCGGCAGCTTTAGATTCCTGCTGACCATAATTATTCCCCTGGCTCGCCCGGCGCTAGGCACGCTGGCGGTCTATAGTTTTTTGCAAACTTATAACCAGTACTTGTGGCCGTTGCTCATCACCAATAACAAGACGATGCGCACAGTGCAAATCGGCATTGCCCTACTTCAAGATGAAGAACGGTTCATGTTCAACATTGTCATGGCAGGCGTGGTGTTCATTTTGCTGCCCACTTTTATGCTGTTCATCGTAAGCAACCGCCAATTGATTCGTGGGTTAACCGCAGGGGCGGTCAAAGGGTGATCGTTCCTCGGGCAAACATCTAATCTTAAAAAAGGAGAAGAAATATGAAAAAAGTCTTGTTTTCCGCTTTTGTTGGACTGGTCCTATTGAGCATGCTATTGTCTGCTTGTGGGCAAAGCACAACACCTGCGCCGACGGCGCCGGCAGGTGGGCCAACCCAGGCCCCGGCCGGAGAAGCCACCAAGCCACCCGAAGCGCCAGCCGGAACAACCAAGATCGCATTCTGGCACAGCATGGGCGGCGATGTGGGCGGCAAGATCCCGACCATGGCCGAGGATTTCAACAAGTCGCAAACAAAGTGCTTTGTCGAACCTACTTATCAGGGCACCTATGATGACGCGCTGAACAAGCTCAAGGCTGGCTTGCAAACCAAAGACACACCCGCCGTCATCCAGGTATATGATATTGGCACCCGCTTGTTGATAGACCTCAAAGTTGCCACGCCCGTCCAAGATTTCATTGACAAAGAAAAGTATGACATTTCCGACCTGGAAACCAACGTGCTGGCCTACTATAGCGTAGACGGCAAGCTTTACTCGATGCCGTTCAATACTTCTAATCCAATGCTGTATTACAACAAGAATATGTTCAAAGAGGCCGGGCTTGACCCCGCAAAACCACCCCGCACCTTTGACGAATTTGCCGACTATGCTCGCAAGTTGACCAAGAAGGACGCTTCCGGCAAGGTGACGCAGTACGGCGCGTCTTTTGCCATCTACGGTTGGTTCTTTGAGCAATTCCTGGCTATTTCGGGCGGCTATTATGTGGACAACAACAATGGCCGCGACGGTTTGGCGACCAAGGCCATTTTCAATAGCCCCGAAGGCGTCAAGTTCCTTGAATGGTGGAAGGGCATGTACGACGAAGGAATCATGGGCAACTTTGGGCGCAAGACGGTAGACACCCGCAACGCGTTCCTGGCCGGGCAAAGCGCAATGTTCATTGACTCGACGGCCGTGTTGCGCGGGATGATGGACAGCGCAGAAGGCAAGTTTGAAATCGGCACGGCGTTTTTGCCTCGACCAAACGAAGACGCCTACAAGACAGCCGGCACGATCATCGGCGGCGGCTCGGTGTGGATCATCGCGGACCGCCCAGCCGCCGAGCAAGAATGCGCGTGGGAATTTATAAAGTTCCTGGCTTCTGCCCCACAGCAAGCTTATTGGCACACCGTGTCTGGCTACTTTCCTATCCGCAAAGCCGCCTATGAAGAGCAACTGGACAAAGAATGGCGCGCTAAATATCCGCCGTTCGAGACTGCCGTCGAACAACTTCACATTGCTCCCAACAATCGTTTCACCCAGGGCGGGCTGATCGGCGTATTCCCGACCGCGCGCCAAACCATCGAAACCGCCATCGAAGAAGTGCTGGCCAGCAAAGCCACGCCACAAGAAGCGCTCGACAAAGCAGCCGCCAGTGTAACCCAGGCCATTCAGGATTATAACAAGAGCATGGGCCTCAAGTAGCTGGCCAACCGCAAACCAGATTCGCAACACAAATGAGGGTGGCGAT
This sequence comes from Thermoflexales bacterium, assembly GCA_041740315.1. GTDB lineage: Bacteria > Chloroflexota > Anaerolineae > Fen-1058 > Fen-1058 > JBGSMF01. The sequence continues at coordinate 19,004 of JBGSMF010000399.1, forward strand.
CCGTCGCGCGGGACCGCCACCCTTTTTGTAAAGACCATGTTATCATTCAGCCATCGCAAGTTAATCCAGGCATTTTTTGCAATACTGTGGGCAAGCGCCGCTTGCACCGCTGGGCAACCACCCATCACTCACAAGGAAAGCACATCTATGCCGTCCAAAACATTTTCATCACGCACTTTAAACATCGCCCATCGCGGGGCGCGCTCGTTGGCTCCGGAGAACACCTTGGCAGCCGCCCGCCAAGCTCTGCAAATCGGCGCTGATATGTGGGAACTGGATGTGGGCATGACGGCCGATGGGGAACTCGTCGTCGTTCACGACGATACGCTAGAGCGCACGTCTAACGTCAAGGCCATGTTTCCCAATCGCCAGCCATGGTTTGTCCATGAATTCACATTTGAAGAAATTCGCCGTCTGGATTTTGGCTCGTGGTTCAACGAGCAAGACCCCTTTAAGCAAATTGCCGCCGGCGCGCTGACCCAAGCCGAGACAAAAAACTATGTAGGTGAACGCGCCCCGACGCTCCGCGAGGCGTTGCTCTTTACACGGGACAATCATTGGCGCGTCAATGTGGAGATCAAGGATTTGAGCGGCAGGCCGGGCGATGCGAGCGTAGTAGAAAAAGTCGCCAGCCTGATTAAAGAATTGGACATGGTAGACAGCGCGCTGGTTTCATCTTTCAACCACAGCTACCTGGAGCGAGTCAAGGCCGTCAACCCCAACCTGGCTACCGGCGCGCTGGTTGCCTCACCTGTCGCCGATCCTGCGGCGCTGTTGCGCCGTTTGAATGCCCAGGCCTACAATCCCCGAGTGACGGCTATTCGCCTTCAAGACATTGCCGTCTTGCGCGATCATGGTTTTGACGTATATGTATGGACGGTTAATGACAAGGAAACCATGCAAGCGCTCATTGAGGCGCGGGTCAGTGGGATTTTTACCGATTTTCCGCAAACGTTGAGGGAAATTTTAAATCAATAGTTTTGTAGAATGTGCTGACCAAGGCCCAAATCAGAGTAAGGAGAGACTATGTCAGAACAAAATACCACCACCCCAGCGGAGGGTGATGCAGCCACGCTCGAAGAAAAAATCAAGGCCGCTTTGCGCGAGGTATACGATCCAGAGATTGGCATGAATGTCATCGAGCTGGGGCTGATCAGGAAAATGGACTTACAGTCCGATTTGATTGAAATCACAATAATCCTGACGACGCCCTTTTGCCCGGTCGGCCCGCAGATGATTGAGCAAGTGCGTTACAAGGCCGAACAAGCCAGCAACATGCCTGTTCGGGTGACTATGGGGATGGAGATGTGGGATCCCAGCATGATGGAAGGCGGCCCACCCAGTGATTGGGGCTTGTACTAGGCGGGCCGGCTGCGCCGACCCAAAGATATCTAGTAGACATTATCTGGAATAATCTTTTTGCCACGAATTTCACGAATTGGCGCCAATTTCCCAATATATTCGTGAACATTCGTGTGATTCGTGGCTAATTTCCGATAAACTCTTTTACAGGGCATCTCCTATCAAAATGCCCAACAAGCCCAAAATGATGCCCAGGTGCAAGAACACATTGGCGCTGGCGATTGCGCCCAAGATTGGCACCCCGGCAAAAGGCTGCAACAAAAGATTGATGATGACCAGCAGCACAGCAATCAACACCGGCGCGCCCTTGTTGACCGAAAGCCAATCTGAGATGCGATCAAGCATTTGTCACCTCCTTACTGCGGCCAGGGCGTATCAGATAAGGCTTGAATGTGGACACCCACCGGCCTGGGATTTTGCCCGAAAAAATCACGGCCTTTTCGTTATGTTCTTCAAGCTCTACCACGCCCTGACTGCGAAACAGCGCAATCAGATCGCCTGCTCGAAAAGGCAACTGCACCCGAACCGGGACAAACTGCTCGTACAAAACGTGTTCGACGCGCCCCAGCAGATCATCTAGCCCGATTTTGCGGGCAGCCGAGATAAGCACGGTAGAAAATTGGTCGGCCACCTCGGCCCGGGCCGCCTCGATATTCTCCAGGCGGTCAACCTTGTTCAGCGCCACCAATACCGGGATATCTGCCACAGCCAGCTCGGCTAGTGTGTTGCCTACCGCGCGAGCCTGCTCGCTGGCATTGGGGTGGGTCACATCTACCACATGCAGCAGCAAATCTGATTCGGTGATTTCTTCAAGCGTGGCGCGAAAGGCAGCCACCAATTGAGTGGGTAGTTTTTGGATGAACCCCACCGTGTCTGTGAATAGGGCCAGCTTGCCACCGGGCAGCCGCACCCGGCGAGTGGTGGGATCGAGCGTGGCAAACAGCTTGTCTTCCACCAGCACATCAGCTCCAGAGATCGTATTGAGCAAAGTTGACTTGCCGGCATTAGTATAGCCCACAATAGACACCACCGGAATTTGGGCGCGCTTGCGCTGCATGCGATGCCGCTGGCGGTGGGCGCGCACATCTTCCAGTTCGCGTTTGAGGAAAGCAATTCGCTCGCGGATGCGGCGGCGGTCAACCTCCAGCTGAGTTTCGCCCGGGCCACGCAG
>JBGSMF010000400.1:0-15981 GCA_041740315.1 Thermoflexales bacterium
GGACGCGCCGGGGGCCAGGCTGTAAGCTTGATTGTTCAGCAAAGCGCCAAGCTGATCATCTACCAGCGAGTGAGAGGCCAGTGAAAGCAGGCCGGTATTCTTGACCGTGTAGCAATAGGTGACATCCGAGCCAAGCGGGACGGCGATGAATTGAGTGGAGGCGCAGACATCTGGCTCGACGCCGACGGTCTTGGTAAAGGCGATGGAGGGCGGGGCGACGGTGACGCTGGCCGAATCTGAATCGCTGGCCGGAGTGGAGCCATCCGAGGCCAGCCAAGAGGCGGTGTTGGTGGTGCTTTGAGTGATAACGGTGGTGTGAGTGACAAAGGTGCTGTCGCCTGGGGCGAGGAGGTAGGGAAAGTTGAACAAGAGCAGGCCCAGGGGCACATCGTTAAGGGTGTGGAGGGTAAAGGTGACATTGCCGGTGTTGGTGGCCTGGTAGCAATAGGTGACGGGGGTGTTGGGCGGAACGGTGATGGACTTGGCGGCGGCGCAGACGGCGGGATTGGCGCCCACGGTTTTGGTCAGCAGAATCGAGGCGGCCAGAGCCGCTTGGGTGCGGCTGCCCTCTTCAACCACCGCATCGCCTGCCAGCAGGGGCGTTTGCGGCGCGCTCCACGCCACAATCCCCATCATGATCATGCCCAACAGAACGGCCAGTGTGATGCGAATTGATCGGTTTAAAAATTTTTGTTTCACTGCATTTCTCCTTTTGTATTTTTGCTCAAAATTCACCCCAAAACGTTTGGGATTGAGGGGGGCAAAGTAGTGGTGAATCTTGCACGGTTACACCCTGCATTGGGCTGGCGGCCCGCCTCAGGGCTGCAAAATTCTAACATCGCCAACATGGTTTGTCAAGCTGGCGCTAGGGGCAGCCGCGCCTATGCCAAGGTTAAAGACGCGAAAAACAGCTTGAATGTTCCTCACCTGGATGAGCTAAAAGCCAACAAGGAGATTTCACCACAAGTACACAAAGGACACAAAGGTTTGCACAATAGAGTTTATCGGAAATAACGCAACCAACGTATCCCTGATGCCCGTCCTGCTATTTCCGATAAGGTCTATTTATTTACAGGCAGGCTGACCCAGGGTGAATGAGATGGTGGCATGGTCGTCGCCAGATGCGGTGAACAGGCGTGTGTTGTTGTCGTCATAGAGGCCGATGAAAACGCGCAAGGGGGCAGGCGCAGCGGGCGGCTGGAAAGCAAGCGTATGCGGGTCAGAGATAAACTCGCCTGGCAGCCAGCTCGGGGTCGTCCGCAGCCAGTTGGCCGGTATGGCATCTGATTGAGCTAATAGCCGCCCATCTTTATCTACCAGATGAACAAAGACTTTTAAATTAGCGCCCACATAAACATCAGTCTTCCACACCAGAGTGATTGACAAATCTCCTTCTGCCGGGCCGGATTGGAGGGTGTACCCAACCAGGTCAATCTTGTCGCCAAATGTCACGTCGAGCGGACATTGGATCGGCGGCTTTTGCCAGGTTCGGTCTATCATGTTGGTGGTGGGCAAGAAAAAGCAATTGGGCAACACGAAAAAAATCAAGAGGGCCAGGGGCAGCCACAGTACCCAGGCTCTTTGACCCAGGCGTTTTGCCAGGCCGTGCACTGCCACGCTGCACAGCCAGCCTCCAAATGGGATCAGGTAAACAAGATAGATGCTCTTGACTGTGTCGCCCTTGCCAAACTCGCTGTACAAGATGGCAAACGTTGTATAACCAGTCAGGCTAACCGCGATTAGGCCGCGGACAAAGGTGTGCAGCGCAGCGCGCGCGCGCGCGGTCTGGTCTTGAAAAGAGTTTCTTGATAGCAGCCCGGCAAGGGTCAAGCCCATTACCGGCAAAGCCGCCCACATGGAGCGGGCCAGCGAGGCGGCCATAGCCGGTGAGCTAGGCATGGGGTCGCGCCCCAGTGCTTCGCGCCAATAGCGCCAGTAATCGCCCCACAGGTCGGCATACAAGACCGGCCAAAAACTGTCATCGAGCGCCGGGCGCACCGGCCAGGAGAAAAGCGTGGGCAGGTCTAGCCGGGTCAGCAACCGTAAATCGGGCCAGTGCGGATAGGCGTTAAAAGACAGCAATCCACCGCCTCGGATGCGCAGGAACAAGATTGCCATGAGCAAAAAGGGGATTGTTTGCAGCCCCAGGCAAGCCCACAGGCCCCGTGAGGTGATAGATTGATTGAGCGTCCGCCGGTAGGAAAAGAACAGCCAAATCATGCAAGCCGCTTGCAAAAATACGGCCCATTGGCGCACGCCAAACGCCAGGCCGGCCAAGCAGCCGGTCCACACCGCCAATTGCTGCCACTGTTTGGGAGTGGCTGGAGTCAATGTGACCAACCAGCCGGCCGCAAGGAAAATGGGAATGATCATGGCCTCTGGACGCGCCATGCCAAAGGTGCGATAGATGGTTGGGTTGAGGACATAAAAACCCAGCAGCCACACGGCCGGCAAGATTTGCCTGCCCCACAGTCGGCGGCAGAGGGCCACCAGCCAGCCGAGCGCCAACAGCGCCAGCAGCACATTGAGCGTTTGGGCAGATTTGCCCAATTCCAGGCCGGTCACGTGGTGCAAGGCGGCGGCGCTGAAATAGTATAACGGCAAATTAAAAAACTCGGCCGAGGCTTCAGGCGGGGGCGTGCGCCAGTGGTCGGCGGCGTATTGCAGGTAAGATAGGTGGCCGGGCCAATCGTAGCCGTGGGTGGGAGGCACATTAGAAAGATTGTACAGGAGGATGCCGGCATGGAGCAAGCACACGGCCAAAACACACGCCCACCATTTTTTGCTATCCAAGCTCGGCTCTGTCGGTTGGGTGGTCATGGCTGCACCTGTATTTGATCGAGAATCAGCCGGTCGGCGGCTGTCTGGCCGGTTGAATCTATAATGCCCCATCGCTCGGGCGACTCGCGTTGGTAAAAGCCGATTTGCAGCCAGTACATGCCGGGGGGTGTGGCTGGGTCGAGTGTCAGATCGTGAATTTGAACGACGAGATCGCCAACTTGCCAACTGTGTAGGGGATAGCCAAACAGGTCTTGTTGAGCGATGATGGTGCTATGCGAGTCTACCAGGTGGGCAAACATTGCCAGGCTGCCGGATTGCTGGCGGGCAAGCACTTGCCACATGGTCACCAGGCGCAGCGAGCCGCCCGCTTGCACCTGATGGGAAGACATGCCATATTGCAGCAGAGCCAGGGTGTGCTGAAACTCTACCGGCAGGCGCGCGGGGGCCAGGCTCTCGGCAGATTGGGGCATACTTGCGCCGGCAGGAGCGAGCCATGGGCCAGCTTGGGGAGCTTGCACCTCTGGCAGGGGGGCTGCCACAGCAGGCGGGCAGAGCCTGGTCGTCATTAGCCAGGGCTGTTCGTTTAGCGTCAAGGTGACAGTCGGCGGCCATGCAAAAAAGTTGCGCGCCAGGTAATCGTTGGTTTCTCCATTTGTCGTTAAAATCACCTGCGCGTCTGGCTGTTCGGCCGGAAAAACCATGGCCTGGGAGGGAATGACCCAGCGAACATTGGCAAGCTCGCGCCCAAGCGCCATCGAGACGATGAACGGCGTGCCGGCTTCGGCGGCCTCGCTTCCCACCACGGTGGTGGTGAGCGGGTCATTGCCCAGGTAGCGGGCCAGCGCCAGCTCTTTGGCGGTGTAATTTCTAGATACATGGTCCAGTTGCGCCCAGTTGTTGAAATAATCCTGGTAGGTCAGCCAGGCGGTCTGGCCGAGCAAGACGAGCGTTATGGCGATGCTGGCTGCTTGGCCCCATTGGCTCCAGCGTTGGGCGGCCAGGCGCGCCAGGCTTGCCAGCCCCAGCGCCGGCAGCAGCATGGCGGGGACAATAGCGCCAACGCTGCGGAAAAAGTGCGGCGCGTCGGTTGTGACGAGCGAGGGAAGCAGCATGATGCCAAGCCAAAAGACGATCAACGCGCAAGCGGGGTTTCGCCATCGGCTGGCGCAGACCAGCAAGCCCAGATAAAAAAAGAGGCCAGCCAGGCCAGGGAACACTGGCCGCCCAGGCAGATTGTAGGTAATCAGCGTATCGCCGCGAATGGTAAACATCTTGAGCAGCGCCACCAGGTTATCTAAAACGGCGCGCGGATGACCAGACAGCAGTTGGCTGAGGGGAGCGGCCATTGCTGCTCGCTCTGGCCCTTCGGCAACCGGGTTGAGCGCCAAAAAGAGCGCCAGCGGCAGCACTGTTATTATGAGGACGACCCCACACAGCAACATTCCACGCCAGCGGGCGCGCAGCGCCTGACGATGGAACAAGGCTGTGTAGAGCGCAAATGCCACCAAGATTGCGGGTGAGACGCGAGCTGGTTGATAGGTGTAAAGGCTCAGGCCCATCAGCAAGCCGGCCAGGCCAAAACGGGCCAGGTGCGCTCTGCGCGGCGACGTGGGCGCAACCCATGCCTTCCAAAAGACCAGCAGGGCCAGCGTCAGCATCAACCCCAGGCTAATGTTGCGCACGGCGACCCGGCTCATAAAAGTGGGCCAAAAGCTGAGGCCGACCCAGGCCAGCGTAAGCGCGCCGGTGTCTGCATCGAACAAGCGGGCCGCCAGCAAGCCGGCCAGGCAGGCCATGCCCAGCCCAATGAGCACAGAGGCCAATCTCATTCCCAGAACGCCATCTTGAACCACATACAATACAGGCGCTGCCAGGTAGTAATACAGCCCCTCGCGCCCCCAGCCTTCATTCGTGTAAAAGAACCACTGGCCCTGGAGTATTTTTTGCGCCAGGTGGGTATCCATCGCCTCGTCCATGTGAAAGCCCGGCGGTATGCTGGTTAGGCGCCACACGCGCAGAAACAGAGCGGCGATCAGGCAGACGGCAACCAGGGTCCAGCGAAACCAGCGCGGAAAGCCGCTCATGGCAAGACCTCGATTTCCGTCAGGCGCAGCATGTCGCCGCTTGCGTTGGTCAGGGGCAGGCGGGCCAAAGTGATCAGGTCGTACATGCCCACATACAATTCTGCTTTGCCTGGGGGTATATCGCCGCCGGTGGCAATGACGTGTTCATCGCGGACGATTTTGCCCGGCTCCCAGCCGCTGGTGGGCTGGAGCGAGCAAGCCGGCGCGCCATCGTGTTGGGCGAGCAGCTTGCCCCCGCCCACCAGGTGCGTGAAAACTTGATAGTTGCGTCCAGGCGGGCTGAGCACCTGCCAGTACAATGTGACGACCAGCGAGTCGCCTGGCTTGATGCTTGCGCTGGAAAGGTCATAGCCTAGCAAGCGGGTTAGGCTGCCAAAGGTTGCGCCTACGGGCTGCGCGCCGCCATAGGTGGATGGCAACTGCGCGACGATGGTGGTGTTTTGGTCAAACGCGCGCCCAAAATCTTGGGCATTGAATACAACAGGCTCTCCGGCCAGGCCCGCGCCGTGTTGGTAAATGTGCAGCTTGGGCTGTCCCTCTACCGTAACTTGAAAGGCCAAATGATAATCGCGTTTCAATTCATCATAGTCCAGGGCAAGCTCGTCTTGAACGTGTTCGGCGAGGATGTACCAATCGGGCCGGCCGCACAGTGTACGCGCGCCGCTGCGCACATACCAGGTGGTGATTTCTGGCTCTTCGTTGCTGTTATAGGTTCCGCTCAATGTGCCCTGCGCATAGAGTTGGTCAACCGCCTTCCAGCCTGCGCGGTACGGAAAGCCAAAAAAGCCAAATAGCGGCAGTTCTTGAAATGTGGTTGGGTAGAGCGGGCTAGCGCTGGCGGGCCATTCGCGTTTATATTCTGGAGCGTGCCCAACAAAGGCCAGGCCAATGTAGCCGGCGCACAGCGCGTACCAGGCCAGGCCGAGCGCGGCCAGCAAAAGGGCAAGCTTGCGCCACCTGGCTTGCAGCCATTCCCATGCGCCAGATGCCGCCGCGCCGGCCAGCACCGCCGCGCCTGGATAGAAGGTGTAGATGTGCGTGCGCGGATCAAAAACCAGGAACAGGTAAAATAAGAGAGGAGCACCCAAGTAGAGCCAGGCGGTCCAAGTGTGAGCGGTGAGGCGTGCTGTGCGCTGCAAAATTGCTTTGATGGTCCAGGCGGCGCTGAGGCCGAGCAGGACGAGCAAGCCTGCCACATAATAGGTGGAATTGTAAAACGTGCTCATAATCCACACGCGGCTGGTGTTGTTGTAAAAGGGTCCGCCGCCGCCCATACGGTCGCCCGCAAGGTAGCTGAAGGTCTTGGCAAAGTTGGGGTTGGTCACAAACGGCGCGTAAAAGACGGCCAGCACGGCTGCTCCGATGACGGCAGCCGCAGCCAGCCGGACAAGCTCGCGTTTCCAGGTAGCGCGGCGGGCAAACAGCCCCACCGCCACAAGCCACAGCGCGGCGGGCGCTATCAGGATGGCATCATAATGCGCCAGCAAGCCATAGGCCAGCAAGACGGCGGCCAGCAGCAGATCGCTCAACTGCCCGCGGCGCGCATAGGCTGTCAGGGCCAGCAGCGCCAACGCGCCCAAGGCTACCACCACGTTTTGATACTGCACAATGCGCGCAAAGGCCACCAGAAAGCCGCTGATGGCTACCAGCAAGCCCGCCAGGTTGGCGGCGCGCGTGTCGAACCATCGCTCGGCTAGCAGCATAACAGCCAACACAGCCAACAATCCCATTAGCGCAAAAGGCAGGCGCGCCTGGGGTTCATTGATACTACCGGTCAGCGCCCAAAGCGACAGTGGGGCTAGAATTTCTGCCGGCCCTTTTTGGTGTAAAAAGAGCTGCCCATCGTCGCCGGCTATCGCTTGCGCGGCGCGCTGCATGATGATGCCTTCATCACCTTGAAATTCGCTATAACCCAAGTTGGGCAAACGGGCCAGGGCGGCGATGAGCAGAATTGCCAATAGTATCTTGGGTAAATTTTTTGCTTTTCGGTCAAAGAATTTCACCACGAAGGGCACCAAGGACACAAAGTAAAACCCTTTGTGCTTTTTGTGTCCTTGGTGGTTTTGGTTCTGACTTTGCCAGGTTGGGAGCAGAGAGTGGAGATTAGGGATTAGGAAGAGGGGGGCGATGGCGGCAAGCAAGTAGCAGAGGCGAGCGATGGTGGCAGGAAATGGGCCGGGCAAGAGGTGGAGCAAAAGCGTGACGAGTCCGCTGATGGCAAAGGCCAGCCCTAGCCCCAGGGCGATGCGTTCTAGCCGGGGCCGGTCTGCAAGCGCCAGCGCCCAGTTGATGCCCGGTGCTATCCACAGTAAGCCCACGGCGGCCCACAGGCGAAGCGGCTGCGGCTGCCCAAGAAAGGTGAGCGCCGTTAATAGCAGTGCAGCCAAGGCCAAGAAAACGGTGGGTGCGTTGATTAATTTGAAATTTAGGAATTTGGATTTAGACTCTGAAATCACTGGCCTACCTTGTAGACGTAGATTGAATAGCCAATGCGCGCGTCTGGCGAGCGGGCGCGAAAGTAGGCATAGACCCACTTGTCTTGAAATGGAATCTCGACCAGGTTTGATACGCTGATGGCATACACGCCTGGCGCGGGGTTTTGTGGATCAAAGGGCGGGTTGGCCCACAGGTCAAAGTGATGGGGCAGGCCGGGCAGCGGCTCGTAATCAATGCCATAGGCTGCCGGGTAACTGCTGCCGAACCACCCTAGCTTTATTTTGCCCAGGTGATTGTCTTGCTGGTAAGCGCGCAGATATTTGAGGTCTTGGCCCCAGTCTATATTGGAATCGGCAATGATTTTCCATCCGTTTGATGGCCCGCCGCCGAGTTGGTTAAAGTAGGACAAAAAGTGCGGGGCGATGAAAAGGGTTTCAAGCGCGAGCCAGCAGAGGAGAGCGGAAAGGATAAAGGATAAAGGATGAAGGATGAAGGAGGAGGGATGAGGTAGGAGGGGGGAGTAAGGGATGAGGGATGAGGGGTGAAGGAGTTTGTTTGATGGGCGGATTTTTGCGCTTGGAATTTGCGCCGCCCACACATACAAAAAAGGCAAGGTGGGCAACAGGTGGCGGTAGCCAATGTTTAGCCCGCTTTGGATGACGAGCGCCCAATAGGCCAGCACCGGCGCAAGCAAAAAGAAATTGGCGCGCCAGCGTTGGTTGATTAGTGCCGCCGGAATTGCCAGCAAGAGCAGCAGCAAGATGGGCAGCGGCGCCTTGATGGCAAAAGCAATTGGAAAATAGCTCCACCAGCCGTGAACCGAAGTCTGCCCCAGCAAGTAAGAGGGGCGACCTCCCTGGTTTTGTTGAAATATCGAGAGGACACCTTTCCAATAGGTGCCCATCGGCAGGCGGGGGCCTCCTTCGACCGCAGGGGCAAGCTGGAAGGCATAGGCGGCCCACAGCACCAGCAGCGCGATGAGGACGATGGCCGCAAGGCTGGCGGCAAGACTGGCTACAAGGCGGGGTAGTCGGTGGGTGACGAAATGCCCGAGGTGAAGGTTAGCTCTACGGATTGGCACGGTGATGCCATCACTTATCAAGAGAGCGCCAAACACGCCTACAAACGCCAGCGCCGAAATCTTGGTGGCAAGCATCAAGCCCATGACAATGCCGGCCAAGATGATGGGGTAGACGGTGCGCCACCTGGAATGTGTTGGCCCAGAGGGATAGAATTGTATTGGCCCGCGCCACACCACATAGCCGCTTGCAAACACGGCCAGGGTCTGGCCCATGTCGGTGGTGGCCAGGCTGCCATGCGCCAGCAAGTTGGGATCTAGCAGCACCAACGCTAACGCTACCAGCGCGCCGGCCTGACCCCATAACTGGCGCGCCCAACGCGCTGCCAGCGCCGCCAGCAGCAGGGTCAGCGCAATCACCGGCAGGCGCGCCAGGTAGACCATGCGGTCTGCAGCATGATTCATCTGCCACATAAAGAGATCGGCAAAGCGATACCACTCGCCTGCCTCCCACGACCAATCGTCGGTGGGGAGGCGCACGTTGGACAGCATGAGCAGCGGCAGAGCTTCCAGGCTGTTGATGAGGGGGGGATGCTCCAGGCTGAGGCGCGGATCGGCGGTGCGCAAAAAAACATAGCCGCGCGCAATGTGGTTTTGCTCGTCCATGGTGGGAGATTGGGCAGAGGCGTTGTAGGCCATTGCGCCAAAGGCGACCAGCATCAGCCCGATGGCGGCCCATCGTTTCCAAGCCACTAGGCGCAAACGATGTTTCATAGCACCCGGCGCTGCCCCATTGTCCCGCGAATGCCCTGCACGGTATAGATGACGCCACCGATGAAAGCGGCGGTGAGCTGCAAGGCAAAGACCGTGATTCCCATGGCAAAGGCTTGCGGTTGCGCCACCTGGGCCAGCCTGAACAAGACGACAAAGGCATTATCGCGCACACCAATGCCACTGATGGAAATGGGCAGCGTCAGCGAGAGCGAGATGATGGGCACAAAGATGAAATAATAGGCCAGCGATATGTGCACGCCCAATGCCAGGCCAATGACCCAGTGATTGACGACGTGCAGCAGATTAAAGGCCGCCGAGTACAGCAGGGCCTGCATTAACCCTTGCCGCCCATAGCCATGCACGGCGGTTTCAGATAGCTCTAACCACTTGTGCCCCAAGCGGGCCAGCAAGCCCGGCAGCCGGCTTACCATGCGCTGTTGCCAGGCCGGTTCAAAGAGCAACCCTGTGGCTACCAGCGCCCCCAGCCCAAGCCCGCCCACCGTCAATGCCATAGCGCGGGGCACAAGGTTCAGGCTAAAAGGCAGCGCAACGAGCGCCTGGATAAAGAGCACCAGCAGCCCCAGCCAGCGGTCAATCAAGACCGTGCCGGTGGCGTCGGTGGCCTGGCCTATATCGCGCGCAAGTTCATAGGCCTTGACCACATCGCCGCCAAACCCGGTGGGCAACAGGGTGCCAAAAAATGTGCCTACATAGTACAACGATGCCAGGCGCAGCCAGCTCGATTGGTAGCCCAAGGCGGCGACTAGAGAGCGCCACCGTCCTCCCCGGATGAACATGCCTGCCTGGTACAGCAGCCAGGCCAGCGCCAGCAGCGGCAGGTTGATGCCGCGCAGTGTGGCCAATGTTTCGCGCAGGTCCATGGTGCGCAGCAACAAGGCCAACAGAGCAATGCTGACGAGGGCCTTGAGCAAGTCGAACCATCGGTTGTGGGGTTGGGGCGGGCGAGTTGGGTTGGTGTTCATGGTTGTGGATTATGATTGTAACTATGATTGTAATTATGATTATTGATTGTGATTATGATTGTGATTATGATTGTGATTATACAACTGAATTGACCAAAGGGTAAGATTCTCTTGGCCATCTGCTCGTTGATAGGGGGCCAGCGTGTCACGATTGTATAAACCTACCTGTAACGCATAGTTGCCAGAGGGCAAATCGGCCGGCAGGGAAATGCGATGAAGCTGCAAGATGAAATCGCCTGGCTGCCAATAGCGTGATGGGCTATCGAGCCCGTCGTGTTGGGCCTGTATTGCTCCTGCTTCATCTACCAGGTGGACAAAGATTTTGAGCGGCGGGTAAGGCGGCACACCAGCCTGCCAGAGCGTTGATAGTGTGATAACCTGGCCGGCTGTGAGGACTGGCACAGGCTGGGAATGGCTGAGCATTTCTGCTTTGACCAGGCTAATGTTGGCCTGGAACGGTGTGGGGAAAATGCTTTCGGCAGGCAGTGGGGGAAGCCAAAACTCGGTAAAGCGCGCGTGCTCCGCGCCCCAGGCTGCCAGTTGTTCCTTCAGGGCAGGGGCCAGGGGCACAATCGCCGGCACTAACAATTGCCCACCTGCTTGCGGCACAACCAGCGCCCCTCCTGCGCTGAGGGGACTGCCGCTGTCTACCCATCGCACGCGCACATCTTTTCGCCGCATCAATAGTGCCAGGCTGGGCGCATCCATAGAATCGTTAGACAGCCCGGCGATGGTAACATCTACTACTTGGCGATCAGCATCTAGCGCGCGGGCAATGGCTGCCAGGTCTGTTTGCCACACAAACTGTGTTTCGGCTATTTGCGGCCAATGGATAAAGTAATCGCGGATTGTCAGCCAGGTGTTAATCACAAATGCCAGGCAGAACATTGAAAGCAAGAGAGTGAATTTTAAATCTGGAATTTTAAATTTAAAATTCCAGATTTCAGATTTTAAATTTAAAATCCATTCCGCTCCGATACCGGGCAGCAGCATGACGGCGGGCAGCGCGCCCAACACGCGCACAAAGTTGGGGGCCTGAGTAGTTGCCAGCGTAGGAGTGAGCATCACGCCTAGCCATAGGAGGACAAAACCATAGCGAGCGCGACAGCGAGCGCGGCGCAGGCGAGTGAGCGCCACCAGCAGGCCAATGTAAAAAAGCGCCGCCCAAAGTGGTTCTGGAAACACAGGGCGATTGGGCAGGTTGTTGCGCGCAGTCAAATCACCCTGAAAGCTAAACATCCCCAAGGTGCGTGGCACGTTGGCCAAAACCGCGCCTGGGTCACCCTGCAGCAGTTGGGTCAATGGCGCGTCAACCTCGCTCACGCGATATTGGAGCTGAGGATTCGATAGCAGATGGAGGATGAGCGGCAGCGCAATGAGGGCCGCCAGCGCCAGCATCATTGTCAACTCGCGCCATTTGCGTTGGAGCAGCGTGCGATCAACGATGAGCAGGTAGATGACAAACAAGCCCAAAAAGATGGGCAAGCCGCGCGCGGCCAGGTAGGTGTATGCGGCTAGTCCAAAGAACAAAGCAGCCAGCAGCGCAGGTCGCCATTGTAGGGCGTTATTTGATTTGCGAGTAGATTGGAGCGCGCGCCACAAACACTCTGCGCCCAGACACATTAGCAGAGGCAGGGTCATTCCCCGCAGCCCCACGCGGCTCCAGAACACCGGCCACAGCATCACGCTCATCCCGGCGGCGGTTACCAAAGCCGCCATAGGCCCAAAGAGCCTGCGTGCCAGCCGTGTTGCAGCGGCTACGGTTAAAAGTCCAACGGCGGCGGTCACAAAGCGCAGCGCCAGGGTGTTCCATCCAAACAACGCCAGCGCCCCCGCCGCCAGGTAAAGAAACAGCGGCTCTTGCCCATAGGCTTCTTGAAAGAACAGAGCATGCTTGCCTTGCCAGATGTCTTGGGCAATCAGAACTTCGGCTACTTCGTCGTGTTCTATGCCTGGAGGCACTTGGGCCAGCCCTGCCAGGCGCAGCACAGCGGCAATCAGCAGCACGCTGGTGACAAGCGCAAATTCAATGCGGGCGGCGCGTTTCGACGTCACGGAGCCGTCACCTTGATTTGCGTCAGCATGATGCGATCATCCAGGGAACGACCATCGGCAGCCATGATGGGCAGGCGACCACCCTTGAGGCCGCCAAACCACCCCATTTCGATGGGATAGATGCCGGGCGGGGTATCGGGGGCGAGGCGCAACACTCGCGTGTCTTGATAGAGCTGGCCCGTGACCCACTGTGATGTTTGGCGAGGGGCGGTGTTGGGAGTTCCGTCGTTCACCGCCCAGGTGTGATTTTCTTGGCCCAACACGTGGGTGAAAATGGCATAGTCGTACGCAATCGGTTGGGCGGGAAGCCAATACAGCGTCAGGGTAAGGGCCTGGCCTGCGCTCAGGCTGCGCGCAGAGAGTGTGTAATCTACGAGCGTGATCTCGTTGTTAAAGTTGGTGGCAAGCGGATATTCGCCTGGCGCGCGCTCGACCTGAAAGGGCGCCAGCGGCAAGACATTATCGCGTTCTCCTGGCACGGCTAATCGCTCGCCTGTTTCAGGATTGTATAGCCCAATGTAAAGCCTGGCCTGATCGGGCGTATAGGCGGTGCTGGGTATATCGAGCGGGATGCGGTCGGCAAAGGCATAACTCACTTGCCAGGCTTGGGTGGGGTATCGCCCTAGCCCGGGGTGAGTATCACGCTGAGCCACCAGCGGGCCGGCATCAGACAGCAGGTGAACAAACAAGACATAGTTGCGGTCAAAAGGAGCGACGGATTGCCAGTACAGTGTGAGATATACGCGCTCGCCCGGCGCGGCGTGGTCACGGTCTAGGTCATAACCCAGCAAGCGCGCTTTGCCGCCCAGTGTGACATCGAGCGGGCGCGAAATTTGCTGGCGTTGGGCGGCCGTCAGCAGAGGTGGGGGAGCATAGGCTGGGCGCAAAACGCCCCACAGAGCAAAAGCAGCCAGGCCAAGCATTGCCGTCACATAAACAGCCGATAAAACAGGCCACCAGCGACGCGGTATCAGATTGGCCCAACCCCAAAACAGCAGGACGCCAATGGCCGACAGGGCTGAAAAAGTGTAGCGGCCAAAATTGCCTGTGGCGCTGTGGATAGTGAACCAGACCAGGGCCGCAATCAACGTGCCGGCGGCAAGCAGCAGCATGGTGAACGGGGCCAGGTTTGTGTTTTGTCGCCTGGAGGGCGATAGGCTTTTGATGAAATAAATCACGAGGCCCACGCAGGCCAGGCCCACCAGCGCATAAAGTAAATTGTAGACGAGGTCGGGCAGGGGCACATCGCCCCAGCCAAAGCGTCCCCAGAAGGTGGTCCAGGCAAAGTGCAGCTCGTAAGGCAACACCGCCATGCCTTCTTGAAAGCTGCGCATGCCCCACACGGCAAAGTCCTGGCGGACGCCGGTGGGGTCATTGTACAAGATGATATTGCGGGCAAACATCCAGCCGCTCAGCGCCAATGCCACGCTAAATGCGATCAGGTTGGCGCGCAGCCAAGCCTGCCACGAGCGCTGCTGGAATGCCGCCAAGGTCAGACCCAGTTCGACCGCCGGTAGCAAGAGGAGGGTTGTAATTTTGCTCAGCCAGCCCAAGCCCAGCGCCACCCCCAAGAGCAGCGCCTGGTGTTTGTCTAGCTTGCGCTGCATCAGTCGCGCGGCAGCCAGCAAGATGGCGGCTCCTGTTAGCGCGGCCGCGCTGTCGTTGCCCATCGAGCCGTTGATGTAAAGAAACATTGGGTTAAAGGCCACGCAGGCCATTGCGCCCAGTGCAACTGCGCGTTGGCCCTGGGTTATTTCTAATGCCAACAAGTAGGTGAGCAAGACGGTGCCCAGCCCCAAGAGCGCCGATAGGCCCCGAATCAGCCGCACGGCCAGGGCGGTGGAACTGTAGCGGGGATCATCCCACGGCCCGTGCAAAAATTGATTTTTGTTGTCTACGCCTGTTTCCCAATAGTGATAGCCGCGAAATGGGTTATCTTGCACCACAGGAGTGGGAAAGTCATCGGCGCTTAACCAGCCGGTCAACACAGCAGCCAGGGCGTAATATAAAGGCGGCTGGTGGTTTTCAGACGGTTTACCCGGCTGCAATTGGGGCAATTGGCGTTTTTCGACCAGGTAGCGCACATAGCGGAACTGGTTGCGCTCTTCAGAACCTTCAAAGGGCGGGTTGGCAGCGCCATAGCCCAGCGCCAGGCCGAAATAGAGAAGCAGAATGCCCACCAGGACCGCTTTTGCTTTCATCGCTTTACTTGCACCGGTGATAAAAGGATTCGGTCGCTGACGGCTTGCCCATCAACGAATAGCATTAGGCGTGCCGTGGGCGGATTGGGATTGATGGGCGTAGGGCCGGGGCGGGTATAAGCGCCTACTTGCAGCGGATACAGCCCATCGGCAAGCTCGGCATTCAGGGCCAGGTGATGCACCTGGGCGATTGTCTCGCCAGTGTGCCAGTTCCATGTGGGCGCGTCTAGCCGATCTTGTTGAGCGATGATGGAAGGGGCGTCATTGGCAGTTAGCAAATGTGTGAACAAAACCGTATCCAGTTGAGGGTCGGGCGGCGAAAGGATGCGCCAGTAGGTAATGACGGTGATTGTGTCGCCGGGCGCAACGCTTTGAGGCGAGAGCGTATAGCCAACCAGCGCAATCGTGTGGCCCAGATCAAGTTCCTGGGCCAGCCCGGCTGCAGGTGGTGCCAGCGCGGCGTGTAATGACGTTCGTAATGACGCGCTGCTATCCCACTCGTAGATGTCAAAGCGGGGGTTGATGTCATCGGGCTGCAACACGCGCGATTCAACGAGCTGGCTGTGGGGAGCGACGATTTTTTCCAACGCCGGGTCTAGCGGGGCCAGCGCCGGTATGACGAGGTAGCCTGGCGCTGGCGGGAAAATCAGCGCGCCGCTGCCCTCCATCCAACGCAACTCTAGGTCGCGGCGCGATAGCAGCAAGCTCATGGCATAAGGGTCGTGATAGTAGCCCGGATAAATTGAAGAAAGCACCACCGTGCTTCCAGAGGGGATGGCCTGCGCGTCTAACTGGCGGGCGGTTTCAAACAAGGTGGTGTGATAAGCCACGCGCACATCGCGGGCATGCGCCCAGGTGTTAAAGTAATCGTAACCAGTGCGTATGCTTCCCACCGCAACAAGCAGGATAGCAGCTAGAAGGATGGCTGGTTTAAAAAAAGATTGCAATCTAAAATTTGCAATTTGCAATTTGCAATTTGCAATTTGAGTGACGGCAATGGCCGGAAAGAGATACAACACCGGCAAGATGGCTACTGCCCGCGTGGCGCTGGCTGATACGCCCGTGATCAGGCTGGGGACCAGGCCAATCGCCAGCCACAACAGAGCCAGCATATAGTGGGGCTGCCGCCAGCGCCAGATAGCAATGGCCAGGCCGATATAAAAAAGCGCCCCTTCGATTGCGCCCAGCCACGGGCGACCGGGCAAGTTGTACATCCACAAATCGTCGGCGCGGAAGGTGATCATCCCCAACGCTTCCAGGCTGTTTTGAAGGATGGGGCCCAGGTTGCCAGAAGCCAGCCATTGCAGCGGTTGCCCAAGCTGGCTGAAACGCTGCTCTGCGGTGGGATGTTGGTAGAGCCAGACGAACATTGGCGCAGCCAGCGCGGCGGCCAAAACCAGGGTGAGGCCCATGCCAAGCCAGTGGCGCTTGAAGCGCGGCCAGTCGGTCAGCCATACAAAGAGCGGCATTGCCGCAAACAGCGCCCACGTCACACGGGCTGCCATATAAGTCCACAAGGTGGCCGCCAGCAAAATTCCGCTCAGGGCAAACCAGGCGATTTGCCCCCGCTCGCTCTTGGGGGGCGCAGGCACAGGAGTGGGGTACGCGCCGCGCCACCAGGCGTACACGGCCGCGCCGAGCAGCGCCGG
>JBGSMF010000401.1:0-1640 GCA_041740315.1 Thermoflexales bacterium
GGCTCGCTGGGGCAGCCACGCTTGATTTATAGCTTCCACGCGATATACTGAGCAATAACCCCACGCCGGCCATCACCGAAACCAGGGCCGACCCGCCATAACTCAGAAACGGCAAAGAAACCCCCGTGAACGGCGCAACGCCCGTAATAACGGCAACGTTCAAAACCGCCTCAAACACCAACCAGCACGTCACGCCAGAAGCCAGCAAAGCGCCAAACACATCGGGCGATTGGGCCGCAATTTTAAAACCGCGATAGGCCAGCAAGGCAAACAGTCCAATCACCACCAGGCACCCCACCAAGCCCACTTCTTCGCCCAATACGGCAAATATGCTGTCGGTATGCGCCACCGGCAAATAGCCCAACTTTTGCCGGCTGGCGCCCAGGCCACGCCCCAAGATGCCGCCTGAGCCCAGGGCAATCAGCGATTGCTGCACGTGGTAACTGGCCTGAGAAGGGTCGGTGAGCGTTTTAATAAAGGCATCTACCCGTTCGCGGGCGTGGGCCGAGTTGGCCACCAGAAAACCAAAAGTGGCAATCGTCGCCGCCCCGCCCACCAGCACCTGCTTGATTTCGGCCCCCGCCAGGAAAAACATTGCGCTGGCGGTCAAGACCAGCAAGATGGCGGTGCTAAAATCTGGCTGCAAAATCACCAACCCGGCAATGATGCCCATCAACACACTAAAAGGCACCAGGCCATAGCTGGTATCGCGGACCTTGTCGCCTTTGGAAGCCAGCCAGTGGGCAATGTAAATCACCATGGCCAGCTTGGCAAACTCGCTGGGCTGAATGGACCCCCCCAACAGGCTGCGCTGCGCGCCAAACTTGACCGAGCCAAAGAGCAGCACCATAATCAAAGCAGCCAGGGCCGCGCCCATAATGTAGATTGAAAACCGTCGCCAGGTGATATACTCGATGCGCGTCACCCCAGCCATAACCAACAATCCCAATGCCCCCCATGCCAACTGCCGAAGCAAGAAAAAAGCCGGCTGCTTGTATTCTTGATTTGCCCAGTCAAAGGTCGAGCTGTACACCATGATCAAACCGATGACAAACAGGGCCAACACCACCACCAGCAAGACATAATCCATGCGCGGCCACGGTATGCCGGCGCGTTGGCCGCGGCTGCCAGTCCGCGATTTTGTGCGCTGTAGAGCGTTTGTTGTTGCCATGTTATTTTTCACCCTTTTTTAACTGGGCCACATAATTGGCAAAGCGTTCACCCCGCTCGGCAAAATCTTTAAAAGCGTCAAAGCTCGTCCCACCAGGGCTGAGCAGCACCACATCACCTGGGCAAGCCAGCCGCCCCGCTAGCCTGACTGCATTTTCCAGCGTTTCGGCCTGGTGAACCTGAAGCGCAGAATTTGGGGCCTGGAACTTGCGCACTGCATCTTGCACCAAACCCGCCATTTCGCCAAATAGCACCAAGTGCGAAACCCGCTGCGCAATGAGCGCCGCGGCTTCGTCCCAGGGCAGGTGCTTGTCGCGCCCGCCACACAACAGCACAATTGGCTCTTCAAACGACTTGAGCGCCGCCAGCAGGCGTTCTGGCGCGGTGGCAGTGCTGTCATCATAGTACCGCACCCCGTTGTGCTCGCCCACCCATTGCAAGCGGTGCGCCACGCCCGCAAACGATGCCGC
>JBGSMF010000402.1:0-2921 GCA_041740315.1 Thermoflexales bacterium
GTGTACGACTCGGCCAATCTCACCCAGGTGCGGCAATTCGCCCTGTCCTATAACATCGAAGTGATGGTGATGACGCTGGACTCGTTCAACAAAGCGGCCAACGTCATTCGCCAGAGCACCGACCGCTTGCAAGGCGAAACGCCCATCCACCTGGCGCAGGCCGCCCGGCCTATCCTCGTCCTGGATGAGCCGCAAAATATGGAAAGCGAAAAGAGCGTCGCGGCGTTGGCCCTGCTCGATCCGCTGTTTGCCTTGCGCTACAGCGCCACTCATCGCAATCCGTACAATGTGGTCTATCGCCTCACGCCCGCCGAGGCCTATCGGCAGGGCCTGGTCAAAAAGATCGAGGTAGACTCGGTAGTGCGCGAAGGCGTAGCCAGCCAGCCTTACCTGGCCGTCGAAGCGATCCAAACAAAAAAGCAAACCGTCACTGCCCGGCTGCGCGTCAACAAGCTGCACAAGGATGGCGCAGTCAAAGAAACCACGCTCACCGTCAAGCCGGGCGATTCGCTGGCCGACAAGACCGGCTTGCATTACTATGACGGCTACGACGTGGACGAGATCAATCCTGGCGGGCAGTTTGTCCTCTTTGCCAACAACGAGGAACTGCAAGTGGGCCAGGAAGCCGGCGCGGACAAAGAGGCCATCTTCCGGGCGCAAATCCGGCACACCGTTGAAGAACACCTGCGCAAGCAGACCCGGCTCAAGGCGCAAGGTATCAAGGTGCTGTCGCTCTTTTTCATTGACCGCGTGGATAGCTATGCCAGCGACGACGGCATCATCCGCCGCCTGTTCGACCAGGCGTTTGACGAGATGAAGGCGCACTATCCCGATTGGCAAGACTTGCAACCTGCCGATGTGCGAGCGGCTTATTTTGCCCAAAAGCGGCGCAAAGGCGGCGAGGTTGAGCTGCTTGACTCCAAGACCGGCGAATCGGCCGACGACGCGGCAGCCTATGACCTCATTATGAAAGACAAGGAGGCATTGCTCAGTTTCCCTGCTGCCGATGACGACAAAGAAACCCGGCGTAAAAAGCAAGTGGCCTTTATCTTTTCGCACTCGGCTTTGCGGGAGGGGTGGGATAACCCCAATGTCTTTCAGATTTGCACCCTCAACCAGACGGCCTCTATTACCAAGAAGCGGCAAGAAGTTGGGCGCGGTGTGCGCCTGGCTGTGGAGCAATCGGGCGAGCGCGTCCACGACGAGCGTGTCAACTTGCTGACCGTGGTCGCCAACGAGAGTTACAGAGACTATGTAGAGAGCTATCAGGGTGAGATTGCCTTTGAGTACCGCGCCGAAATTGAAGCCCGTTACGGCAAGCCCATTGGCGACCTGAGCGACGACGAACGCCGCAAGATCGAAGAAGAATATGGCGAGGGCATCTTGCCGCCGCCTCCACGGCAAAAGGGCGCGCCCAGGGCGCAACTATGCAAAGCTCGCGCGCTCAGCGAGGATTTCAAGCTATTGTGGGAGCGCATCAAGCACAAGACCCGCTATGCCGTTCAGATTGATACCGACAAGCTGCTGGCTAAAGTTGTGCCAGAGATTGACCAGGCCCAGATAGCCCCGCCGCGCGTCACCATCACCAAAGCGCAGGTCGAGGTGAGCAGCCAAGATGTCTTTGAAGCGATGCAATTGAGCGCGGCCAAGACGGCAATGGACCTGGCGGGGCGCTATCCTTTGCCCAACCTGGTCGAGGTGATGGCAAACTTGCTGGAGCACACCTCGCCGCCCGTGCGCCTGACGCGCAAGACATTGCTGCAAGTGTTTCGGCAAGCGCAGCACAAACAGGCCGCGCTGGACAATCCACACGAATGGGCCAGCGCCGCCGCGCGCATCCTCAAGGAAAAACTGGCCGATCATTTGGTGGACGGCATCAAGTACATCCGCGTTGCCGGCAGCCCCGAAGCGGCCGCCTTGCCCGACGACGCCAAGTGGTACAAAATGCAGCTAATTCTGGACAAGGAACAAGTTGAGCTTTTCGCCAAGCATATCATCCCCACCGACGACGCCAAGGAAAAATCACTTTATGACCTGGTGCCGTGCGATTCCAAAGTCGAGGCGCAGTTCGTCCGCGACCTGGAAGCCCGCGATGATGTGAGGCTCTACCTCAAGCTGCCATACTGGTTCGCCGTGCCCACGCCCGTGGGCGAATATCATCCCGATTGGGCGATTGTGATGGATGGCCCGGAGCAAGATGATAAGCCCCTGCTTTATTTTGTGGCCGAGACCAAAGAATCCATACGCCAGGATGACCTGCGCCCCGATGAATGGCGCAAGATTCAGTGTGGAGCAGCGCACTTTGGGTCAAAGCAATTCCAGAAAAAGGGCGCGTTAGAGGGCCGGGTGGATTACAAGCTGGTCACTTGCGCCGCCGAGTTGCCATAGCGAGCTGACATGGCGCGTGAGCGCGCTTTGGTGGCCGCCTCCCGGCTCTCCCGTATTTTTTGGTCCTCATAAACCCGGCGTCAATGGCTCAGGTTTGTGCTATTTTTATTGCCCCCCCCCCGTAATTTTGCCACTTGCATTGAAATAGATGCAGTGATACAATGACCCCGCCCAAGTAGCCTTGGATTTATCGAGTTGAAAATGACAATAACCCGTCCATTGTGTATCTCTGTATCCTCTTTTGTATCCTACCCTTTGCTATACTTGCACAATGGACGCTTGTCATCCCAGGATGCTCGTCATCCCATAATGCTTGTCATTCCATAATTTAACCGAGTAATACCCAAACCAACAGGAGTTGATAATGTTCCCAATTTTCCCCTCGCGCATCGCGCGCATCGCATTGGCCGTGTTCATCCCCTTGTTTCTACTTTCGCTCGTCGCGCTTGGCGTGCAGGCCAGCGCCGGATGGACGGAGGATATATCCGCTCCAATAGGACTTGAGCCGGAATCGCCAACTGGACATTCACTGG
>JBGSMF010000403.1:0-19043 GCA_041740315.1 Thermoflexales bacterium
GTTTTGCGTTCATAGATTTGCCTCAGCATCCATAATCTCGGACATGCTCCGCGGATGCTAAGACTCTTATACCACAAATTGTGTCTTGTTGGAAATCCGATGCTTTGGGCGAAAAAACGCCCAAACGGGAAAGTCTAATCAATTATGTTTTTGAAACGCCCGAATCTATGGCGCGGCTGCGGCACTTGCTGCCTGATCTGGACGACGTGATTTACGCCTTTCGGCTGACGTGCGCCGAAAAAGAAATGGAGCGCCGCATCGCAACGCGCAACACCGCTCAGGTAGACTGGGAATTGGAGCGGTTCAAAGAACTGATTCGCATCCAAGAAAGCAATGCAGCCCGCGGCGACCTGGGCTATGCCATTGACACGACCAACCTGAACATCGCCCAGGTAGCCGATGCCATCTGGAAGAACATCCACGAGGCAGTTGAACTAGCGCCATACGACCCGGCCTGGGCCGCGCAATACAAAGCAGAAGCTGATCGCCTCTGTGCTGCGTTAGGCGATTGGCTGGTAGAAATTCATCACATTGGCAGCACCGCCGTGCCGGGCCTGGCGGCTAAACCCGTGATAGATATTCTGGTCAGCGTGCGTCGCTTGGAAGACGCGCTGGCCTGTGTTGCGTCGCTGCAATCGCTGGGCTATACCTTTATTGATTACCCGCAAAACACCGACCGGCGCTTTTTCCGCAAAGGTCTGCCGCGCACGCATCACCTGCATATCGTGGAACAAGGCAGCGACACCATGATTGATCACCTGGCTTTTTGTGCTGCGCTGCGCACCGACGCAGATTTACGCCGCCAATATGCCCAGCTAAAAGCCGACTTGGCCGCGCGCCACAAGAGTGACCGCGCCGCCTACAGCGCCAGCAAAACGACCTTTGTCCAAAAGGCCATTAAAAGTAGGATACCCTAATTTTCTTGACAAATCTGAACTCGGAGTACAAAATCAGCCTTTAAAATATCAACTTCTAGTACCCCACTTTGTCAGAAAGGAAAAGCAATGATATCACCCGGGCAAGTAAATCAACTTGTCTTGGCAACCGTCGCCGGCAATCAGGCTGGCGAGCTGGTTGAAAAGTTGACCGGCGATGGCTTTCACGTCACTATCATAGACAGCAGCGGAGGCATTTTGCAAGAGGCCACCGTTTCGCTGCTGATCGGTCTGGATAAAGCCAACCGGACGTGCCTGCTAGAGCATCTGCGCAATTGCTGCCGCGCCTATACGCACTTTTTGCCGGCGCACGTAGAGGGGCCGTTCCTTCAAGCGCAGCCTGTGATGATTGAAGCAGAGCTGGGCGGGGCGACGGTCTATGCGTTCGACATTGAATACTTTGAGCAATTATGATCAGAGTTTATCGGAAATAACGCAGCCAACGTATCCCCACACCTGCACTTGCGCCAAGCGCAGCGCAGGTGCAAGTGTACGTTGGCGGACTGGCATGGGGATGCCCGTCCTGCTATTTCCGATAAGGTCTATTTTATGATTATAGGAGAGGAAGGTCACAATGAAAGTGATTATTGCTATTGTGCGTGATGTTGACGACGAGCGCGTGATTGAGCGATTGGTAGCCGGCAATTATCGCGTGACCCGCGTGGCCAGCACGGGGGGATTTTTGCGCCGGGGCAACGTAACGCTGCTGGTGGGGGTTGAAAGCGGCCAGCAAGTTCAAACTGTTGTTGATCTGTTAAAAGAGACCTGCAGCCCCGCCGACCCCGATCATCGCCGCGCCACACTCTTTGTGATGAACGCAGAGTACTTTGAGCAAATCTAGCGCCCAGGTTCACTTTGACAAAACAACCCCATACACCTCAGCAAACTAAGAGTAGGCGCCCCGAGGTGCGCCTATTTTGGTCTCGGCTAACACACAGCGCCTTACACCTGACGGCGGGCGGCAGTTGGACCATCCAATTATCCACGGCCGTCCGGCGCAACCTGCGCTGGTTTTGGTTAGATGGGGTCTTTGCCATGGCCTCCGAATCAATTGTGTTGGCCTATCTATCGTTGTTCATCCTGGCCTTGGGCGCAACTGCCGCCCAGATTGGCCTGTTGAGCGCGCTATCTAACCTGAGCGCGGCGCTGCTCGTCTTGCCGGGGGCAGCCATCGTAGAACGCTGGGGCAAGCGCAAACGTACCTGCTTGTGGTCTGGCGGCGGCGTGGCGCGCGGAATGCTTTTGCTGCTGGCCCTGCTGCCTTTGGTGGGACGCGGCCCCGCTCTAGTCTATATTGCCATCGCGCTGGCTGTCATCCGCTCAGCCTTTGCCAACCTGTCTGTTCCCGCGTGGACATCGCTCACCGCCGATATCGTGCCGATCAACTGGCGGGGGCGCTATTTTTCATCTCGCAATATGGCTATGGGTATTGCCGGTATGGCCGCCACCTATTTTGTCGGCGCAATGATCACGCGAGCAGGCGCTCCATTGGGCTATCCACTGGCGATGGGGATAGCTTTTCTTGCCGGCATAGCCTCTACCTTTGCCTTCGCCCGGATAAAAGAACCATCCATTTCGCCAACACCCCAAGTGGGCGCCAGCCCGCGCTTGCCCATCTTGAAAAATCTGCTGGCCCAAAAAGAATTTCTGGCTTTTTGCGGCATTGCGGCAGTGTGGAACTTGTCCATCAATGTGGCCGGGCCATTTTTTAGCGTCTACCTCGTCAGCACCTTAAAAGCCAGTGCGGGCTTTGTGGGGGGGCTGGTGGTGGTCAATGGCCTGGCGGCTTTGCCGGGGCAAAGGTTGTTCGGGCTTTTATCTGATCGTTGGGGGCCGCGCCGAGTGCAATTGCTCACCGGCCTGCTCATCCCCCTGGTGCCCTGGCTGTGGGCCATCAGCCGCTCGCCATGGCAATTGATACCCGCCGAGATTGCCTCTGGCTTTTTGTGGGCGGGTTATTCACTCTCTAGCTTTAATTTTTTGCTCACACTCACGCCAGAAGACCGCCGGGCGCGCTATGCGGCGCTTTACCAAATTGTGGTCACAGTGATGCTGGCCATTGGGGCAGCCATCGGCAGCGTCATCGCCACTCGCTGGGGATACACCACCACCATGGTTCTATCTGGCCTGGGCCGACTTGTGGCCGCGCTAATGTTTGTCTTTTTTATCCGGCCCCCTGGCTCGCCAAGCGCCAAGCCAACCCCCGGCACAACGCCGCCATCTAGCTGATGGACAAAATTCACCACGGGGGCGCCGAGGATGCGGGAAAAAACTGTGATATAATTTCATGTACAAAAGTCCAGCACTAGTGTACTCTCACTCATATCAAGAGCCTATCCTAAAATGGGCCTTTTCATATTGGAAAAAGTGGATTTTAGGCTAGGCATTAAGGAGGCAAACATGTCCGAGCAACCCTATCATGACAAGGAAGAAAAAGACGAAAAGCAAGAAGAAAAACGCCGCGAGGAAGAGGAAAAGGAAGAAAAGAACCGAGGAGAAAAATGGCGCAGCGACCCCCTAGGCGCTGTGACATGGGCCGGCATTCTCATCTGGGCCGGTATTGCCCTGCTGATAGGCAACATTGGTCTTTTAGACCGATTTGAAAAACTAGACGCCTGGGGATTTGTCTTTATCGGGGCCGGGCTGATTGTCTTGTTAGAGACCTGCATCCGCCTGTTGGTGCCGGCCTATCGGCGACCGGTTACGGGCAACATTATCCTTGCCATCATTTTGCTGGCGATTGGATTGGGCGACCTGATCAGTTGGGGCATTATCTGGCCGCTCGTGTTGATTGGCCTGGGTCTATTCGTCCTGGCGCGCGGCCTCGGCTGGAGGCGCTGAATAAGGGAGGTCTATATGAACAAGCCTATCTCACTTTTAGTTTTGGTTATGCTTTGCATCATCGCAGCCAGCGGCTGTGGCGCTGCGCCCACCAGCGCGCCCACGCTGCCAGCCGCAACCCTTGCTCCATCTCTAGCCGCGCCTACGCCAGCGGCGGCCACAGCCACCACAGCACCCAAGCCAAGCGTTACGGCCAAACCCGCGCCATTGCCGCCAGAACCTCGTCCAATCCCGTTCAAAGCATCTGATGGACAGGCATTGGAGGGGTTGTACTATCCCGCCGCAGTCAACCCGGCGCCTTTGGTTGTACTGATGCACTGGGCGCCTGGCGACCAGGCAAGCTGGGTCGAGATTGCATACTGGCTGCAAAACCGCGGTCTGGGGGGCAAAACACCCAACCCGCAAGACGAAGCCTGGCTTGATAGCTCTTGGTTCCCACCCGTGCCCACCAAGCAATCTCTGGCAGTATTCACCTTCACACTTCGTGGCTGCGAAGGAGGTTGCAAGAGCGGTTTTAGCTCGCAGCAACGACTGCTAGATGCACAGGCAGCCATGCAAACCGCCAGCGAGCTTGAGGGAGTGGACCCCCAACGCATTGTAACCATTGGGGCCAGCGTCGGCGCAGATGGCGCCGCTGATGGGTGCTTTTGGCTCAACGCGCAAAAAGGCAAAGGGCAGTGCCGGGGCGCGATGTCGCTTTCACCAGGCGGTTACCTCACCGTGCCTTATGCCGAGGCCGTCAAGACGCTCCAAGCCGAGCAGCCACCCAAACCAGCCTGGTGCCTGTACGCAGATGGAGACACGCCATCAGCCGAAGCGTGCAAATCGGCTTCTGGGAATTCTTTTAACCAGGCAGCCTATACTGATTCCAGAGAACATGGCATGACGTTGTTTTCAGAATCGAGGACGCCCAAAGCCGGCTCGCAAAACCCAAATGCCATGCAATTGATTCTTGATTTTCTAAAACAATGCCTGGAGCTTTGAGAGTGGCCGATACTAACGACACGCTTGCTCAGGGCATTGCTGCGCTCAAGGCCGGACAAAAGGCCGAGGCGCGCAATTTGCTAGGGCAAGCTGTGCGGCAGGACCCCAAGGATGAAACAGCGTGGCTGTGGCTGAGCGGCGCGGTCGAGAGCGACCAAGAGCGCCGCTATTGCATGGAAAGAATACTCAAGCTCAACCCCAACAACACCCTGGCCCAGCAGGCCCTGGAGCAAATGCAAGCGCCAGCCGCGCCACCCACCCAGCCCGCGCGCCCCACAGTTCTGCCGCCCCTTGCGCCCGCAGTGTCCACACCGCCTATAGAAGCAAAACCCGAGGCCAAGCTCCCTCCGCCGCCTGTCAAGGTAACGCCCAAGCGAAAGCCCAACCGTTTGCTCATAGCCATTGGCGTGGGATTGCTCTGTGTGGCATGTGTCGCAGGCATTTACCTTGCATGGCAGCAGATTAGACAGTCAACACAATCGGCGCTTGTAACCGATCCAACTCAAGCCGCTCGTATTGGCCGCGAGATTGTAGATTACACCACGCCGCCCAACTATACCGAAATGGCCCCTCAAATTCCGAATGTCAAGACCGTCATCATCGCGCCCAAGTCGCAGCCAGGCGGCGCGATCTTTACGCTGACGCAAATGCCCTCAAACAACACGCTACAAGAGGCAGAAAAATTGGTGCGCCAAATCCTGGAAAAATATTCTCTCACTCAGAAAGTACAACCCATAGTCGTTGGCACACAGCAAATAAATATCAAGGGCAAGCCGGTTACTTTAACCATCAGCGAAGGCAAGTCTGGCGGGCAGACTGTGCGCCAGATGATGGGGACGTTTCCTGGCAAAACAAGCTCGGTCCTGCTAATGATCTGGGGCGTTACTAGCACTTGGGACCAAAAGCTCATTGACGGCTTTCTGGCTTCAATCAGATAATGCGAGTGGGGGCAGGCAAACTTGCCCCCACTCGTGTCATAATCGCCCCAGGTTAAAGGTCGTAAACTCGTCCCAGGCGTAGCGCAGCGGCGTCCACCACAAATCGCGCCCAATACACCGAAAGTAGGGTGGCTCCATTGCCAAAATCAGATCGCCAATTTTGTAGCGGGCCAGGATGGGCGTAGAGACAACCAGGCTGCCCATTTCGCCGGGGCGCATCTGGTGCAACAATTTAAAGCCAGCACTGGTTTCTATTTCAAAGAAAAATAAATCATAGTTCGGCACCCAGGCGCGGTTGTCATCTCGCTGCTGGCCAAACATGCCCTCGGTTGCGCCATAGATTTCGCGAATGACCACCGGCCCATACAAAGCCTCTAGCGCCGGCTGATAGCGCGTGTTAATGCCCGGCACGCTGCCCAAGGTCATAATTCGAGTCTTCCACAAGTCTTTGGGATAGACCCTGTGCACGCGATGCAGGTAACTGGCAAAGAGGGTGGCCGTTGGAGCCACTCCGCCCACCAGCGTGACATTTTCATCCTTGCATTGTTGATAGGCCAGCTCAAAGCGCGCGTCCCAATCGCGCCTGGTCTTGCCGCCACCCAAAGCATCAATGTCTTCTTGGGTCGGCAGCGAGCGGATGGGTGTAGATTTTGAAACGTGCTTGGTATAGATGCCCGAGCTGTAACCATATTCAATTTGGCGCTCGCCCGCTTGGAGGGTTCCCACCACTGAGGGAAAATTCAAATTCAGGTTGACGCCTTGGAACAAGTCATAGCGGCCGCTGCTGGCCACATAGTTCATCATGGCCCGCCCGGCGCTGACGCGCATGCGCAAATCGGTGGGCGTCATGGGGATGAACTTGGATTCGTTCTTGGTGGTGCCGCGCGTGATGGCCCAGCCGATTGGCTCTTCGTTCAGCAGCAGCTTGACCTCGCCGGCCATCACGCGCTGGATGAGCGGCTTGTACTCTTTGTAGGTAGCCACCGGGAAAGCGCTTTTGTAATCTTGCAGCGTTTCAACGTGGGCCGCCCCGTGCCGGGCGCCATAATCGGTTTGAGAATAGATTTGCAAGAGGCGATGCAGCACCTCTTGCTGGGCTTGCTGCGGGTTGCCCACCGCGTCGTGCCAGGGCTGCAACATTGCCCTCAGCATTTGGGCCGCCGCTTGGGCGTCACTTGTGACCATTGATTCACCTCTCGTCAAAGTAACATTTCAAAATGTGGGGGTAATCCTTGCGATTACCCTGTCTGGACAGGGCATGCCCTGCCCTCACCCCGGATGATTGAAAAGATACCGTCAAAGTATGTTTTGCCGCAGTACAGGCGACAGCGGCCGCAAGCCGCTGGCCTCCAGTGGAGGAAAGCCCACACCAATGGCCGTGCCGATGACAAACACTGCCGAAGCAGGCTGCCCGGCGTGCAGCGCCGCCGCGGCAGTGCCATCGTGAATCAGGTGCACCCGCACCCGGCAGCCGCTTTGCGTCCACAGCGCATCGCTCAACAAGGCGCGAGCATCCTCGCCCAGCAGCATGAGGGTGGCATACAAGCCATTACCCAACAATTGCCCATCTCGCACATACGCCGCCACGCAGAGCATCACATCATCGCCAGGAATTACGCTGCCTGCCACGCTCTCGTTCCAGGTTTGGGCCAGCGCATCGGCCATAAAGGCCAGCACACGCTGTCCCATTTCAAGCGTGGGCGCGATGGGCAAATTGTCTATATCCCACTCCACCGCCAGCGAGGGATAGTGGCTTGCGCCAACGAGCGTCCCCTCTTCCAGATTCAGGCAGGCGCGCTTGACCGACGTTTGCCCATAGTCCAGGCAGAGGGCATGGCGCGCGCTGGCCGGCAAGCAGCGCCCTGCCCCCAAAATCGTCATTGCCTGGCGAAAAGGCGACAGTTCGACGCTGGGCTTATCAGCGTATCCCATTTGGGCCAAGCAGGCGCGCGCGTGCCGCGCAATCAGTTCGCCCAGTTGCCCGCTCATCAGGCCGCCCCCCAGCCAAACGCGCTCCACCCTGCCCCACTTGTCCCAATCATCTGCGCTCCAATCGGGCCGGGCCTGGCGGTTGACGGCATCGCCGCGATGCAGCGTCAGCAAAATGTGCCCCAGGTTGCGCCCCAGCCGCCGGGCAATAGTCTCAGCCGCCGCGCGCGCGCCGGCATTGGGGCTATTCAGGCAGCTATCAACAAAGCGGGGCAATTCGCGCCGAGTCTGGGGTGTATCTTGCAAATAGGCAGGCGGCAGATCAAGTGCCGGTGCTAGCTGGCGGGCATAGTTGATAATTGCCAGATTAGACAGCAAATGATAGGCTTTTTGTCCGCGCACCTCTTCATCAACAGGCAAACCCGGCAGGTCAACAATCTGCACTCGATTGATAGAAACATGGGGCGGCGTAAAAGGAATAACAACCGTCATCGTGCCTGGCCCTAACCCGAAAATAGCCCGAACGAGTTCGGGGATCCTCGACTTGAGGTGTTTTCATTCCTGATAGAAAACATAACCATGTCGTCTACTTGGCGCCTCGCAGAATTGAAAAGAGGAACCACAACCCCAAAGCCAAAACAGACAAGAATCCAATCACCACCGGCGCCAAGACAATAATGTTGTTGCTGGCCAGCGGCAAAAGCACCGCCAGCCCCACAATCAGGCTAGAAATGAGCAAGCTCAACGACAAGCGCGTGATCAGGCGGTCTACCCGATCGAGCGTTTCCTGGTTTGCGCCCACCTTTAGCCCCAGCGGCAGCTCGCCCTGCTGCAAGCCGCGCAACAGGTTGGCCCCAAGGCGAGGCGCTTCGGCCAACAGATACAGCCAGGTGTCCAGGTTCGAAAGCGCCGCCGGTCCCCACGTTTTAGGCAGCCACAGCTCCACCATCATGCGGCGCACAATCGGCCTAGAGACCTCAAAGATGTCAAAGTTCGGGTCTAGCCGCCGACCCATGCCTTCCATCATGACCAACGTCTTGCCCAGCAGCCACAAATCGGGCGGCAGGCGCAAACGGTGATTAAAGGCCACTGGCATAATCTCTTCCAGCACCTCGCTGGCGCGAATCTCTTGAAGCGGCAACCCGTAATATTTGGCGAGCAAATTACGAACATCGCGCTCCAAGCCTTTGTGGTCTACCTGCCCCGGCGCGGCCCCCATTCGTAAAAGCTGCTCTACCACCCCCTCAATCTCCATCCGCACTGCCAAAGTGTACAAACGCATCAGGTTCAGGCGGTCGCTATCAGACAGCCGTCCCACCATGCCAAAATCCATCGCTCCAATCACATCATTGGGCATGACCACCAGGTTGCCGGGGTGCGGGTCGGCGTGGAAAAAGCCATCTTGCAGCACTTGTTTGACAATGATGCGAGCTGCATTCAAGGCGATAGAATGGCGATTGTAACCGGCTGCGTCCAGCGCGGCTACGTCGTCAACCTTGATGCCGTCAATGCGCTCTAGCACCAACACGCGGCGCGTGGTGTGTTGCCAGTGCACCTTGGGAATGTACAGGTATGGCTCACGCGCGAAATTGGCCCGAAAGCGGTCGGCGTTGCGCCCCTCGCGCCGATAGTCCAGCTCGTTGCGCAAGGTAAAGGCAAATTCAGACACCACGTCGGCAGGGTTGTACAACTGGCCCATGGGCGTGCGCTGAGCCAGCGCGGCCAGGTCTTGCAAAATCTCCAGGTCAGAATCAACCATGGCGTACACGTCGGGGCGCTGCACCTTGACCACCACCTGGCTGCCATCGCGGAGCGTGGCCGCATGCACCTGGGCCAGCGAGGCCGCCCCCAGCGGCTCGGCGCTGATATGCGAAAAGACCTGATCCAGTTCGCAGTCCAGTTCTTCAACTAATATCGAGCGTATATCCTCCCAAGGAGTGGCTGGCACGGTGTCTTGCAGCTTGACCAGCTCTACAATAAAAGACGGCGGCACAAGATCGGGACGGGTGCTGAGCACTTGGCCCAATTTTATAAAGGCCGGGCCTAATTCTTCCAGAGCCAGGCGCAAATGCTCGGCGGGCGAAACTTGGGGGGTGGGCGGGTGCTTGAGGAGCGATGCCGGCAGTGAAAGGTAGCGGTCGAGTTGCAGGTATTCCACGGCCGAGCCAAAGCCGTGCCGGGCAAACACCGTGACAATCCGCTGATAGCGGGGCAAATGGCGAACCTGGCGAATTGGCTGGAACATGATTAAGCGCGCGGCGACCCTTGCGGCATCAAAAGCGTGTGAGTAGGAAATGGGATTTCAATGCCGGCCTGTTCAAAAGCAGTTTTGATTGTCTTGATAGCCTGGTCTTGAGCGTCAGAATAGTCAATCTTATCCAGGTCTATCCAAAAATAAGCCTTGAGATCAATCGAAGATTTTCCAAACTCGCCAAAAACAACCTGCGGCGCTGGGTCATCTGCAACCACGCCTGCGATGCCAGACAGCGCCTTTACAATGGTGCAAGCCACCAACTCGAGGTCAGAGTCATACGCCACGCCGACTGCCACTTCCAGGCGGCGGCGTTTGGTGCGGCTAAAATTCTTGATGGCCGCCACATACACATCGCCATTCGGAATCAACACCGGCACGCCATCTAGGGTGCGAATACCCGTGGCGCGTATGTCAATTTCGGTGACAGTGCCCAGGTATCCACTCACCTCAATCACATTGCCAATATCAAAAGGCCGTTGCAAAAGCAGCAAGATGCCCGCCACAAAGTTCTTGGACACATCTTGCAAAGCAAAACCAAGCGCAAAGCCAATGATGCCCAGGCCAGCCACAAAGCCAGTGACATCAAAATTCACCTGCTGCAAAGCAACCACACTGCTCAAGATAATCACCGTCCAACGTGCCAGGCGTTCTAGCAACAGGCTCAGCTCTGGATCAAGCCGGCGACTGGCGGCCATGCGCTTGACGCCCCGCGCCGCCCCTCCAGAAAAATACAAGCCAATGAAAAAGACCATCACGGCCACAATCAGCTTGGGCAAAAACAACAAAAACTGTTCCAGCATGGCTTGAAGCGATTGAGAAATAATATCCATTTCAACTCCTGCGCTCATAAATTCCTGCCTGGGCGAATCAGAACCAACCTCACCACCAAGTACACAAAGGGACACGAAGAAAAGGCTCAATGCAAACAGCCCACACTCAAATTGTACCCAGACTTGCCCAAACAGCAAACCAGTGGAGCGCCCGACAAGCGGCTCCACTGGTCTAGTCAGTGCATTGGCATAGAGGCTGACATCCCTATGCCAGCCTGCTTTTTAGCCAGGCATAGCTTTAGCTAAGCATAGCTTTAGCTAAACATAGCTTTCGTATGCCGGTTCGTACATCTGAGACTTGATGAATGCCACCATATCCTCTGGCTTGGGCTTGGCAGCCAGCCCGTGCTTGTAGGCTACCTCGGCCACTGCCGCGCCAATGACAGCCGAAACATCTCTAATCTTGGCCAACGAGGGATATATGCGGCCCTTGTCCAAATCGGCCTGCGATACCTCATCGGCTAACGCCCGGGCAGAAGCGAAAAACATCTCGTCGGTCACCAACTTGGCCCCGCAGGCAATCGCGCCCAGCCCAACGCCAGGAAAGACATAGGCATTGTTGCCCTGGCCGGGCACAAAGGTCTTGCCCTGAAACGTCACAGGGTCAAACGGGCTGCCGCTGGCAAACACAGCGCGCCCCTGCGACCAGGTGTAAGCCTGCTCGGCGGTGCACTCGGCCTTGGTGGTGGGATTGGACATTGCAAAGATGACGGGCCGCTTGTTCAGCCGCGCCATAGCTTCTACCACAGTCTGTGTAAAGGTGCTAGGCTTGCCAGAAGCCCCAACAAGGATAGTCGGCTTGAAAGCCTCGATGGCTGAAAGCAGATCGGGGAGGGCAGCCACATCATGAGCGTAGGGCAACTTGTGCTCAGATAAATCGGTGCGGCTCTTGACCACCAAGCCCTTGGAATCCACAAACCAGTTGTGCTGCCGCGCTTCCTTCTCGCTCAGCCCCTCGGCTACCATCGCGGCGACAATCACGTCAGCAATGCCGGTCGCGGCTTCGCCGGCTCCCAAGAACAGGACGCGTTGATCACTCAGCTTGCCGCCTGTGATCCGCAAGGCCGAATAGACCCCCGCCAAAGCAACTCCGCCGGTTCCCTGAATATCATCGTTAAAGGTGCAAATCCGATCACGATACTTTTGCAACAGGCGAAAGGCGTTGAGGTTGGCAAAATCTTCAAACTGCACCAGGACGTTGGGGAATACCTCTTGGGTAGCGACCATGAATTCTTCTACCAACTCATCATAGGCTTCTCCCCTCAACCGCCGCTGCCGGATGCCAATGTAGAGCGGGTCGTTCAACAGCGTTTCGTTGTTCGTGCCTACATCCAGCGTCACCGGCAGGCAGAGCGCCGGGTGAACGCCCGCGCACGCCGTATAGAGCGCCAGCTTGCCCACCGGGATGCCCATGCCGTTGGCCCCCAGGTCGCCCAGCCCCAAAATCCGCTCGCCATCGGTGACGACAATAATGCTCACCTCATCCATCGGCCAGTTGCGCAGCACATTGGCGATGCGGCCTTTATCCTGGGCCGTAATGAACAGCCCGTGCGGGCGGCGAAAGATGTGGCCATATTCCTGGCAGCCCTGCCCCACTGTTGGCGTATAGATAATGGGCATCATCTCTTCCATGTGTTCCACAACCACCCGGTAGAACAAGGTTTCGTTGCGATCTTGCAGGGAAATCATGTAAATGTATTTTTCCAGCGGGGTCGTCTTGCGCCGGAAATTTTCCATCACGCGCGCCACCTGCTCGGCCTGGGTATGGACATGTGGCGGCAACAGCCCGCGAATGCACAAGGCGTCGCGCTCGGCATCGGTGAAAGCGGTGCCTTTATTCAAAGCGGGGTCTTGCAGCCATTCTATCCCGGCCGGGCAGCCAGCCTTGCGGTGCTGAACTCTTTTCAGATTTTGGGTAGACATATTGTTCTCCTTTGTTCGCCTAATAAACCTGATTTAAGAAAAAGAGGTCTTGAAAGGAATTGCTTTTCCCCCAAACCCCTCCCTCAGTTTTACAAAACCACCTTACCAGTTTACCTCTTACTCTAGCTCCTGGCAAGTGATTGATGTCCTATCTATTGCTATTACAGTGTCTTTTCCATCACCAGCAGGCCAGCCTGGCGGCTAACCACCATTGCAAAATCAAAGCGATCCACGGCCACGCAGCATTCCAGGTCTGCCCGCAAAGAATCGGCGCTGGACGGGTTGGCAAACATTATTCCCTCTGCCGACCGGCGCACGCGCTGGATAAATGGCCCAACCTCTGGATTCTGCCCACGCACCAACGCCTCCAGATAATCAGCGCAAGCGGCATCTTCATCGCCCCAGCCTTGCCCCGGCTCGTCTGGATGCAAGCCGGTGATGACAAAAGTCAGCTTGGCAGGCGCCAAGCGGCGCACATAGCGCGCCGTGGCCGTGGCGCAGCAAAAGCTGGCGGTGAGCAGATGGTCTGCCTTGACGCTGCGCACCACTCCCTGCGTGCCGGCGCTGGTACGCTGGATAAAGCGCCGTCTGCTCAGGTCTAGCCCCGCCAGCGCAGCGGGCGAATTGCCAAAATCAA
Source organism: Thermoflexales bacterium (assembly GCA_041740315.1). Lineage (GTDB taxonomy): Bacteria > Chloroflexota > Anaerolineae > Fen-1058 > Fen-1058 > JBGSMF01. Next base: position 13,272 of record JBGSMF010000403.1, read on the forward strand.
AGCCCTCAACTGGCAGGCCGTGCACCTCGCCCATAATCAACGCGCCGGGCCTTTGCGCCCTAAGCGCAAAGGCTTCTTCAACCGTGCCCACCAGCGTAATATCTTGCACCCCGGCAGCAAACGCATAGGCCGCCGTAGAGAACGCGCGCAAAACGTCAATGACGACTACCGTACCATCAGCCTGAGCGCAAGTTTCCCGTGAAGCCCGCCTGATATCCATAGTAAAGGCATCACCTCACTCACGAGTGCCTAGATAATATCCCGATAGAATCAAGATCAGGGCCAACACACCAATGCCTGCCACAGGGGCATAATCCATCAGTTGAGCAGACAAAGACGTGAACGTAACCACAAACCAGACAACCGCTACAACAATTCCAAGAATGCCAAAACGAAGCAGGTTGCTGCCACCGTCTTTGTATTGGTCTACCAGCGCAGAACGCGCGCGCGCTTTTTTGACCAATTTTCTAGCTTGTTCGTGTTGCAAGTCATAGAGTCGCATTAATTCAAGCACGACACGATCTTCCTTGATCCCCTTGCTCAATGCCTTAGAGATGTCTTTGATAGCCTCTTTTTCATCAAAACCAGAGGTGTTCATATTTTCCTCCTCTATAACATGGCCTGATACAGCCTGTGCATCTTGTAGAAATCAATGCCCAGGTCGCGCAACTCGCGCTGCATCTTGTCATTTTCCACACCCACCTGCACAATGTCGGCGTGCTCAAAACCGCCCTCAACCACACTTTTGTGCAATTCGCTAAACAACAACGCCGTGCCGCCCAAACCGCGATAGTTTTCCACCATCCCAGCGCCGTTGATGTTGATCCATTTGGTGCGGCGCAATTCCAATAGCAGGTCAATCCAGCCCAATGGAAACACTCGCCCGCCGGTGCGCTGGAGCGCCGCCGAAATATCTGGATAGGCAAACATAAAACCCACCGGCTCATCGCCCTTCATTACAATCTTGATCAGGCGCGGGTCGGCGAACCACAGCATTTGGTCGGCCAAGGTTTTGGCCTCGTCGTCGGTCAGTGGGGTATTGCCACTGGTGCCTCCCAGCGCCGAGTTGTACATCTCTTTGAGCCTGGGGACAATCGCGCGCAGGTCGCGCCGGGTTTTAAAGCGCGCCACCCGCAAGCCGCGCTTTTTCTGCACCAGTTCGGCCACCTGGTGAATCTTCTCTGGAAAGGGCATCCGTGGGTTGAGATAGCCCGAAACCACATCACCCGCGCCGGCAAACCCGGCCGCCTCGATCAGCGCCGCGTAATATGGCAAATTGTACGGAATGCCCAGCGCAGGGCGATGCTGAAAGCCTTTGACCAGCAAGCCCATGCCATCCAGCGCCGTCAAGCCTTTGGGGCCTAGCAGCCTGTCTAGCCCGCGTCTCCTGGCCCAATCAAACGCCGCTTCAAACAGGGCACAGGCCGCCTCGCGGTTATCTTGACATTCGAACAAATAAAAAAAGGCCGTTCGTTCGTTGTTGAACTTGTTATAATGGCGATTATCCAACACCGTCAGGCGACCGACAAGCTTGCCATCTCCCCCTACTGCCATAAAAAAGGCCGCCTCAGAATGCCTGTAAAACGGGTGGCGGCGGCGGTTGAGCATACGGCTCGCATCCGGCGCCAGCGGCGGCACCCACTGAGGCGTGTCGTGATAAATCTGAAACGGCAAATCCAGGAACTGCCCCACCTGGCGGCCGTTAGACGTGTCAACAGTCACAATCTTCAAGTTAGCCTCGCTACCTCATGGACTTTCCATTTGAGCCGATTGAATTGTAACATAAAATTTGACTTTTCACCCTCAAATCGCCAGGAGATTGCGCCCGTTCGCACGTACGCCTCAGCCGGGCATGTTCCGCCGCGATACGCGATTCTATCCAACATTTGGTTGACCTGCGCTTGTTTACCTGTTTGTGCTATTCCTGCTATACCTGCCATATCATTCTCTCCTTTCTATTTTTTTGAATTCGCCCATGAATGAACGGGTTTAGATAATAGCAATTCTCTTGCGCTGGCTAGATCGTCTCCAATCCTCCGAGTCCGCCATTCTGGGCGGCGCGGCGCTGTTGTTAGGGCTTGCCAGCGGCGTTGGCATCTGACTGTTCAAGCAATTGATTGACCTGGTCCATCTGGTTGCATTTGAAGAAATTGGAGCGAGCTTAGCAAGTGAGCGCGTGGGCCATCGTGCTCATCCCTACAGCAGGCGGCTTGGTCGTAGGCCTCATCAAGCATTTTTTTGTTGGCAAAGAACGCCATCACGGCGTGGCCGGCATTATGGAAGCGGTGGCGCTGGCCGGCGGGCGGCAGGTACTGTTTCCGCACGGCGACACCATCTTGCAGCCAGGTGATGTGCTAGTGGCCGTGGCCGAGGGTAAAGCCGGGGAAATTGTCCGGCAGATTTGCCGGGCGGTCAAGGAGCTGGAATAATTTTACTGGACAACCAATATCACCAAGGTCATATCGTCGTGCTGCTCGGCCTTGCCGGCAAAATCGCGCGCGCCCGATAAAATCTGCCCTTGCAGTTCAAGCGCACTGCATGGCGGCGCACTTTGAACGCGCGCTAACAATCGCTCAAAGCCATAGAGCTGGCCGGCCTCGTCCATCGCCTCCACAATGCCGTCGCTCGATAGCACCAGCACATCGCCAGCTTGCAGCGGCAATTCAAGCACCTGGTAAGGCGAGGCATCGCACACCGTCCCCAGCGGCACGCCCCCAATATCCAGATAGCCGCATTGCGCCCCACGCTTCAAGATGGGCGCCACCATGCCTGCGTTGGCAATGTGAGCCGTGTATTGACCACCCGCGCGTTCAAGCCGCGCATAACACAAGGCAACGTTCATTCGATTGCGGGCCATGTAGGGATACAAGGCTACATTCATCTGCCCCAGCAGTTGCGCCACGTCAGGCATAAAAGCTGCCTTGGCTGCCAGCAGCGTGGTAGACACAGCCATATACAGAGCCGCAGGAATGCCCTTGTCCGTCACATCGCCAATCGCCAGCGCGTAACTGTCGGGGGGCAATTCGTAACATGCGTACAGGTCGCCGCCCACCTCGCGCGCGGGCAAGCTGAGCGCGGCGACATCAATGCCAGGAATAGCCGGCAAAGCTTGCGGCAGCAGGCTCAACTGGATATTGCGCGCCAGGGTCATCTCTCGCTGCAAAGCGGCCTGTTCGGCGGCCTGCGCCTGCATGCGCTCGGTAATATCGTGCAAAAGAACAAGCGCCCACTCACCCGGCCCTGCTTATCTGCCAGCGGTGAAACGCGCAAGTCATAGTAACGCTGCGCCCCAGCGCGCTCCAGGGCAATCTCGGCTTGCGCTTCGGCGGCAGGCTGGAAGCGTTCCACCAGGGCCTGCCACGGGGCCAGCGCCTCGGCCACCGGGCGACCAACGGCCTCGCTGAGCGTCAGTCCCACAATCGCCTGCGCCGCCGGGTTCAGGTCTACCAGGCGATCTTGCCGGTCGAGCACCATAAAGGCCTCGCGCATGGTATCCACCACCCGATCGCGCGCCATCGGCATCAAGTCGAGGAAGCGATAGCGAAAAATGGCCCACGCAAACACCAACCCCATCGCCACAAAGCTGACCGACGTAATATGGTTAAAAGTGGTCGGCACAAGCCGAAACGTCACCAGCACATTCGCCGTCAATGGCATCAACACGCCAACCAGCAAAAAAACGGCCTGGGCGCGGTAGGGCTGCGTCGCGCGCAAGATAGTTAGCACAATCAACGCCACGCTAACCGCAATCAACAAATAGCCATAGACGGTGTGCGCCACAAACCAAAGGCCAGCGTCCCAACCCGCTACTGCCCAAAAGGAAGTAATCGGCATAAAAGTGACATTGTGAATAAACAGGCCATGCCACGAGTCAGTCCAATTCAAGATCAGGGTGAGTATCGGCACAATGAACAACAGCGCAATCCGCCGAGGGTTTAACCATTTCTCTCTGCCAGTATAGTTCACCACAAAGATCAAAAGCAACACCGGCGTAACGGCAATGCAGCTAAGGACGCATCTGAACCAAAAGATCGCCGCCGCTGGTGTGGCGCTGATCATCCTGGCGCCGTTGCTGGTTGCCCATCCGGTCGTCGCTGCCATCAGCCATACAAACGCCGCCACCGCCGGGGCGTCGCGGCGACGCCAGGCATACATGGTCAAAGCGGCCGCCACAACCGCCGCCACAAAAACAATGCTGGCGTAGAACAAATACAATGCTTCCACCGCCGCTCCTCACAACAAGGCCATCTGCCGATCCACTGCAATCAGCGGATCCAGCGCCATTGCTTCTCTGAAACCGGCCGGAGAAAGCGAGGCATCGGCTGCCAGTGTCCGCAAATGCCTGAATTTAAGAAACTGCCAGCCCCCACCCGCCACCGCATCGCTAAACTGCACATTCCGGCGCAGTTTGTACTCGATCAACCCGGCCCGCCCGCCAGGTATCACTAACACCGGCGTGCCGCGCGGCGGGCGCTTGGCTAGCAAGTAAGGCGCTAGCTGGGCTGTGGCTGAAAAAGAAAACGCATAGGCCGGTATATGCCGCTCTGCCCAGGCAAGCCGGACGCTGTCGTACACATCCACGTCCCAGCCCAGCCGCTGGCCTAGCGCACGCAGCATTTCCATTAATTCTTCTATCTCTCGGCGGCGCGCTTGCGCGTAATCCTCCTCGCGCAAAGTGCACTCGCCTGGCCTCAGGCTTTGGGCATACGAATTCAGGCACATTGCCACCAGGGGCAGCTCTGGCACAGTGGCCGCCTGAAAGCGACAATACACACTGTCCACCAAGTCTGCCTCGTTCCATTCCGTGGCCTGCTGCAAGGCGTCATACATCGCCATTTCCACCAAGTCGCTGAGCGGCAGCCCCACCCGCGCCAGCAAACGATTGGTCCACCACAGCTCTTGGCTGTATTCTTTGCCCTGACCCACCGGCAAGGCCAGGCGTTGCAGCGCCGTCTCGCGCCCCTCAAACGTGCCGCGCACCAGTTGCGTCAGCAGTGTCAGGGCCGGCGGGGCGGTATCCGGCAGATGCGCAACGATTTGAAGGAGATCGTTGCAAGCCAGCGCCTGATAAATGCCGCCCATTAGCGATGTCCATGTTGCTGGCTCGCCGCGAGCGCGCAAGGCATCCAGCGCCGCCCGCTCGGCCACTTCCATAATCTCCATCCCCAAGGCCTCTATGTCAAGCTGGCGCGGCGGGGCAGTTGTCAAGCTGCGCTTCCAAGACAATCTCAGCCCATCACGCGATTCTACCAACGCATGCTCCAATGCCAGCCCGGCCTTTGCACCAGCCAGGGCCAGCCCACCTAGCCATTCTTCACTGGCCGAGGGATGCACCAAAACCACCTTGCCCGCATCGGCCAACAGGCCAGACACTGCCTCCAGCGATGGAGCCAACATGTGCCACAACCAATCCACATCGGCGCGCCGCCGCCCCAACAAGGGCTGCACCACCTCGGCAGCGCGCGCGCCCCACAGCCACGCGCTCCACACCGCGCTAAGCGCCCAAAAAGTGGGGTCAAGCTGGGGCGGCACACCAATCGCCAGCGCCACATTGCCCAGACCAATCAACTTGTCCAGGTCACGGCTGCTGCGAGCGACAAGGCACGCGGCAGGATCGCGTTGATCTAGCAGCGCCCCCACATCAGCCATGCGCGACAGGCGCGCTTGGTCTGTTGGGATTGCTAAAGACTTGAGGCAATCTTCCATCGCCAGCCATACATTTTGCTCGATAAAGCGTGGCGGAGGCTTGAGGCTGCGCGGCCTGGGTGAGCG
>JBGSMF010000404.1:0-2186 GCA_041740315.1 Thermoflexales bacterium
CGTTAGGCCACATTCTGCACACACAGTGCTAGAGCATGACCGCAAAAATATCATGCGGTCATGTGTAACTTGTCGAGATTAGATTGCATAGTACAGATCAAGATAAACTAGCCGAGACCTTGCGCTCACACCGACTCAGCAAACTACTTGCTTTGGGCCGTGGAAAAAAACGTCACAAACCGACCCAGGAGGATGGACCCGCCTGGCTGCATCTCGATCAATTTCACTGCCATATTTGTCACAAACCCATCTCAGACAACGAGAGTATACGTTTGGGCATTGGGAGCTCAGACTGTCGGCCAAGGATAGAACGTGAAGAACAATGCGGTAATGAGTTTTGGGAAAATATTTCGGAAGAAGAATTGTGGGCAATCTGGACAAAGTACAATCTGTACGGTGTCAAAGTTGCAGGCAATGCCTACACCGTTCAAGGCATTTATCAGAAGCGCAATCAGAATAATGAGACAATCAGCATTGTGACTTTGAATGGCTGCGAACAGGTCATGGTAAACAACAAAGGTGGCTACTATTTTTGCAGCAAAGAGCAAGCACGTGAAGTTTGGAAAGAGTGGGGACAAGAAAATGTGGCCTAACACTGCATGCACCCGACTGGCCTTACGCTTCGAGTTCCAGAGCTACTTTCGCGTGGTCATCATTGTTCGGGGCGCAAGGGTTATGCGTCGCATCCGGCCAGCGGGTGATGCTTCCGTTGGGCTGCCTTATCAAATTGAAGGGTAAACAATGATAAAGGGAAATGAAGAATTGTCTGCTACAGCAAAGGTGTTTTGTGAATTGCTCAAGGAAAAATCTCCTGACCTCCTTGAAATCGCAGAAGTAAAGTCGCCCTCGAAAGAGACACCCCTCATTCAGGAACCGGGATCCATTGTTATCGTAATACCGGCAAGACAAGGTTTTCTCGCTGAAGAGCTTTACGCTGAAACCAGAAGAGAAGATATTTTGATTGCAGTGGGCAGTGTAACGCATTACCATTTTTCTTGGTATTCTGAAGAAGTTATGGGAAAATATATGCTCAATGCTATCCAATTCATAAATGACATCCTTAGCGAGCAAGTAGTATTTGCGAGAAGAAAGACACTCATATTCAGAAAAGAGTATATTGACGACATTCGGATTGAAGATTTAGGTAAGAAGAAACGAATCCTTGCGGTTTACTCCTGGAAAGGCACATACAACTCGCTCTCGAATTGTGGCAAACCCTGATTCAAGGGCCGATTGGAATTTCCGAGAATTATTCTTGAATTATGTCAAACGTCAGTTGGCGAAGACTAAATGAGCGCATTTTTGGTTGTAAGCTCTCAGGGCAGCCCAACACTGCATGCAGCCGACTTGCCTTACGCGCCGAGTTCCAGAGCTACTTTCGCGTGGTCATCATCGTTTGGGGCGCGAGGGTTACGTGTCGCAACCGGCAAGCGGCTGATGCTCACGTTAGGCACGCCATTGAAATCAGGGCAAAGAGAAAGGAGCTTGATCGCTGGCGATAAAGCACCGCGGATTCTTTCTCTTTTGCCCTCGGCACATTGACAACAGAATAACCTTCTGCCACTGGCCTTTATGGGCAACAGGCCACAACCAATTCAGAAACCTTGTTTTGGACAAACTTCCTTACCACTCCAAGGCTAGTTTTTCTCTGGGTCAGGTTGTGGCGCACAGCGCGCGGGCTACGTGGTACACAAAGGATACAGGTCTTGTTTTTGCCCGCGCCCTGTGCTTGCTGGTTGGCCTCAGTTTTTTTTATTTTGCTGTTCCCGCACTTCCGGCGCGGCATTGTCCTTCGGCTTCGCTCAGGATGAAAGCGCCGCGCCGGAAATGCTCGCGCCCTGGGCGCTCATCGGGCAGTTTCCCAATCTTGAGCCAGTGGCGTTCTTGTCAATTGTGTGCCATAATCAGTGGCATGGAAGAGGCGTGCCTAACACTGCATGCAGCCGACTTGCCTTACGCGCCGAGTTCCAGAGCTACTTTCGCGTGGTCATCGCCTTTCGGGGCGCGAAGGTTAGGTGTCGTATCCGGCAAGCGGCTGATGCTAACGTTAGGCGCGAGTCCACACACAGTTTCGTGTTTCAGTCGGGGGTGTTTTTTTGGGGGGGTGAACCAGTCGAGGTAACTTGGCATCACGGCAACTGTTTGCGCCCATAACGCCGTGCAATATCAAGACCCTCGCGGCCACT
>JBGSMF010000405.1:0-14304 GCA_041740315.1 Thermoflexales bacterium
GGCCGCGCCGCAAGCGCCGATGGGCACGGCGTTTACCTATCAGGGCCGCCTGACCGACAGCGGCGACCCGGCCAACGGCCAATATGATTTTGAGTTTAGCCTGTACGATGACCTTAGTAGTGGCGCGCAGGTGGGCAGCACGATTACCCAAGATAATGTCAATGTTGTCCAAGGTATTTTTACCGTGCAGCTCGATTTTGGTGCTACCAACGCCATTCATAACGGCGATGCTCGTTACCTGGCGATTGGCGTGCGGCCGGGCAGCAGCACCGGCGCTTATACCTCCCTGACGCCGCGCCAAACCCTGACCCCGGCTCCTTATGCGCTCCATGTAGCCAATGTCACTTCCTATAATCCCAACAATCGCGGCGCCAGCGTCTCCCTCAATTGGTACAACGATGGCACATACGATTGGCCCCGCATCCGCTATGGCGGGAATGGAGAAGGCTCGGCCAATGGGCTGTTGATTCAAGGAGTGGGCAATTCGACCAAGCTGACCATTCTAGACAATGGCCGCGTTGGAATTGGCACCACCACTCCCACGGCCAAGCTCCAGGTGACCGCCAGCAGCGGGCAGAGGGCCATCCACCTTAGTGGCGGCGCAGCAATCATCAGCACCAGCCTAAGCTCCAAGTGGAACTTGCCCACCAGCTCAGGCGGCAACGCAACCCTCTCTGCAATTTCTGCCGACTGGGACACTGCTGCCGGGTTAGGCTTTGTTACGGGCAGCAACGTAGCATCGCCGGTGATATGGATGTATGACTATGGCGGCCGGAATGCTTTTACCGTGGCGAAAAAAGGCTATTCGGGCGCGGGCGCAGACATCTCGGGTATTGACAGTGAATTGACCCCTCTGTTCCAGGTGCGGCAAAGCGGCAATGTTGGCATTGGCACCACCAACCCGGCCGGCGCGCTGGAAATACGCAAAGAAGATGCAGGCGTCTACCTGAACGATGCCACCGATTCGACAGTGGATGTTGCCATCAGAGTGAATGACGAAAACCTGGAAATCGTCGAAGTCGAAGACACCACCACGACACCGCAATCCTCGCTGGGAGGAAACGCCTGGGTCACCATCAAAGATGGGCTGGTTGGCATTGGCACAACGAACCCCCAGCAACGGCTGGACGTGGTCGGCACCATCCGCGTTCTAAACGCCTCAGAAACCCCGGTGGTTGAAATTGGCGAGGGGTTGGACTATGCCGAAACCTTCAAGGTGGACAAAAGCGCAAGCGTTTCGGCGGGCATGGTGATGGTCATTGATCCAAGCCAGCCCGGCAAGCTGACCCTGAGCACAAGTGCCTATGACCGCAAGGTAGCCGGCGTGGTCGCCGGGGCCAACAATCTTGGCTCGGGCGTGCGGTTGGGGACGGTGGGCGGCGACGAACAAGCGATTGCGCTGGCAGGCCAGGTTTACTGCTATGTAGACGCCACGCAAGGCGCTGTTGAGCCTGGTGATTTGCTCACCACCTCGGCTACGCCCGGCTATGCCATGAAGGTCAGCGACTATGCCAAGGCCCAGGGGGCTATTTTGGGCAAGGCCATGCAGCGGCTGGACAAGGGCCAGCGCGGGCTGATTTTGATCCTCGTCACGCTGCAATAAGGGGGTGGGCCATGAAGAGATTAATCATTGCAATTTTCCTTGGCTGTTTGGCGGTGATGGCGTTGACTGCGGCCCTCCAGGCCGAGAGCAGCGCCGCGCCCGCGCGGCTAGAACAAGCGCGGCTAGAACGAGCCGATGCAGAAGAATCGCTGACCATCGCCAGGAACTGGGTTTCACTCGTCATTTACCACAAGGGGCATTGGGGCAATTCTAAGACGGCCCAAGTGGAACGCTGCCAGGAATTTAAACGCGGCGAGCGGGCGCTGGGTTACTTTTGCCCCGTCAACCCGGAAGGTTATATCATTGTTTCACTCTATCGAGAGCTTGCGCCGGTCAAGGCATATTCGGATATGGGTAGCCTCAACCCCCAATCAGAAGGTGGCCTGGCCGACTTGATCAAGGGTGGCATGGAGCGCGAGCTTGCCGCAATTGAAAGCCAGGTGGGGCCGCTCGAACAGGCCGAACCCGATGCAGTGGAAAACGTTCTTGAAATCAATTATGGTTCTGCCTGGCAAGAACTGGCAGCCGACGCCGCCAGCTTTAATCGGCAACTGGCTTCCGGGGCTATGCCGATGAACTATCAAGAAGGCGAGGTGATGCTTACATCGTACTGGGACCAATACCCGCCCTATAACAACCTTGCTCCCATGGGCGACGGTGGACGCTCGGTCGTTGGGTGCGCCGCCACAGCCGCTGCGCAGATTATGAGACATTGGGCCTGGCCGCCTTTTGGAAGCGGCACTTATTCGTATAGCTGGGACGGCGACGATTCGTGCGTCGTCACCCCGACCGCCGGCTCGACGTTGAACGCCACCTACACTGATAGATACGATTGGCCCAACATACCAGACTTTGCAACAGTCTCGTCTCCCACTGCGCAGATTAATGCCGTAGCCGAGTTGAACTATGAGGCAGGCGTGGCCTTTGACATGGATTACGGTTTTTGCGCCTCAGGCGCCGATATGGGCCATGTGGAAGCCGGACTAGAGAACCACCTTCGCTACTCTACCGCCATTGTCCTGCGGGCTAGGAGTAACTATACCGCCACCAACTGGTTTGAGCGGCTGAAAACCCAATTCAATGCCAACCGGCCAGTGTTCTACCGGGTGGAAAACCACTTTATCGTGGCCGATGGCTGGCAAGAGGTTGGCGCTACGCCTACCCGCCAATATCACATGAACTATGGGTGGGCCATGAGCGGCACTTGCCAAAACGGCTGCAATACCTGGTATACATTAGACTCGTTGCACCTGGGTGGCATAGCCGAAGAGTGCATCTTGGAGAATATTGTGCCCATCAATGCCCTGGGCAACTCGCTCAGCGGTGTTTACGGCCCGCAGGCCGGTTTTAACTATCGCTACTTTGACCGAGACGCAGCGGGCAGCAATGCCACCTTCACCGGCCCACAATCCTTGCAATTCCTCCACCGCATCAAGGTCAGCTCGACCGGCGCCGTTCGCTTTAGCAACGCCAGCAGCGGCGAAATTTTGCTTTTCAGCCGGGGAGACGAGACCCAAGGCATTCGCATTTCGGGCAATGGCGTGGTCAAGCTCAACAACGGCGGCAAGCTCAAGTTCGATTGAGCACTGGAGATGAAGCTATGAAACCTGGTTTGAATGGGTCAACTGTGGCACACTTGCTGTTAACAATTTTGCTTCTACTTGTTCTCGCGCTGCCTGCCTATGCCCAGAGCGGCGGTCCTTACGACCTATCATGGTCTACCATTGATGGTGGTGGCGAGACAAGCACTGGGGGACCTTTTTCGCTATCAGGCACCATAGGCCAGCCTGATGCCAACCTGCTCACGGGCGGCAACTATACGCTGGGTGGGGGCTTTTGGGGCGGCGGGCGTGTGGCGATTGAAACCTATATCTATTTGCCGGTGGTGTTGAGAAACCACTAGGTCTTTCTGCTCAACACAGTGCAGATGGCTGGCAAATTATGCTGTAACTGCTCACTCTCCCGCAGGTTTGAACGTTTTTTAGCAAGCGCGCCCTTCTCTATCGGCTTTGCAAGCCCTCCAAAGCCGCCAAATTGTAATCTGCGGGAGGGTAGGCTGAACGAGTCACATTATCTCAATCAATCAGGAGGAAAACAATGGACAAGTATCTCAGCCCTGAATGGGTGCAAGAAGCCTGGCGGCGTTTGAAGCAAGAACTGGACGCGGACAAGATGAAGCACGTCACCTCGTCTATGCTGACCGTCTACAAGAACTGTCCCGATGGGCGGGAGCGCGCGCTGTACTATCGCTTTGTAGATGGCGTGATTGACGAGCTGAGCTTGCGCGAAGGCGAGCTGCCCAAAGCCGAGTTTCACATTATTGGCGATTACGAGACCTTTGCCAAAATCTCGCGGGCCGAGATGGGGTCGCGCGCCGCGCTCATGACGGGCAAATTGACGCTCAAGGGCAACATGGTCAAGGCGCTCAGCCTATCGGCAGTGGTAGACCGCATGAACAAAGTGTTGGCAACTATTCCAACAGAATATTGAGCTTTTCCCTATGGCAAAGGAGCAAAGTTATGTCAGACGCACAGCGTGATCCCTATTTCATTGACTTTCCCAAGCGGATATGCGACATCCAACAAGCGATGGGCGAACAGGGGATTGACGTGTACCTCGGCTCGCGGCTGCGGACGCTCTCTTGGACGCTGGATGTTTTTTGCCCCTGGCGCTCGTACCTTGTCATCCCACGCCAAGGGCTGCCCACGGCCTTTACCTTTGTGATAGACGCCGCCCGCGTGGCCGACGAGTCGTGGCTAGATGCCGATCACATCTTGGGCTATGCGCCGATGGGCGGGCAAGATCAGGTGACGGCTATTTCTGAACTCATCCACTCGTATCTCCCAAACGGTCGAGGTGTGGTGGGCATTGAAACGGGCATGGGCAGCTATTTGGCCGAGGGGCATCTGACGCATTTCGAGTACGAATGTTTTGCGGCGGCCTTGCCCCAAGCCAGGCTCGTCAACGCGCACGACATTATTGACAGGCTTGCGCTGATCAAGAGCCAGGGCGAGGTCAACCGCTTCAGGGAAGCGTCTCGCATTGTGGATGTGGGGCACCAGGCCGTGTGCGACGCCATCAAAGAGGGTGGTTACAAGGGCATGACGGAAACCGAGATTGCCGGGTTGGCCGCTTATGCCATGCGCAAGGCTGGCAGTGAATGGGAATGGTCGTTCACCGGCGGCAACGAAATTGCGTCGGGCTACCGCACTGGCTTTACAGGGGGAGCCTGCACACCGGCGACGCGGCGCAAGCTACAACCGGGCGAGCCGCTCATGGTAGATATTCACGCCATGTTCAAGCTGTGTCTGGGCGACCATTCGCATAATTATCTGCTTGGCCCGGCCACGCCGCGCCAACGCTGGCACGCCCATAATTTTGTCTCGCTGGTAAGCCAATGTCTCAAAACCTACAAGGCTGGCATCAGTCCATCCAGGCTGGCCGACGAGATGATGCTTATGTGCGAGGACGGTGGTTATGCCGAATACATGGTGCCTGGCTTTGAGCATGGCATTGGCATGATGGGTGACGAATGGCGCATCGGGCTTAACGATGGCCCATTCCCGTACTGGACGAATCCCGACCATGTATACCAGGCTGGCGAGATGGTCATCTGTGCTATCCAGTATGCCTGCCCTGAAGAAAACATTGGCTTTCGGTACGAGAACCCTATCCTCATTACCCAAGAGGGCTGCGAGGCGATGAGCAAATTCTCGCTTGCGATTGACGAGATTTGAAATGCCCAAGTTACTGGAAGGAAAGGTTGCCCTGGTGGCGGGCGCCACGCGCGGAGCCGGACGCGGAATCGCCTGCATGCTCGGCGAGGCCGGGGCCAGTGTCTATTGCACCGGGCGCAGTGTGAGGCGCAAGCCCTCTTTTATCAACCGATCAGAGACAATCGAAGAGACTGCCGAGATGGTCACAGCCCGCGGCGGGAGAGGTTTTTGGGCGCAAGTAGATCATACCCAAGTTAATCAAGTTCAATCTCTATTCGAGCGGATCAGGCAGGAACAGGGACGCCTGGACATTTTGGTGAACAACATGTCGGGAGACCAGTATCTGACCCAGGGGATGCTCTCTGGCAAAGAACCTGTTGCCTTTTTCAAGTACCCAATCGAAAAGGGACTGGCAACCCAAGTCAATGGGGTTCACTCGCACCTGGTCACCAGTTACTATGCCGCGCCGCTGATGGTTGAGCAACACAGTGGGCTGATTATCGAAATCACCGATGGAAATCAACTGGCCTATAACGACGTTGGAGTGTACTATAGCCTCTCCAAGACCTCGCTGGTGATGCTGGCTTATTTAATGTCCGAAGAGCTCAAAGTGGACGGTGTCGCCGTTGTTTCCCTCACGCCCGGCTGGCTGCGCTCAGAGACGATGCTCGATGGTTTTGGCGTGACGGAAGACAACTGGCGCGAGGCGCTTGTGAAAGAACCCGATTTTGCCAAGTCGGAAACACCCTTTTACATTGGACGAGCCGTCGTGGCTCTGGCGACTGACCCAAACGTCATGAACAAGACGGGGCACGCGCTAAGCGCGGGCTGCCTGGCGCGTGAATACGGCTTTACGGATATGGATGGCACGCAGCCGCCGGGCTATTGCCAAGAGGGCGCGTTCAAAAACGGTAGCTTTGTAGCGGGTGCATCTCAATTCTGGGGCAAGTTTTTGTCACTGCAAGCCGCCAACGGCGGCTCGCAGTGACACTGGCCCAAGCTCAACTCCACATTCTGCCCACAAACTGAAATGCGCCCTTTTGTGCCTTGGAATGAACAAGTTGGCGCTGCAAGGAAAAGCGATAGAGTGGATAGCCATTGAGGGCATGCCCTGCCCTTACCCCCGATTATTAGAGTTTATCGGAAATAACGCAGCCAACGTATCCCCACACCCTGTCTGCGCCAGGCAGGCTGCACTCCCGAAGGGGCCAAGCGCAGCGCAGGTGCAAGCCTGCCCTGGACGGGCAGTCCAGGGTGTACGTTGGCGGATGGGCATGGGGATGCCCGTCCTGCTATTTCCGATAAGGTCTATTGAAAAGATACGTTTGACGGCAGACAAATGGTAAAAGTTGTGCCCACGCCTGGCTTGCTTTCTACGCTAATCTGGCCGCCGTGAGAGTGCACCAGTTGGCGAGCAATCGCCAGCCCCAACCCGCTCCCAGCCCCACTCACGTGAGAGCGAGAGCGGTCACCGCGCCAAAAGCGGTCAAAGATAAACGGCAAATCCTCGGCCGGGATACCCTGGCCGGTATCGCGCACGATGATGCGAACACTCTTCTCAAAAGGCTCGGCCCACAGGGTGATGGTTCCACCCGCAGAGGTGTAGCGCAACGCGTTGGCGAGCAGGTTGCTGAGCACCTGATTGATTCGTCCTGCATCTGCATCAATCATCAGCGGTGTATCCGGGGCATCCACCTCGACCCGCAAATCAACGCCCGCCGCATCGGCCTGGCCGCTAAAGCTGGTGCACGCATCGGCCAGCAATTCGGCCACGTCAACCGCTTCGCGGGTCAGCGGCAACTGGCCGGCCTCTGCCAGCGAGAGTGTTTGCAAATCTTTTACCAGCCGCGCCAGTGAGCGTGTTTCTTCGAGCGTGGCGGCGATGTGTTCTTGGTCTGGGTCATACACGCCGTCGAGGATGCCTTCGAGGTTGCCCTGGATGATGTGCAGCGGCGTGCGCAGTTCGTGGGCGACATCGGCGGTGAGGTTGCGGCGCTGCCGGTCGGCGCGTTCCAGTTCTTCTGCCATGCGGTTAAAAGAAGCCGCCAATTGTCCAAAGGAATCGTGGCCGCGCACCGGCACGCGCACGCTCAGGTCGCCTTCCGCCAGGGCATCGGCGGCGGCCATGACATCGGCCAGCGGTGTGGCAATGGAGCGAAAGCTGCGCGCGGCCAGAGTTGCCGCCAAGAGTGGAAACGCCAGCGCCAGGCCACAACCACCGACCCACACCCAAGCCACCGTCTGTTGCCCAATTCCAAACAAGCGCGCAAGCACAAGTGTGAGCGCCGCCAGCCCTCCCACCAGCAGCAAAATGATGAAACCAAACGCTCCAATAAAGCGCAGGAAAAGAAATCGCTGCTTGGGCCGCGATCTTGTGTGCCAGGGCGGAAAGTGGCGACTCTCTCGCCAAGCAGGCGGATGCGGCCGGTCTTTCCAATGCTGCCAGCACTTTTTCACAATTACACCTCGTCGGTGAACTTGTAGCCGATGCCATAGACGGTGAGCACATAGAACGGCTCGAGCGGGTTGGGTTCCAGCTTGCGGCGCAGATTTTTGATGTGGGCGTCAATACTGCGGTCAAAGCCAGCGCCGGCCACGCCGTGCAAACGATCAAGCAGTTGTTCACGGGTAAAGGTTTGCCCCGGATGCTGAGCCAGAACGGCCAGCAAGCTAAACTCGGTGCGGGTGAGGTGAATTGCTTGGCCTGCGCGCGTGACGCGGTGGCCGGCCAGGTCAATCTCTAGCTCGCCCGCGCGAACCAGCCCCGGTTGGCGCACGTCGCCTTGCGCCCGGCGCAACACTGCTCGCGCGCGCGCCACCAACTCTCGCGGCGAAAATGGCTTGGTGATATAGTCATCCGCGCCCAATTCTAGGCCAATGAGGCGATCAGCTTCTTCGATGCGTGCGGTGAGCATGATGATGGGCACGGCAGATTCGCGCCGCAGCGCCCGACACACATCCAGGCCATCAAGCCCGGGCAGGTTCAGGTCGAGCACGACCAGGTCAGGGCGCTCTCGGCGCGCCATGGCCAGGGCGGTCTTGCCGTCGGCGGCGCTCATCACCCGAAAGCCGCCCTTTTCCATATAGTCCCGCGCCAGTTTGATGATCTTGGGTTCGTCGTCAACTACCAACACCAATTCATTCATAGCTTACCTCGTTCGTCTTTTTACCACGAACGGCCCAAACTTGCAACTCGACATAACCGGTGATGGCCCTTTTGATTACGAGGTCTCATTCAGCAGGTCTACCACCAACCGGTAAGCTGCGGCGACCGCCGGGAAACAGACCATCTTGGGCGTGTCAGAGCTCATGAGCTGCTCAATCCCCTGCTCAGTGTTCAGGTCCACCCCCGTCAGCTCGCGGCAGCCGATGTACTTCATCTCGGCCTCGAAGCGGCGACGAAACTCCCGCGCCACCGCCAGCCTGCGGAGCCCTGCGTCCATCGTGTCAGCCCTGCCCAACTTGAGGCCGATAGCCATCACGGCACCGACCACGGCCCCGCAGACGGCCCCCGTGTTGCCGATTCCGCCTGCAAAGTAGTAGGCGATCCGGGGAATGACATCGTTCTCTGTCTCCATCTCAAATTCCTGGCACACGGCCAGGAGTACAGATTCTGATCAAACGTAGCCTTGCGCCATGATTTGCGTGGCCCGGTTCTGCTCCATAGTTTCCCCTTTTTTATCGTCTGTCGTGGCCCGGAGGGCTTGGCAATCTAACGCCCGGCATGAGCGGGAGACCCGCTTTATGGCCGATCCGCTCCATGCCGTTGTTATGCCTGCATTAATGTGTCTTTTTGATCAATAGACACGAGTTCGTAGAAAGGCAAATAGTCTTTTGTATCCTTACGCAATTCCTCTAATCGCACCTTCAGGACATACTTCCACGCATGATAAACAGCCAATACAGTCCTTGGGCCTAGCCACTTTTATATGGCGGTGATCAATAAGAAATTTAATTCCTACTACTTTTAAGACCTGATGCAAGCATTCTTCTATGCATTTACCACAGGCTGTGCATTTAGCAGTATCAATGTCCAGGTATTCAGTTCTAATGTGATGCCTTGCCACCCGCTTTTTCCTTTATCATTATCTCGGCCCAACTATTATTTCGGTCCCTCGGCAGTTTCTTTTTCTTCTTGCTGCTCCCAGGGCGCGCACCCACCCCAGAACCCGTGGCCGAAAAAGCCGTGGCCAAACGGAGGCTTGGGCCCAAAGCGATGCTTGCCAAAATTGCTAAACATCTTGCGCATGGCTTGTTTGTCGCCCTTGATTTCGATGCGGAAACCGTCGTCTGTTTCGATGAGTTTAAACTCGTTGATTATCTTTTCCATTGTACCATATCTCCTTTTTTACAAAACTATAGTTTCGCTTGTTTTTGCCGGACAAGCTAAACAACCGGCTGTGGGTCATTCCAGCCACAATATCTTTTTCTTGCATGTGATGGTTGTTGAAAGATAACGTGCCACTTGGCTTTAGCACGCGGTTCAACTCGGCCAGTATCACGTCTGGATCGCTGAACATGTGAAAGATATCATAGAGCAAGATAATGTCCACGCTGTTATCTGGCAAGCCCGTTTTGCACTTGGAATGGATTGTTTGCACATTGGTCAAGCCCTTTTTACGGGCAAGGGTTTGAACCTTTTGGATGGCGCGCGGGTGAATATCCAACGCGTAAACCATTCCAGTGTTGCCCACTCGTTTCGCGGTTTCGACGATGTATCCGCCGGGGCCACAGCCATAGTCGAGCACTGTGAACCCTGGCTTGATGTCCACCTCGTTCAAAACGTATTGGCGGGGTGAGACGAGATCGCGCAGTTTGAGCAAAAATGACATGCCTTCAAACATCAACGTGGGTATCGGTTTATCCATTTCGTGGACTTGTTGTGAAATCAGTAAGCACGTTATTAAACTCCCAATCTCTAGTTGCCTATACTATGCCATACACTTGTGAAGAAATTATGAACAGGTTGGGGAAATGTGGTGAAAGTATGTTTTTGACCTTTGTTCGGGTTGGCGATAGAATGGGGATATGACAGAACACGTGGCCTCCCAACCCCCTAGCAAATCGCTTGCCGCCGTGGCGGGGTCAGGCGAAGCTCAAGATATTGCTTTGCTATTCGCGCCGAACAGCCCGGTGGCGCAACTGCTGGGCAGCCAGTACCGCCCTCGGCGCGGCCAGGCGCTCATGGCCCGCCAGGTCAAGCGCGCGCTGGATGAGGGCCTGCACGCGCTGGTTGAGGCCGGCACCGGCATTGGCAAATCGTTCGCCTATCTCATCCCGCTCATCTGGGGCGGGCATCGGGCGTTTGTCTCTACGGCCAACAAGACGCTTCAGAACCAGTTGTGGGAAAAGGATCTGCCGGCTTTGCGGCGGATTGCCCCGCGCTCTTTCAAGGCTGCTTTGCTCAAAGGGCGGGGCAACTATGTCTGTAACCTCAAGCTAAAAGAACACAGCCGGCAAATGGCGCTGCCCGGGCAAGGCATTTCCATTGCCGACGTGCTGGATCGCCTGGAGCAGACGCCAACGGGCGACGTGGAAGGCTTGCGCTTGTTTGGCGAAGCGCGGAGCGCCCTGACGGTTGACCAGCACGATTGCCTGGGACAGCATTGCCCGCTGTTTGTCAAATGCTACTATGAACTGGCGCGGGCGCAGGCAGAAGAAGCAGATATCGTCATCCTCAACCACTCGCTGTTGGCTTTTAACCTGATCCTGGAGAGCCACATCGTTCAACCGCGCGACGTGATTGTCATTGACGAAGCGCACGAGCTGGCAGGTTATGTGGCTGACGCGTTGCGTCTGAAATTGGAATACGACCAGATCCCCGGCTTTATCAACGATGACATTATTACGCGCCACGCCGATAATGACGTGCGAGGACAGGCTGTGCGCATCAATCACGAGTTGTTTGCCTGGCTGTCTCAGAGCAACGATTCAGGCAATGAGCGCAGCGAACGGCGCTGGGCGCTGGCGGGTGAGGTGCCCCAGGCGCAGGCATTGCTGGGGCAGATCAACGCCATTCGGCGCGATTTGACCAAGCGATATCCACCTGTGCCGGGCGGCGGCGATACAAATGAAGAGAATGCGCGCCACAAGACAGCCATCGAGTGGGCAGCCGAGTTGGAAAACCACCTGGCAACCTTTGGCAAAGAGGCGCCAGAGGATGCCATTCGTTATTGTGAAAAGGGAGCGGGCAAGTCTGAGCTGGCGCGCATTGTGCTGTGCCAGGAGCCGGCCGAGGTGGCTGGCTTTTTGCAAGAGGCGCTGTGGGCAACAACCCGGACGGTGATTTGCACCAGCGCCACGCTGACTACCAGCCAGCGTTTTGACTACTTGCGGCGGCAAATTGGAGCGCCGCAGGAGAACATTCTGCAGCGCATCATTGACAGCCCGTTTGACTATCCCCGCCAGGCCATGCTCTATACCCCCCACGGCCTGATTCCTGATTATGGCGAAGGCGAGCCTGTGTACGCCCAGAAACTGGCCGACGAAGTGGAGCGGCTGGTGACGGCTAGCCGAGGGCGCGCGTTTGTGTTGTGCACCAGTATGCGCCGGGCCGAGCAATTGTTTGAGGCGCTAGAATCGCGGCTGCCTTTTACCTGCTATTGCCAGGGAACGGCCCCTCGCAACGAGTTGCTCGACCGCTTTCGAGATGATCCCGATGGAGCAGTGCTGTTTGCCACCAAGAGCTTTTGGGAGGGTGTGGATATTCCCGGTGAGGCATTGTCGCTGGTCATCATTGACAAGCTGCCGTTTGCGCCTCACCGCGACCCGGTAATCCAGCACCGCGAGCGGCGCATCCGCGAGGCGGGCGGCAGTCCATTCAACGAAGCCATGTTGCCCGAAGCCATCCTGGCGCTCAAGCAGGGTGTGGGTCGGCTCATTCGCACCGAGACCGATCGCGGCGTGATGGCGATTCTAGACTCGCGGCTCAATACCAAGCAGTATGGTGCGCAGGTGGTTGCCAGCTTGCCCAAAGCGCGCCGGACGTTTCGCTTTGAGGATGTGGCGGCGTTTTTCGAGCAGGAGTGAGCTAGGCAAATCTGCCTGTTAGCTACTTGTTAGGTGATAGATAGGTACTCTGCTACCTGATACGGTAAAATAGAGTTTATCGGAAATAACGTAGCCAACGTATCCCCACACCTGCACTTGCGCCAAGCTCAGCGCAGGTGCAAGTGTACGTTGGCGGACTGGCATGGGGATGCCAGTCCTGCTATTTCCGATAAACTCTAATGTAGAAAAGGCTCAAACAAAAGCTGGAGTAATGTGCCAGCAACCAATCAGGGGTAAAGATAATGAAAAACCTAACAAAACTAGGCATCATTGTACTGGGGGTCATCAGTTTGGCGTGTGGCTCTATAGCGATTACTGGCCTCCACGGCTCTGGAACTATCATCGAGGAAAGTTATAATGTCCGCGACTTTGGCGGCGTCGAAATGGCGACGATATGCGATCTCTATATCAAAATCGGCCAAGAACCGGCCCTGACCATCGAAGCCGAGGACAACCTCATCCCGTACTTTATAGTAGAGGTACAAGGGGATATATTGAAAATACGGAACGAACCAGGCGTGATGCTGCGCCCACAGCGTCCCGTCAAATGCTACCTCACGGTAGAATCACTTGAGACCATCAAACTCTCCGGCAGCGGTAATATCACGGCCCCCGATCTGAATGCTGAGGAATTAACGGTAATCCTCAGCGGCTCTGGCAACATCACGATGAAGAATGTCAATATGGACACATTCACTGCTCGCATTAGCGGCAGCGGCAATATAGGCCTGGCTGATGTAGAGGCCCAAAAAGTTGTAATGTCCGTTGGCGGCTCTGGAGACATCAAGGCAGGCAGTGTTAATGCTGGCAGCCTTGACGTGGATATTTCTGGGTCAGGCAACGTGGAGCTTGCCAGGGGCAAGGTGGAGACACAAATTCTTGTCATTGGCGGCTCTGGCAACTATAAAGCCAAAGAGATAGAAAGCGCCAAGAGCAGGGTTCACATCAGTGGCTGTGGCGCCGCGACCATCGAGGTAAAAGAGCGCCTGGAAGCACGCATCAGCGGGTCAGGCAACGTGTACTATGCAGGAAACCCCACCATCGAAAAGTCAATCACAGGGTCGGGCAGCCTCAGCAAAATTGATTAGGGTGCGTTTCATTTCAGTTGAAAGAAACCAGGTTTTTCCGAAAAACCTGGTTTCTGGGCCGCCGTTTCAACTCATTTGAAATACACCCAATTGATTAGGTGAGGCCTGGTCATATCATTGTAGAATTGTAACTACTCAGCAGCCTGAGCGTCCTTCGGCCTTGCTCAGGATAAGCGCCGTGCTCCTTCGACTGCGTTTCACTCCGCTCAGGCTGCGCGGCGCGTAGCCTGCTCTGTCGGCAGACAGGTCGAAGGGTGCCGGCTGAGTAGTTACGTAGAATTTAGGCAAAAGTCGCTAAGGAACTGTAAAAAAATAACTTGTGAGTTTTAACACCGTCACAAGTACAAAATGGGCATAGAAAATCTCAACTTATTCTTTTACAAGTCCTAAGGATTGGAAATTAAATAACTTGCCCACAGTGACGCCGAAATACGGGCAAAACGAGCTATAGATGAGCAAGTTATTTAATCCTTAGTCCTAATAGCGTTTGGTTATGATAGGCAGATAGAGTGTTACGATTCGGACCCATGTCTCCAAGCTATAGTCGCCGGGAAACACCTTGTATGTTGAGCTGGTTGGCTGCCCGGTCGCGTTGACCTCGTTAAGCAGCAGCCGGCCTCCTGGCCCCCCAACCGTGGTTGTGATGACAATTTGGCCGGGGACGCCGATGCTCCCAAATGTCGGGGTGAGCGCGCCCAGCGACCAGACATAGTGCTGGCCTGTGATGTGAGTGGGGGGTATAGAGGTTTCATCCACCGAGAGGCCGGCGGGAAGTGTGTCAGTCAGGTAGACATTCACGGCCAGCATGTTGCCAGCGTTCCAGTAATTGATCTTGTAGACCAGTTGG